>JAIROA010000033.1 GCA_031257775.1 Synergistaceae bacterium
CCCCGGCTCAGGCGGCGCATTGCCGGCGTTCAGCCCGATACATCCTGAACCGCCAGCACGCCCCGATTTGCCCCGCTCCGGGAGGCGCGTCCAGCCGCGGAACGTCCTCAGGCTGATCCCGCGCTCCCCGCGCCATGCCTTTTGCCTCATGCCGCTTGACCGCTGCTCCGATACCAGGCGCACATGCTCCTCGGCTGTGCGCTTTTCAGCTCTTGCCATTAAAAACGCCTCCTCGCTGATATAGCGCGTTAACAAAAGAACGCTACGTGGCAAATGTTCCGCGTCCTTGCAATAAGCGCTTTCAACGGTTTTAACTTCAGGCCTTTTATTTAAATATCGCTATATTCATGCTCGGAGGCAGTCTATAGCTTTCCGGCCTGGATGGGTAGGTGACTGATTATTTACCGCTTACTTAGAAAATAACTATGGCTTAATATGAAAAGTTAGGGATCAATATTCCCGCTTCATTTTCTCACGGTTTGAACAATTACATGCAACTCCATTCCTTTCGGTTGCATTTACCTCTTCAAAGTGGCAGTTACTTTTTCAATCGACCCAATGGATTTTTCGATTATTTTATCAGGCATTTTTTCGATCCGCCTATGAGATCGGACCTGCCCATTTTGCGAAGCGCCATGAGAACAGTCTGGCGGTTCTTCGGCAGCCAGTATTGCAGAAGCGCGCGCTGCATGCGTTTTTCCTCAGCATCCTTCGGCACATGCACCGTTTCTCCAGTCAGCGGGTCGATTTCAGCGTGATACATGCAGGACGCTATCGTCCCCGGCGTCGGTGTGAATTCCTGTACCTGTTCCGGGCGTAGGCTGGAATCTTTTATAAAAAGAGCCAGATCGAGCGCGTCTTGCAGGTTACAGCCGGGATGCCCTGACATGAAATAGGGGACGATGAACTGATCCTTGCCTATCTTTTTGTTTATCTTGCGGTAAGCCTCGATAAACCGCCTAGTTGCCCCTCCCGCGGGCTTCCTCATTCGCCGAAGCGTTCCGGAGGAGATATGCTCGGGCGCTATCTTCAGCTGTCCGCTCACATGCCATGCGCAAAGCTCCTTGAGAAATGCCTCCCATTGAGGATCCGCGAGCAAATAATCGTATCGAATCCCTGAGCGCACGAAGACCTTCCTAACTCCCGGAAGCGCCCTCACAGCCCGCAGAAGCTCCATATAATCCTTGTGGCTTGTTTCCAGCGATCCGCACGGCTTAGGAAATAGGCAGGATTTTCCACGGCATGGCCCAAGAACCGTGGCTTTTTCGCACTGCGGGTTTCTGAAATTTGCCGTAGGGCCGCCGACATCATGAATGTATCCCTTGAAACCGGGCATGTCAGTGAGGATCTTTGCCTCCCGGACAATGCTTTCCCTGCTGCGAGGCTGTATCACCCTGCCCTGGTGCGATGCTATAGCGCAGAAAGCGCACTCGCCGAAGCAGCCTCTGTGGCTGGTCAGGCTAAAGGAGACTTCCTTGAATGCCGGGATTTCCTTCCCCCCATAGGACGGATGGGGCATCCTGGCATACGGAAAGCCGTATACCCTATCCATTTCATCCGGCGAAAGCGGCAAAGATGGCGGATTCTGCGCGACGATCCAAGGACCGTTGTCCTGCATCAGCACTCTTCCGTCCGCGAAATTCTGTTCCTCATAGAAAACCCTGAACGCCTCGGCGAACGCCTTTTTATTGCCGCGCACGTCATCAAACGACGGCAGCTCAAGCGAGCCGGGGGCTGACGATATGTCGTGTGTTTTCCAGCACGTTCCAGGCACGTCGCGGATCATGCTTATATCCTCTCCGGCAGCAAGGCGAGCGGCGATTTGCTCAAGCGATGTTTCCGCCATCCCGTACGCGAGGATATCCGCCCTGCTGTCAGCCAGGATGGATCTTCGCACGCTGTCTGACCAGTAGTCGTAGTGCGCGATTCTCCGGAGGCTTGCCTCCAGGCCGCCGATTATAAGGGGAACGTCTTTCCATAGCTCCCTTATCCTGTTGCAGTACACAATCGTCGCCCTGTCCGGCCTGAGCCCGGGTTCCCCGTCGGGGGAATACGCGTCACGCCTCCTTCTTTTGCCGATAGACGAGTAGTTCGACAGCATAGAGTCCAGATTGCCGGCAGTCACTAAAGCCGCAAGGCGCGGACGCCCAAGGCGGGCAAAATCGTCCGCGGAACGCCACTTCGGCTGAGGGACAATGCCGACTCTGTAGCCTAATGATTCCAGGAGCCTGCCGACCACGGCATGCCCGAAAGTGGGATGATCGACGTAGGCATCCCCCGTTATGAGGAGAAAATCTATCCCATCCCACCCTCGGGCCGTCATTTCGCGTTTCGTAATCGGAAGAAATGGAAAATCGTCTTTAGGTGTTGAACGCGATATATTTTTGAAACTCATAACTGCGTCATCAATGTAATTCCCTCGGTATTCATGCCGCCTAAAAACCCCGCGACCGTCCAGCCATATTTGGGATGCTTCCACCCCGGGGCGACGTCTGAGAGCGGAACCATGACGAAACCCCTCAGTTCCATGAGTGGATGCGGGATTATCAGCTCCGGGTCATTCATTATGAGGTCATCGTAAAAAATGATGTCTATGTCGATCTCGCGAGGCCCCCAGTGTGCCCTCTTAACCCTGCCAATATCGCGTTCTATCGTCTTTGCTTTTTCCAGAAGACCGGGCGGCGTGATTTCGGTTTCAACTATGAGACAAGCGTTCATGAAATCCGGCTGATCCGTCCGGCCCCACGGGACTGTCTTATACACACCGCTCTTTGCTGTCACGTTCCCTATCCGCTCTGAAATGATCTCCGCGGCGCGGCGGAGCGCGCCAAGGCTTTCGCCTACATTAGCGCCGAGAGCGAGGGCTGCCTCACTCATGCCTGAACTCTTTTATCCGGCTCACGGTCTCTACGACGCGCCTGTTCTCCTTGACGTCATGCACTCTGATTATCTGAACGCCCTCCTCGGCGCAAAGGGCAGAAACGGCAAGCGTTCCCTCCAGGCTGTTTTCGGGGGTTGCCTGCGATTCAAGGCCGGCAAGATGAATTATCCTGCCGAGGAAACCCTTGCGTGACACTCCGGCTAAAACAGGGAGGCCGAACTTTCTCATCTCGCCTATGTTGGCAACTATCTCGATATTATCTTCCATCCTCTTCCCAAAACCAACGCCAGGATCCAGTATTATCCTATCTCTCGATACCCCGGCCCGCAAAAGGGATTCAATTTTTGCCTCGAAAAAATTAAAGAGATCCGCCCAGAAATCATCGTAATGCGGATTTTGCTGCATCACGTCAGGGGTTCCTTTTGTATGCATCAGGACATAAGAAGCGCCTGTCTCGCAGAGTAGCGAAACCATCTCCTGAGACTCGCATGGCAATTCCAGGCCGGATACGTCGTTTATAATGTCAGCGCCGGCTTTGAGCGATAACCGGGCGGTTTTTGCCCTTCTCGTGTCCACGGATATCGGGATTTGAGGCATCTCGTCCCTGATTGCCTCTATGGCCGGAATGAGCGCGGCAATCTCCGAATCCTCCAGCACGGCTTGCGAGCCCGGCCTCGTGGACTCAGCGCCGATATCCAGAATGTCGGCACCGTCCCTTGCCATCTTCCTTGCGGTTTCCAGCGCGTCGTCAGGCGAAGATAGCCTACTCGGCGCGAAAAAAGAATCCGGAGTCATGTTCAAAATCCCCATGACTAAAGTCCTCCCAAAAAGAAGCGACCTTCCTCCGGCTAGATGCATTTTTTCGCGCGCGGCTTCCGGAATGCACATAGCTTAGATGATAAGCGCCTATTCCGCGGACGGGATGAATTTATAGCCTTCCGCGACTTCCAGATCCCGCTCAATATTTCCAATGGCTGGGTAAGCCACGTGCATGCCGGCTACCGGCACCTTACCATCCGTCACGAATTTCAGCACTTCTTTCCTGATTGCGGCAGCGCGCACGGGGTCTGAGTCGTATGTAACGGAGATATCAGGACGCGGCATCTGTATTGCCATAGCGTGAGTGAGGTCGCCCCACACGAGCAGACGTTCACCGGCAGACTCTATCAGGAAGATCGTGTGGCCGGGTGTGTGCCCGTAAGCCTGTATCGCTCTTATCCCTTCCATGATCTCTAGCCCTGAATCCGCCAGGTTACCTGGATCAAACTGGCTAACGCAGCCCGCGTAGGCCGAAAGGCTCCGCCTGACCTGCGGCGACCAGGAAAACTCCGCCTTAGATATATAAACTTTGGCTTTAGGGAACGCGGGAGAGCCGTTTTTTACAAGCCCGCCGATATGGTCTCCGTGGCTGTGCGTTATCAGTATAGTGCCTATGTCATCCGGGGATAAGCCAATGCTCTTCAGGTTCCCCTCAAGCTTCTCGCCGAGGCCCGCGTCAATCAGGATCGCTCCGTCTTTAGTCCTGACGAGGAAAGTATTCACGGCTGTCGGATAGCTGCCCGAAGAAACATACTTTTCGATATCCCGCGAGGAAGCGTCGATTAGAATGGACAGCGATCCTTCCGATTGCCTCTCGGATAGCGCGTAAACCTCGAACGTGCCTACCTTAGAGCGAAAAACCGGGTTTGCTTTGTCAGTGGCGGCGCAAACCTTCCCGACGCCGAAAAACGCAAGAAACAGAACACCTGCCGCAAGGAACAACATCTGCCTCATAACTCAGCCTCCTCAGTTTACGGCACGGCAAAACGCACCGTTACATTCCCGCTCGACGACCTTCCCGCACAGCCACTCTGACATCGGATGACGCCTCAGAGCGATAAAAGAAGCCATCTGAAGGTGCAGGCACTTGACTGCCACTGGATCTTCAGAGTAACGGGCACCGCCAACCCCCCTAGCGCAAATAGCGCGATAAAGAGCTTTCCTCCGGTTTCTCAGAAATGCCCTCTGCGCTGGTTTTATCATCGAAAGCCTCAGCAGCGCGTGCGACAGGTGATATTTCCTCCATTCCGCGTCCATATTCCGCGACTCTTCCTTTAGCCCGGCAACTCCACCGCCTGACTCCAGGGTGGCGATGGATCGTATAAGGAATGGGCAGACGAGCCAGAAAGAAGTCGGGAAAGGCTTCATGCGTTGCAACGCCCCGCACAGCACTACCTGCGGAAAACCCCAGCGGCACCGATGCGCGGCTCCTTTTATCAGGCTCATTGAAAAGCCGTCTCTTTTATCGCCCAAAATGGCTGCGTCGGCGCTTTGAAAACGAGAAAAAAATGCCGCAGGGAAAAAAGAGCGGGCCTCAGGCACTTATCTATCCTCGCTGTTTTTTCTCACTTCTTGCCGGAGCGCCTCTTGCCGCCCCTTGAGTCCTTCATCTTGCTGTTTAAGTCGGCGATTTTTTCGTCGCTCTGCTTCATAAAAGATGTCAGTTTCTTCTCAAAATCCTCTTCGCGGCGGACAGGCCGCTGCTCTTTCACCTGCAAGGCCTTTATCGAAAGGTCTATCCGTCCTTTTTCATCAATTTTGATGACCTTTGCCGTTATTTCCTGGGATGGCGCAAGTACGTCCTCCACTTTTTTGACAAAGTTATAGGACAGCTCCGATATATGAATCATCGCCTTCTGTCCGCCCTCAAGCCTTATAAAGGCACCATACGGGGCGATGTGCTCCACTGTTCCACTGAGAACGTCGCCCACCCCCACGACGGAAGCCGCCGTCTTTTCATCTGACATAAGTACTTCATACCTCCAGTTTGTTTTTAAGTAAAATGCCAATAAAAAATGAAAATTAACGCCAATATCTTAGATTTTTTTATTTACAGGCAACCAGACCCACTTCAATGGCGCCCCCCCTCCAAAAACCCGCAACAACAGCAGATGATGCCTCTCTCCTGTTTTTGGCCGATCATTATCATACCAAAAAAGCAAGTTTCCGCTACCCTTATCAAGCGCGCTTTTTACGACTTTTTCCTGAAAAATCGGCGAATATAGCGCAAGCACGCTCGCTCGTTCAAACTTCGGGAGAGACTTGACGAAGTGAAGCCTGTTCCTACGCGTGATCGGTGTTTTGGCAATCTTCCCCATCGCGCGCCTTGCTGCCGCTCTTTCCTTTATATTCAGCCTATACCTGCGGATGCTTTTTTCCCTGAAAACAGCCAGGTTGATGGAGCGAACCTTAAAATTTTCCGCCAAACGCCCGCAAATCAGATCCCCCGCGCTTACCGCCCTCATGCCCTTCCACTTGGCAAAAAGCGCCGCCTGGACTCTGGGCTCCGCCCTCATAGGGTTTATCTCAACCTTGTGAAAATGCGTCATTATCTTAGCAGCCTGCGTTGCCTTTCGCGGATTTGCAAGCTTCCGCACCACTATGCGGCCAAGAAATAAACGCGAAAGCTTCCTGCCGAACTCAGAAAGTATATCCTTCATGCGCGGTCATGATTCTGACTCTGACACCGCCTCGAAAGCCTTAGCTATGCGCGTGAAAGGCTCCATAAGCTCCATGTCGAGAGCCGCTGATGTAAGCGATTCGGCGATCTGGGCTATCTTGGAGGCGTTCTCCTGCGTTACGGATAGCCTGAACGGGGCGCTTATGTTGTCGGCCTGAAATATAAAAACACCGTTCTCCGACGTCGGCTCGCATTTCCCGCTCGCCTCAAGCGGCGACCGCTGAGTGGGCTCTATGGCGACCGCCTGAAGTTTCGTAAGCTTCTGCACGGGACGCATCAGATCTTCGCTATCGACCAGCCATAAAGACGGGCTTGCCTCGACAGCGCCGAGGAGGTTTTCCAGTATCACTTCCTCGCGAAGATATATATCAAGAGCGCCGCCGTAGAGGATGCGCTCCAGTTTAGTCGGTCTTACAGGCTCAGTGTACCGGAAGTCAACAGGTATGCCCCTCGCGTCAGTGACCAGAGCCGCTCCTCTGAAAAAATTATCCCTTGCCTCTATCGTCAAGAACCCCAAAAGGAGCTTTTTTTCCGCCACAATCTATCATCTCCGTGACTTTCGCCGCTTCATGCCTATTTAAAAACCAAAAACTGCGTGCAAAGCGTAAAAACCAGCGTGTATGACGAAAAAACCACGTCAAAAACAGCCTCGCCGCGAATCGGCATCACGCCAAAAAATCAAGCCTGCCTGAGGAAGCGCCCGACGCATTTTTCTCTTCGGCCTCATCCGTCTCAGGCAATGAATCCCGTTTTTTTTTACCGCGCCTCTCGTCTTTTTTCCCTTCGTCCTTACGATCCTTTATCTTCACGTCCCCATCAGTACGGTCCGTACCCTGCACCGTCTGCTTTTCGCGCTCGGTTTTCTTCGCGATCTCGTCCTGCTGAAGCGTCTGAACGTGATGCGCGCTCGGATCGCGTATCTGGCTTGCCCTCTGTTCGCTATTTAAAATCGAAAGGTTTGAATCTATAGGCCTCAGCACGAAAAACGCCTCCTCTCAAAACCGGCTGCTTTGCGCATGTCCGTGAACGCCCGACAGAATACCCTACTCAAAAGATTTTATCTTGATCTCCCCATCCTCATATACGAATTTTACAAAACGCAGTCTCTCCCTGACTACGTAATGAATTCCTCTTATCGTTATCAATACGCCCGGATAGCACACGTTCCTCACCCGCACACAGCCGTCGATCCTGTTTTCATCCGCGTCCCTTTCAAGCTCGCCCATACGTTCGCGGGCCGCGCTGTACTGCGCCTTGATCTGAAACTTCGCCTTCGTCATCTTAGCCAAAAGTTCCTGTTTGTCTGGCTTTAGGTCGCCGTTTTTCTGGAGATCCTTCAGAAAATCAATATTTGCGTCAATCTTCTCTACCTGCGCGTCAAAAAGCTTAAGGTTTTCCTGAAGTTGCCTGCGCTCCTCTATTATCTCAGGGAGCTGGCCCACCGTTACGTCAGTCCTCGGTTCCATTTCGCTCCCGAGTATCTCGCAGACGACCTCGCTTCCGGCAACGATCCTCCCGCCAACGATCTGTCCTTTTTTACCTCCGCCCACGACGACGTCGAACCTTGCGCCGATATCGCTGTTCAGAATGACTTCGGCGACCTTAACGCTGCGCCCCGCGCGCACAAACGCCTGATCTATGTAGCTGATTATGACGTTCTCCTTCGCGACGAGCTTTGCCTTTCCCGCGCCTCGGACGCCTGTCTTTATCAGCATGTCGCCCCCTGCGCTCAAAGTAGCCCCTTCCACGACCCCCCCGACGCTGAGGACGTTTCCGGACGCCACCTCGAACCCTTCGCGTATGCTGCCTGTAATCGTAACCGGCCCAATAAAATCAATGTTCCCTACGCTGTAATCGACGTCCCCGTTTACCTCGAAAGTGGGATTTACCGTGAGTTTCTGGTCTTTTATGTATAGATTCCCGTCGCAGTCAGCGAAAAGCTGCGTCTTGTCCTCTGAAAGAAGAGTACCCTTGCCAGCCGACAGGTTTTTATCTTTTCCCATGTACACGTTTATCTTCCTGCCCATGACGCTGGTGCCCTCTTTGCCCTTGAAGGCTGGTATTTTCTCCGCTATCAGCTGGCCTTTCGTGACATTGATGACTGCGCCGAGTTCTCTCATATCGACCCTGTCGCCAACCGCTTTAGGCTTCAGGATGTTAAGATCGACTTTATAGTCTATCTTCGCGTCCCTGCCGTTTTCCGGCGGATCCCCTTTAGCGGTAACCACCCACTGCCTGGTGACCGGCGCCTCAAGCATATTCTTTATGGCGTCCTCATCATGGCCAAAAACAACCCCTCTTGAGTTCATCTCCCCTTTTACGCGCTCTATGGTTGGCAAGGGGACATCGCCTTGAGGAGGGATATAGAGCATCTCACATGTGAGCGCGTCGTCCGATATCTTCATGCGGAATACTGCTTCTTTCGTTTCGCCTGAATTTTCGCTTATGTCCGAATTATGATCCACGATGCCCTCCTTGCTTCAGGTTCATAATTTCATGCGCCTGCCATAGCTTTCAGTCCGGCCCTCAAGAGCGAGAGCGCCCTGCCGTGCAGCTGCGACACGCGCGATTCCGTGACTCCCAGAACCTGCCCTATCTCTTTTAGAGTAAGCCCTTCGTAGTAATAAAGCGACAGTAAAAGACGCTCTCTTTCCGGAAGTTTTTTAAGAGCCTCAACGACCTGCTCAACTTCCTCAGCCTGCTCAATGAGATCAAGGGCGCTTGGCCTATCATCCTCAAGCGTATCCTCTCTCTGAATGTCTCCATCGCCCAAAGCGAGGACATCGTCTAAAGAGACGATGTAAGAGCGGCTTGCGATCTCAAGCAAGTCCTTATACGATTTTTCGTCCATGTCCATCGCTTTCATAAGCGATGCGTCATCTGAGCTGCCGTTGGCTTTCGCCACGTTTTCAAGTGTCCGCTCGAATTTTTGCAGTTTTTCCCTGCCGCTTCTTGAAATCCAGTCGAAACGGCGCAGCTCGTCGAGTATCGCGCCCCTTATCCTCGGCACCGCAAACGTTTGGAAGCAAAACCCGCGGCCTGGCTCGAAGCGTTCGATCGCGTCGAGCAGGCCGAGCGCCCCAAAACTCAGGATATCCTCAAAGTCAAGGCCTGACGGGAATTTGACTGACATCCTGGATGCGACGTAACGCACAAGCGGGAGGAAGCGTTTTACTATTTCTTCTTTTAGACGTGGTTCCGGAGAGCGTATATATGCTTCCCACAGTTTGTCATTCTCCAGCTCCACAAAGCTACCCCCTTCAAAAAAGTTTATGCCGGTTTGAAATCAAATGCCTAAATGGCGAACGTAAAAAGCGATGCCTGCGCGCCCTCTTCTTCGCCGTTAACGCCCTTATGAGATCAGTTTGACACTAGATTCAATGCTTTCCCGTTAAAGCTCCTTTGTCCCTAATCCAAGCGTTTTAACGGTGAATTTCATCGTATCGGTGTCGAACTCGACGCTGCGGCCCTTGCTTCCGCCTGTATCCTGAGCGACGAGGCGCACCCCCTCCGATGAAAGCATCTTCAGCGTGGCTTCGGTATTGCGCGCGCCGACCGCGAAAATCGCGCTGTCTTTTCCGGGCATCGAAAACATCTGGGCGCCCCCGGCCATTTTTGCCCGCAGCTGCGACTTGTTCACCCCTAGCTTGGCTAGTTCGTCCAAAAGAAGCGGGACGGCAGTGTCAGCGAACTTTCCGGGCTTAGGGATGTTCTTGGCCTCCCTGCTGTCGGGAAGCATGATATGCACCATTCCTACAGTTTTTGACATCTGATCGTAAATCACAAGGCCAATGCACGAGCCAAGCCCCAGCGTCACAAGATGCGCGGGGTGCCTTGAGACCACGAGATCCGCCATTCCTACATGAACTGGCTGAACCACGGCTAAAGCACCCCCAATTTAGAGAGCAGCGTCTCAAGCGACCCTGGATCCGGTATCATGATGAGCGTACCGCCAAGATCCTCATCCAAATCCTTTACATGGAGGTTCGTTTTGACGAGCATCGCGGAGTCGCCGATTACGCCAAACATCGACGCGACAAGATCCATTATCGAGCCCAGCATGTCCCTGGCCACTGCTGGCGCCGTTGTGGGAAGCACCCAGCCGGTTATCATCGAAAGAGCGTTCAGAAAAGCGCCCAGTATAATATTGCCCTGTTCAGCAAGGGCGCTGTTCCGTATCTGAAGCCGCGTCTCCTCATCCATCCCTGACAGATCCATGGGAATGATAAGGTTGGCAAGCATGTCTGCCTTAAACTCCTCTATCATGAAAATCAGACTGCAGGAGAAGTTCTCTTCTGTGCGGACCAGCACTGCGCATACAGGGGTCTCGGGAGACCCGTAATGCGCTGAAACCTCATATATTGGAACAAGCTCAGCCACAGGGACGTCCATATCCACTATACGCTCCAAAAGACGGGAAAGCGCGGTAGCCGCGTTTCCGGTTCCGATATTTCCGATCTCCTTGATAGCGTCCATGTGAATACTTGTAAACTCAGAAGTAGGATCCATGGCACCCAACAGCCTTTCTTATTTGGTTTTGGAAACGGCTTCTATAGCGACGCCGCGTCTAAAATGAGCGCTACGTTGCCATCCCCGAGTATGGTCGCCCCGGCTATGCCCTTCACCTTGAGAAGGAGCTTGCCAAGAGGCTTGATGACTATTTCCTGCTGCCCTACGAAGGCGTCTACCAGAAAGCCTACTCGTGAGTGGTCGCGGCCTACTCTCACCACCACGACGGGATTTTCCTCAACATCCGGCCTTTCGCCCGGCGTCCCGATGATCCCGGAGAGATCCGAGAGCGGCAGTATCTCGCCTCTGACCGTCGTCACCGGCGTGCCATGAACGTATTTGATATCTTTTTTATGCACGAGGAGCGTCTCCTCGACGTTTTCCAGCGAAATGGCGTAGGTCTCGTCTCCAACCTTTATCAAAAGGGCAAGCACTATCGCCAGAGTCAAGGGAAGGCGTATGATGACCCTGGTTCCAGCGCCGAATTTCGAGTACATCATGAACTGCCCGCCGAGCGACTCGACCTTGTTTTTGACAGCGTCCGTCCCGACCCCGCG
Source organism: Synergistaceae bacterium (assembly GCA_031257775.1). GTDB lineage: Bacteria > Synergistota > Synergistia > Synergistales > Synergistaceae > JAIRNC01. The sequence goes on from JAIROA010000033.1 coordinate 11,447, forward strand.
CCCTGAAATCTCAGTGATGCTGTCGTTCGTGCTGAAACCCGGCAGCATGACAAGCTGGACGGCTTCGTTCTCTGTCATCACGGCAGCCTGTTCGTTCGTAATCAGTCCGCGTTCCAGAGCCTTTTGCTTGACTTTTTCAGTGTTGACCCCCGCGCCATCGTCACGGACTTCGATAATGACGCCGTTGCCCTCCTGATAAGCCGCTACCGTTATCGTTCCCTGGCGAGGCTTGCCAGACTGCTCCCTTTCGTCCGGGGATTCTATTCCGTGGTCGAGCGAGTTCCTGAGGATATGCACCATCGGGTCGCCTATCTCGTCTATGACGGTGCGGTCAAGCTCTGTTTCGGCGCCCTCGACCACGAGCTGGATATCCTTGCTCATCTGGCGCGAAAGATCCCTCACGAGTCTCGGAAGCCTGTCGAACACCATCGAAACCGGAACCATGCGCAGCTTCGTCACAAGTTCCTGTATATCGCCTGAAATTCTGCCCAGCTGCGACAGGGGCTCCTGAAACGCCTTGAGCCTGGATTCCTGCACGAGCCTCTCTATCCTCGCGCGCCCAATGACAAGCTCTCCGACAAGGTTCATCAGCTTATCGAGACGCCCTATATCAACCCTCACGGTCCGGCTTCCCACCTGATGCCCCTGCTGTTTATGCTCGGCGGCGGGCTTCGGGCTTTCCTTGGAAGGCTCATTCGAAGCGGCTGCCGCAGGCGGTTTCCCTGGTTCTTTTTGGGCCGGTTCGTCCGGCTCGGACGAGGCCTCAGGCATCTCGTCCGGAAGGGTGATTTCCGTCCCTACCACCTCCTCGACTTCGCCTACCTTTGCTATCTGGCCTGTGAACGTCTCAATGGGATTGCTCGACGCTACGTAAATCGTAAACGTCTTATCGAACGCTTCCTTTTCGAGATCCTCGACGCTTGGCTCGGCCTTGATTATGTCACCGTTATCCCCGATGATCGTCACGACCATGAAAGCCCGCGCCGCGCGAAGCATGCAACTGTCATCAAGCGTGACCTTGAGCTCGTAGACCTGCATCCCGGCGTGCGTGGCGGATTTTATCCAGTCACGCTCCTGCTCCGAGAGGTTCAGGCCGCCATTGTCGGACGCCTCTTTGGAAACATCCGCATCCTGAGCGGCTATGGAAGCCGCTTTTTCCAGCGCTGGCTCCTCGCCGGGGTTATCCCTGCGCGCGTGCAGGATCTTGATAAGCTCATCGGACGGCACATCCTGGTCAGCCCCGCCGTTCCTGATGGAATCCACCATAGCAGTCAGCGTGTCCAGGCATTTGAACAGCACGTCGACGTCATCGGACGTCAAAAGCATCGTTCCGGATCTGACTAGCCCCAGCAGGTCTTCCATAGAGTGCGTAAGTGTCGCCATCGTCTGAAAGCCCATGGTAGCGGACATTCCCTTGAACGTGTGCGCCACCCTGAATATTTCATTGATTATGTCCATATCGCTCTGGTTCTGCTCAGCGGAGAGCAGAAGCTCGTTTAGGTGTGCCAGGTTATCTCCGGCCTCGTCTAAAAAGGCGCCCATATACTGGTTTAAATCCAAATCAGCCATTTTTCCTACCTCCTTGTCCTAGCATATCTATATTCAACGAAAAGAGGATTTCTAATGTAAGGTACGGAAGTTAATTTTTAATTACGCGCTCCAGGCCGGACGCTATAGAGTAAAGCGGCAAAACCTCATCCGCGAGGCCAGCCTCGACTATCGCGCCGGGCATTCCGAATATCACGCATGTCTCTTTCGATTCCGCTATCACATAAGCGCCCTTTGCGCGAAGAAGCCGCGTCCCGTCAAGGCCGTCCTTGCCCATTCCGGTCAGCACCACAGCAATGGCAGGCCCTACGAGCACATCGGCGGCGCTCGCGAAAAGGACGTCCGCCGCCGGACGGACGCTGCGCACCGGAGGAGTTTCAGCCAGCCGGCAGACAAAATCAGCGCCCTTCCGGCCAAGCATCAGATGATGCCCGCCCGGAGCTATCACCGCGACGCCCTTTCTCACCGGCATCCCGTCACAGCCTTCCAGCACCGTTAGCTGGCTGCGCTCGTTGAGCCTGAGAGCGAAGGAGGAAGTAAAGCCCGGAGGCATGTGCTGAACGACCATCACAGGAATGGGAAAATCCTTCGGCAGCGCGGGCAGAAGTTCCTGCAGAGCGTTCGGCCCCCCGGTCGAAGCCGCTATCAGGAGCATCTCCGGCCTGCGCGGTGGCTCTCGACGCGGAACGTTTGGCATCGGCGCTCTTGACTGACCCTGCAGCGCGCTGTAGCTTTTTGCGACAAGCCTGTGAGTCAGCGCATTTTGAACGGATGCCCGGCTTGCGGCTAAAACCTTCTGCAGCAGTTCCCCTCCGACTTTTTCCATATCAAGCGAGATCGTGCCGGAAGGCTTCGTAACGAAATCCACCGCGCCGGCATCCAGAGCCCGCATAGTGGCATCGGCCCCATCTTTTGTGAGGCTGCTGACCATTACGACCGGAACCGGCTTTACAGCCATTATCTCAGGCAATATTTCAAGCCCGTTTTTGCCGGGCATCTCAATATCGAGCGTTATGACGTCCGGGGACGACTCCTTCAGATGCTGCAACGCCTCGTTCCCGTTCTTAGCCTTTGCGACGACCTCTATCGCGGGATCCGCAGATAATATATCGCCGATTACCTTACGCATAAACGCGGAATCATCCACTATCATCACGCGTATTTTCTTATTATTAATCATCTCAGCTACTCCCGAAACATGATTTCTTGCTGCCTTATGTATTCGAATAGTTTTTTTTCGGTGCTCGCCGGGAGCGCGTCAAAACCGACACCTATCTCCAAAATATCCTTCTTGTTTACGATCCTTGTGACTCTGCCTACTTGCAGTTGCTCCACCGATGCGAGATCGAAGCGCACGAATATCCTGTCTCCCAGCTCAAAATTGATTTCGCTGACAAGATTCCTATTTATCACGAACCTATAGCCGCCAAGGCTGATATCGATAGCTTTTGCGGGAAGCCAGGAAGTGGACATCGGGCTTTTCATCTCGCTCTCAAGATGAAAGATCATTATGTTCCATAAACACGAAATTCTGAGGAATTGCCTGCGCTGAACTCTTTTAGGGAAACCATTGATATTTGCCCATAAAATCGGAGGGCCGGACTGAGTCTCCACCTTACGGACCGACATGTCAAACACGTAAAGGGCACCCCCGTCTTCGAACGTGAAAGTGAAGTTCATTTCGCGGTAGGCGGGAAGAAGAGCGCCTTTCATGAGCGGGTGAGCAAGTGCCACCGAGTCAGGCTTTATGTCCTCCACCTGAGAAGGGTAATGACCTTTATAAATGCCAGCGTTTATTGCTATTTCGCCCTTTTTGCCCGGTTGTAACTTCGAAGAGTAATCAAGAGCTGGCGTTATCATTTCGTCTTTCGGCACGTCAATCCCCCCTCTTTGCCATCTGGCTTGACAGACGCCTTAAAAAGGACTCCTCGCCGATATTCCGCGCTGCCCCCTCTGCTTCCTGCCTCGGCTCAAGGATTTTGCCGGCAAGCAATTTAAAGCATGGAACCGAAACTGTGTTCAAGCCGGCCAAAAGCAACGGCTTTCTTCTTCGCACGGAATCTCTTATCGCCGCGTCCCACAATATGCAGCCCAGATACGGCACCTCGCACCCAAGAAACTGATTGGCGGCGGACAGGATCCTGTCGGCAACCATTTCAGCCTCGTTTGCGTCTGAGGCCATATTTACGACGAGCCCGACACTCACATTCCCTCCGGTCGATTGCCAGAGGGACTTGAGAACGCTATACGAATCCCTTATGGCCGTCGGTTCCGGCGTCGTAAGGAGTATGGACAGATCGGACGCCGTCGCGAACGCAAGCACGTTTTTATGCAGCCCCGCGCTCGTGTCCAGAAGCAGAACGTCTGTCTCGTTCTCCAGGAAAGAAAGCCTGTCTATCATCCAAGCCTGCCTCTGATCGTCGATGTCCGCCAGCTCCCTGAGACCCGCGCCGCCAGGGATGATCGTCAGCCTCTCCCCGACCTGGAAGAGTATGTCAGATAGCTCCTTCTCTCCCCTCAGAACATGCCCGAGGTTGAATTTCGGCACGACGCCAAAGAGTATGTCTATATTCGCGAGCCCGAGATCCGCGTCTAGCAGCATCACCTTCATGCCCTGATCAGCAAGCGCAAGAGCCAGATTCACCGCGAGATTGCTCTTCCCGACGCCGCCTTTCCCGCTAAGGATCGACACAGATCTCATGCCCGTTATCTTGCTTCTCGATACCGAATCCTTCTTTTCAAGCACAAACTCCCTGAGCCGCGTAGCCTGATCATGAGCGGGAGGCGGCATAATGACCGGGTTCATCTTTCAGGCTTTCTTAACGTCTGTCCGTTGCTGAATAAAAGTTCCACAAATTTATCGCCTCGCGCTATCTCGATGTCGTTAGGGACATTTTGCCCGATGGTGAAAAACGACAGCGGCAGATCGAAATCGTGCAGCACGTTTAAGATTGTACCATAACTGGCGGTCTCATCGAGCTTCGTAAACAAAAGAGCTGACAGGGGGACGACGCCCATGCGTTCTATCACGTTCAGCATATCGCGATATTTGATGTTAGCCGCCATGACGAGATGAACCGAATCCGGCATATACGCGTCATACAGAGCGCGAAGCTCATCAATTCTCGTTCCGTCATAATGGCTGCGTCCTGCGGTATCAAGAAGAATAAGGTCGGCATTCTTGTGTTTTTTTATCGCGTGCTGGGTTTCCTTCGAATTAGCGGCGATTTCTATGGGGATCCCCAGGATTTTCGCATAGGTGCGTAGCTGCTCCACGGCCGCGATCCTGTAGGTATCAGACGTCATCAGCACGACTTTTTTGTCGCCCCATAACGACTGAATGGCCGCTATCTTCGCTATCGTAGTGGTCTTGCCGACGCCTGTCGGGCCCGCGAACAGAACTCTCCGTCCCCCCAGCGCCGCAAATCCGTCCGACCCCATTATCGGTATTCTTCCGGAAAGCCAGTCCCGGAAATCAAGCGTCACTCCCGAGGCGCGGAATGTTTCCGATATGTCGAGCGCTATTTTTTTGTCAACGTCCGCGTCTATCATGATCTGCGAATATTCATCTGTCACGTGCCCAGCGGAGGTTTCTTCCGCGCCGCTAAGGCGCTCAAGGACATTGGCGAGTATGGACTTGATCTCGTCCACGTCCTTTGACGCTGACACTGCCTCAGCGGCCTTTGCCGGTGATGCGGCTTTATGCGCGGACTGCATCTCGTAAGCCTGCGTTGCCACAGCAACGGGGACAGTTGCCACAGCGGGGGATGAAAAGGCCGTAGTAACCATTGGCTCGGCGACGGCCACGCCTGCGCCATGCGCGCCATTCGTCACGCCGCTTACTGCCCTTCGCACGTCAAGCAGATGCTGAAAGGCGACCATGCGCTCTTTCGATTCGCGGAGAAGATCTTCATGATCCGGAACTAAAATTCCGGCTGTAACCCAAAGCGCGTCCCTCTTGAAGAGACCGAAAACCCCTCCGAGCTTGACGGGGCGCGAGGAAAGTATTACCGCTTCCCTCCCAAGGCGGTCCCTGGCAACCTGAATCGCTTCGGCATCGCTCTTCGCCTCATACTCGATTTGCTGCTCAACCTTCAATTATTCCACCGTCCCCAAAGATTTTAATTGCGCGCCCGATGCAATTTCATTATAGGATATGACGTAAAGTTGCGGTAGGTTCCCCTCCAAAATTTTTCTAACTATAAAGCGCAAGTCCGGATGCACGAGCAAAATGGGCGTAATCCCAGCCATTGCCATCTGTTCGGCCGCAGCGGCTGCCGATTTTATGACCTGCTGAATGCCCTCCGGCGAAAGCCCGAGCTGCCAGCCTTGATTAAGATCACCGGAGACTGACTCTTTTATCTTTTGCTCAAGGCGCGGCGACATGGCAAAGACTGAAATCACTCCGGACTCATCCTGAAGCCGGATTGTTATCACCCGCGAAAGGGCTTCCCTCACGCGTTCAGTCAGATAGTCGACGCCCTTTGCAAAGCGCCCGAAATCAGACAGCGTCTCGAAAATAGACACGAGGTCTCGGATAGGCACCTGCTCTTTCGCGAGGTTTTGCAGAACTTTCTGGACATCGCCGAGTCCCAGGACGGACGTAAGCTCCCCGGCCACGGCAGGGTTGTTTTCGTTCACGAGATCGACGAGTTTCTGGACTTCCTGCCTTGTCAAAAGATCAGCGCCGTAACGCTTTATCACTTCGGAAAGATGCGTCGCCAGAACGGACGGGCAGTCGACAACGGTGTATCCCATAGCCTCGGCTTGGTCGCGGACCTCCGGCGATATCCATACCGCCGGGAGGCCAAATGACGGCTCTTTAGTCGGTATGCCGACTAAAGTGTCGTCGCCCTGATCCACGCTCATGCTGAGATAATGATCCGGCAGAAGCTCGCCCCTGCCCACCTCAGCGCCCTTCACCCGTATCACGTACTCCGTCGGCTTGAGCTGAATGTTGTCGCGTATCCTGATAGGCGGCACGACCAGACCTAGATCCATCGCCATCTGGCGGCGGATCGTACCGATCCTGTCCAGCATATCGCCGCCCTGTCCCGGATCCACCATTGAGATCAATGCGTACCCTATCTCGACCTCCATCGGATCGACGGTCAGAAGCGGCAAGACGTTTTCCGGGCTCCCAGGGGCTGAGGTGCCTGTCCCTGTCACGGTAGTTCCGCTCGCGTTCTGCTGCGTAACGGCGCCGCCCTTAGCGCGCTTTTTGTCCAGCTCGGCAAGCTGCGTCTCGCACTCTCGGTAAACGCTGCGAGCCAGAAACGCCATCAGGAAGCCAAGTATGCCAAACGGAACCGTGGGGAGGCCCGGAATCAAAGCAAAGGCAAAAAGCAGCCCGGCGCCGATGTAAAGCGGCCTGTGGTTGCCCGTGAGCGATGAGATTATATCGACTCCCAGGTTGCCCTCGCCTGCCGACCTTGTGACTATGATGCCGGTGGCCGTCGAAAAGAGCAAAGCCGGGATCTGCGAGACTAGACCGTCCCCAACCGTGAGAAGGCTGTAAGTCTGGAGCGCCGTCCAGACATCCATATTTTTCTGCAGCATGCCGATAGCGAGGCCACCGATGATATTGATGATCGTTATGATGAGCCCTGCCACAGCATCCCCCTTGACGAACTTAGAAGCTCCGTCCATCGCGCCGTAAAAGTCAGCCTCGCGCTGTATATCCCGCCTTCTCTTGCGGGCTTCCGCCTCGTCGATCATACCCGCGTTCAGATCAGCGTCTATAGCCATCTGCTTGCCTGGCATAGCGTCCAGGGTGAACCTGGCCGCGACCTCCGCGACGCGCTCCGCGCCCCTGGTTATGACCATGAACTGAATGACGACAAGGATGAGGAATATTACGGCACCGACCACGTAATTTCCCCCGACCACGAAATACCCGAACGCCTGGATGACCTCTCCTCCAAAGGCATTGAGCAGGATCTGCCTCGTAGTGGAGATATTCAGGGAAAGACGGAAAAGCGTAGCGATGAGGATGATTGTCGGGAAAGCGGCTATCTCCAGCGCGCTCGTCACGTAAAAAGTCGCAAGCAGCACCACAACCCCGAACGTCACGTTCAGCGCCAGCAGAAAATCGAGCAGCTGGGTAGGCACCGGGATGATCATCATGACGACGATCATCACCAGCATGACCGCAAGGCCTACGTCAGCGTGTCTTGTTATAAAATTGCCTTCAACAGAAACTGCGTTATCCGCCATAATCAACTCTCCGAAATAGCAAAATTCAACTAAAACAATTATAACTTTTTGTATTATACGTCATATCCGCAGTTAATGCGATCATTGCCGTACGTCAGAGGGGCCGTGAGCGCCAAAAGCGCTTTTCGGTGCCCTGCCTTCCTTGAGACGGTAGATAAACGCCAGCACCTCCGCCACTGATCTGTAGAGATCCTGCGGGACAGTCTCTCCGACCTCGACCTGTGCCATCAGGGCTCTTGCCAATGGCTTATTTTCGATCACGGGGATTTTGTTTTCCTCTGCCAAATCGCGTATCCTCCTCGCTATGAGCCCATGGCCTTTGGCGACGACTACAGGCGCGATCATGCTCTTTGAGTCGTACTGTATGGCAACTGCCACATGAGTTGGGTTCGTCACGACGACATCCGCTTTAGGGACGTCGGACATCATGCGCCCTCTCGCCAGTTCCCTCTGTTTCTGCCTTATGCGCCGTTTTACCGTCGGATCCCCTTCCATCTGCTTATATTCATCTTTAATCTCCTGTTTGCTCATCCGTATGGACTTTTCGAATGACCACTTCTGGTACGCGTGGTCAATAAGCCCTATGAGAAGAAGAAAGAGCGACATCCTGAGCGCGAGCCACCAGATTTTTTCCATGACCATGACGGCACCCTGCATGAGCGAGAAATTCATCACGCCCAGGAAAAAATCCCTCTCGTCCCTGATCGCGGCATAAAGCACCCACAAGAGGACGAGCGCCTTTAAAAAACCCTTCCCGAGTTCAACGAGAGACCTTGCCGAGATGATTTTTTTGAGCCCGGACACCGGGTTGAACCTGTCGAACTTGGGCACGAAGGGCTTGGTTGTGATTTTGAAGCCGACCTGGCGCACCAGAACGGCCACAGCCGCAAACGCGCAGAGCAGGCCGATAGGTAACCACCCGTAAAAATATGTCCTCATGGCCGATTCCACAGGAAGGATCCACCAGTCATCCCCCGCCATTTTATCGGACGCCAGATGCGAGAAAACGCTCCTCAGCATCGAAATCAGCACACCATGAAGATGAACCACCAGCAGATAGAGGCTCAAAAGCCCTGAAATAATGACAGAAGCGGCCGTTAAGTCTTGGCTTTTGGCCATCTGCCCGTCATCACGGGCCTTTTCGCGTCTTTTGGGCGTGGCCGGCTCTGTGCGCTCGCCGGCGAAAAACTGCACGTCGAACGCCCGGACGCGCCCGAGCGACAGTGCCTTTATCATGCTCATCGCCAGTAAAAAATGCCGTACAGGGCGTATTCGACCGCGCGCTCCAGATCAGCGTGAAGTATCTCGACCATGGAAGGGATCACGGCAAGAAGGACGAGAAAACCGACGCTTATCTTAAGCGGGATGCCCAGTACAAAAACATTCATCTGCGGTACGGTCCTTGCCACGAAGCCGAGCCCTACATCGGCCAGTATTACCGAACCCAGCACGGGGAGGCTGAGGCTCATCGCTATCACGAAGAGACGCTGAAGCCAGTCCAGCCACGGAACGCTGCCAGTCCCAGGCCACATGGAGACGCCCGGAGGCACTAGCTTGACGCTCTCCACGAGCGCGCGCACTATGAGCAAATGGCCATCCCAGTACAGGAAAAACCATATGGCAAGAAGATACTTTACCTGAGCCAAGACCGACGACTGCTGGGCTGAGAGCGGGTCAAACATGTTCATCATGTTAAAGCCCATGATCATGCCGTCTATATAGCCGGATGCCTGAAGCGCGTAAAGAGGCAGGCTCGATATGAAGCCGACGGCGGCCCCAAGGATAAACTCCCGGGCCGTCATGATAAAAACATACGTCCAGCTCCCTAGCAGCACGGCAGGGACGGAGACGTCAGCGAGCGGGGTCACTATAACGGAGAGCATGACGGATGTCCAGAGTTTGACCTGATTCGGGAAGGAGGGCAGCATAAAGACTGACGAGGTGAAGATCATGGCCAGGAACCTTATGCTTATCATGAAATGGATGATTATCAATCTCACGAGAGCCTCGTCTGCCACGAAAGGAAGCACCGCGGATCTCCCCTAACTGACGTACTTGTACATGTTCGTGAAGAGGTTGATGGCAAGATCCCTAACAAGCGCGAACATCCACGGGCCAAGCAGGACGAGAGCCAGAATGACTGCCAGTATTTTGGGGATGAAGGCAAGCGTTTGCTCCTGTATGGAGGTAGCGGTCTGAAGTATTCCCACTATCAGGCCGACAGCCATGGCGATCAGAAGGACCGGCATGCTCGCCATCACGATAATAGTCACCGCGCTCCTCATTGCGTCTGAAATGCTCAGGAATTCCATCTATAGCCTCCGGCTTCCGGGCGACATCAATTAAAGCTCGTGACGAGGCTCGCGACTATGAGGTTCCAGCCGTCGGCCATCACGAACAGCAGGATTTTAAAGGGCAGCGATATCATGGACGGGGGCAGCATCATCATCCCCATGCTCATGAGAATGCTTGCCACGATCATGTCGACGACAATAAAAGGTATATATATGACAATGCCCATCTGGAATGCCGTTTTAAGCTCGCTCAGGACGAAAGCCGGTATGAGTGTCATCGTCGGCACGTCGTCCTGGCCCGCCGGCTGGCCTTCCCCGGAAAGCCGGAGCATGAGCGAAAGCTCCCTCTCCCTCGTCTGCCTGAACATAAACTGGCGAATCGGGCCCATCGTGCGCTCGAGCGCGGTCTGAACCGGAATCTCCTCCTGCATGTAAGGGGCGACCGCGCTGGAATACACCTCATTCCAGACGGGGCCCATCGTAAAGATTGTGAGGAAAAGGGCCATGGACGCCACCACCTGGTTAGGAGGCGTCTGCTGAAGGCCTATCGCGCCCCTGATAAACCCAAGGACGACGAGTATCCGCGTAAAGCTCGTCAGCATAAGCAGAATGGCCGGCGCCATGCTCAGGACGGTAATCAGCGCGATTATCTGAATCGTCAGCGCGAGATCCTGAGGGCTGTCCGCCGCGCCGACCGCGACATTTATCGCGGGGATCGGCAGGCTCGGCATATTCGGCGCGGGCGCTGCGCTTGCTGGCGCGATCATCACTAAGCACATTAAGAGAACCGCGGCCAAGGCGGTCTGGTGTTTTATTTTAAAAAGCAGGAAAGCGTTTTTCACAGAAATTCACTATTCCCCTTCGTCTCCCCAGCTCCGTGTGTGCCTTCTCCCAAAGACGCCTCATAATCCTCCCACTCGTCCATACTCCATCTGCCAAGGAGCGCGGGGCCGCTCTTGCCGACGAAAAGGGCCACGACGTCAGGGCCTATCTGGAGAATATACACGGCATCCCGCCCGAGGCTCATAGCCCCCAAAACGCACAGACGCCCGGCACTGCCGGTCTTAAACAGCTTCGGCAAAAACTTCGCCGCCGCAAATGCGATAGCCGCGAAAAGCGCCAGCGCAAGCAGCATCTTCTCGATGTACCCGGACAGCGTGCCTCCTAAGCCAGGCGGCTGTGGAAGCACGTCAGCGCTAGCGGCCAATAAAAGCGCGGTGCCGCAAATATAAAAAAAGAGCGCCAAGGCAGTCACTGAAATGAGCCTCAACGCCCGTTTTTCCGTTAAAAGCCTCGTTACGCTCTTCATGAAACCTGAAGCATTAACGGGCGTTCTACAGCAATGCCTTGCCGAGAGCCTCCAGCACCCTGTCCGGCTGAAAGGGTTTTACGATAAAATCGGCGGCACCTGAACGTATCGCCTCTATTACCATAGCCTGCTGCCCCATCGCGCTCACCATCACGACTTTAGCGGCAGGGTCAGCCGCCTTGATCTCCTTGACCGCGGCGATTCCGTCCATTTCGGGCATTGTGATATCCATCGTAACGACATCCGGCTTCAGTTCCGAATACATCTGGACGGCGACCCTGCCGTTGTCGGCCTCGCCGACCACCTCAAATCCGTTTTTCGCGAGAATATCGCGCAGCATCATTCTCATAAACGCCGCATCATCAACTATCAATACCTTTGTTCCCATTTTTATGCCCTCCTTGGACGCCCGTTTTCAATATTGACTAGTCAATAAAACCGCAAACAGGGCCTCAAACGCCCATAGACCTAATACGCTCCGCCTTGCTCACGACTTCTGTCACCCTTATGCCGAAACTCTCATCTATCACAACCACCTCGCCGCGTGCTATCAATTTACCATTGACCAACACGTCGACCGGTTCTCCTGCCATCTTATTTAATTCTACCACAGAACCAGGCCCCAGGGCCAACACTTCGCCAATAGTTTTTCGAGTCCTGCCCAATTCTACAGTAACCCGTACCGGAATGTCGACTATCAAATCGATATTTCCTGGAGAACCGGCAAATTCCGAGCTTCCGAGCTGCGCAAATTCCACAGGGCGGGCGTCTACTGGCTGGGCTTGCGGGCGGGGCGGGAGCGAAACAGACTGCGAGGGCTGAGATGCGGCAGACGCCTGAGGCCTTGAAGGCATCATCTGAGGCGCGGGCGCGGACACAGGCGCGGGTTCCGGTGCCGGAGGCGCCATAGCCTCCCTCACTTTAGCCGCAAGGGAAACCGCGTTCGCGGCGGGAATGAGCATGCTTAGAGAAAACGGCTCGACTCCCTGAACCGTCAGGTCTATCTTGCCGATCCACACGGGGGAGTCTTCCGCTTCGTCCTGGAACGGAATCCATGTCCCCTCGTCGTCAAGGCTCGACGACGACGAGTCCGCGGCAAGGCGCGCTCCGCCCATGAGGCCGCTAAGGTTCGTGAGCGCGGAGCCTATGAGCTGACTTAAGCCTTCCTGAGCCGCGGAGAGATAAAGATCGTTCGCCTCAGCCGGGAGTTCCTTCGCGTCGCCGCCCATCATGAGGTCAGCTAAGGCAAGAGCCCCGCTCTCGCCCATTATGAGCCGCGCGGGGGCTGAATCCAGCCCGTTCAGCGTCATGGAATACGAAAAGACCTTCGGGCTGCCTACCTCGCCCGCAATGGAGTTCTGAGGGGACTCCGTCTGGGTTCCGAGATTCGTAGTGACGTCGCGCCCGGCTAACATCCCTATGACGTTGCTTGCCGCGCTTGCCAGTATGCCGGTCACCTCGTTCAGCACCGTAAGATCGTCCTGCGTCAGGATGCCGCCCGCAGGGGCGGCCGGGGATGCGCCGCCAGGTTCCGGCGTTCCGGAGAGAAGCGCGTCTATTTCGTCCTGATTAAGAAACTCGTCAACCATCATTATTCCTCCCCTTCGGGGATCATGTCTTCCCCAAGTATTTCCGTCACCTGAGCGGCGTAATTTTTGTCGCGCATGCCGGGCACGCACATGAACTTAACCCTGTTGCCGACCCTCATGCCCATAGGATCCTTAGCTGTTCCGTCAAGCCTGATCACGTCGCCTGTCTGAAGCTGGAGGACGTCGCCTAAGCTGACGATGCTGTGACCCAATTCAAGCGCGAGCGGCACAGAGACGTCATGGAGCCGATTTCTCAGGATATCGAGCGCGCCCTCCGTTCCCTTGCGGCTCGTCGAGGAGAACCACTGCTGCGAGCTGAGCTTATCTATCAATGGCTCTATCACGAAGTATGGAATGCAAAAGTTCATGATGCCCTGCACGTCGCCTATCTGAGTCTTCATCGTGACTAGAAGCACCATATCGCTGCCCGGGCAGACCTGAACGAAAAACGGATTGTTCTCCATGGTCTCGAAGCGGAACCTTATGTCGACTACGGTGCTCCAGCTCTCCTCCAGATGCTCCAGTATCTTCATCATCACGCGCTCCATAACGGTGCGCTCTATGTCCGTCAGATCCCTGGGCTTGCGAAGAGGCTCGCCTTTACCGCCAAGCAGGCGGTCTATGATCGCGAAAGTAAGCTGGTTATTTACCTCAAGTATCGCGTTGCCGCTCAGGGGGTACATCTCGAGAACCCCTATCACGGTCGGCTGGACAAGGGAGTTTATGAACTCATCGTAGGCGAGCTGATCCACTGCCACGACCTCGACCGATACCATGGAACGGACCATAGTCGACAAGGACGTGGTCAGAGTGCGGCAAAACGATTCATGGATCATCTGAATCGCGCGCAGCTGATCCTTGCTGAATTTATCAGGCCTTCTGAAATCGTAGCGTTTGAGCGGCTTTTCCTCGGGCGCCTGCATCTTCGATATGTCGTCGCCCCCGCTCGATATAGCCTGCAAAAGGGAATCTATTTCATTTTGGGACATGACCTCCGGCGGAACCATGCTGAAACCTCCCTTGTCAGGCTACTGAGTCATATACTCGTCGAAGAGGATCTTTTTTATGGATGCCTCTCCGGCTTCCCTCGGCAGGATGGAGTTGAGCCTCGTCTTCAGGTCGAGCTTCAGGCTCTCCATGCCCTCAGTGAAGCGAATTACGTCATACCGCTGATCCTTCAGCGTCTTTATGACCTCGTCCTTTATCGTCAGCATCCATCCGTTCGCGGACGCGTTGATCCTGTCGTACGCTTTCATTCCAGTCAGCTCCAGCGTGATTTTCAGTTTCACGACGTGTATTTCCTGGTCGGCCAGGGTGGATGTGAACTGCCCCAACTCAAGCATCGGGCCCGGGTCTGGCACTTGATCCGACACCGCCGGGGCGCTGCCCCCAAAATACCTGAGGCCGACGACCGCCCCTCCGATGACCCCTGCTATGAGAACCACGATGCCAACGATTGATATGATTAGAGTTTTTCTAGCAAATGCCATCCGGAACTGCCTCCTTGCGTCGTCCTGAGTTCGTGCTTTAGTGTATGCCGTGCTGCGACAGGATCACCATGTCCACTCTTCTATTGAGCGCCATATGCTCCTCCGTGTCGTTCGGGGATTTTGGCCTTGCCGCGCCTAACCCCACGGCTTTCAGCCTTTTATCCGAGATGCCTATCTCGTTGTTAAGATAGGTGACGACGGCCGCGGCTCTCGCGGCGGAAAGCCCCCAGTTGTTTATGTATATGCTGTTCCGCAGAACAGCCGAATCCGTATGCCCCACAAGCTCCACTTCATTCGGCATGGAGTTTATTATCGTCCCTATCTTGTAAATGATGCGAAGCGCTTCGGGACGGATCCGGGCGGAGCCTTCCGCAAAGAGGAGCTGCTCCGAGAACGATATCACGATCCCCCGCTCATCCATATCTATTCTTATATCGTCACCTAGATTCTCCTGCTTTATAGCTTCCTGCACAAGAGCCAAAACCCGATTTGCGTTGTTGGTCTGATCGGACTCTGTAGGCCTTGCGGCATCCCCGGCACCCTCCCCCAGCGCGCCGTCCATCAGTGACTGCCTGCTGGAAGCAGAGGGGCCTCCAGGCATTATGTTGAAAGCCTGCTGCAGGGACTCGGCCAGAGCATTGAATTTTTGCGTGTCAAGCGACGAAAAAGCGTAGAGGAGAACGAAAAAACAGAGAAGGAGCGTCACCATGTCTCCGTAAGTCGCCAGCCAAAGGGGCGCTCCAGGCGCTGAGGGAGGGGCTTTTTTCTTCCTGGCCATCCCGAGGGCCTACCCTTCGTCCTCTTTGCCGGCATCAAGCAGTTTGCGAAGCTTCGGCGGCAGGAACACCTTCAGTTTTTCCTCGACGATCCTCGGGTTCTCGCCAGCCTGGATGGAGAGAATGCCCTCAACCATCAGTTCCCTGGACAGCACTTCGCGGCTCGAGTTCTGCGTGAGTTTTTTCCCGAGCGGGATGGCAATCATGTTGGCCAGCAGGGAACCGTAAAACGTCGTAACGAGCGCGACCGCCATGCCGGGCCCCAGCGCGCTCGGGTCGCTCAGGTTCCCGAGCATCTGGATGAGGCCTATGAGCGTCCCGAGCATCCCGAAGGCAGGGCCAAGCTCCGCCACCGAGTCGATAAGCCCCTTGTTGTCGTTGTGCCGTTCCTCAAGCAAACCTATATCCGTGTCCAGGATGGATTTCACCAGCTCAGGATCAGTCCCGTCCACTACGAGCTGTATGGATTTCCGAAGGAACTCGTCGTCGAGCTGCCCAGCGTCTTCTTCCAGAGCGAGAAGCCCTTCCCTCCGCGCCTTTTCGGCGAAGCTCACGAGCGTCTGTATTAGCCCTATCATGTCGATCTGTTCATTGACAAAGGCTGCTTTTAGAATCTGGCCGACCATCTTGCTCCGCTCAAGAGGGTTTGCCACTATCGTAGCGCCGAAAGTCCCGCCAAGCACTATGAAAATGGACGGTATGTCCACAAATGCCCCGACGTCCCCGCCCATGATCATGCCTGCCAGCACGACTATTATCGAAAGAGATAAACCAACGACAGTCGCTAAATCCACTTTCTGATCACCTCATTCCCGCCCTAGGGCAGCCCTAAACGGCAAAAACATGCTCACAGCACGACGGGCTTGGAAGCATTCCTGCGGAAAGACTCAATTTTATCTATAATTTCGCTTAACGTCTCTTTTACCAAATACTTATGCCCGTTCAGCATCGTGACGACAGTGTCCGGCGTTTCCTCGAGAATCTCTATCTGATCCGAGTTCAACGCGAATTTCTCGCCTTTAATCCTTGTAAGTTCAATCATAAACAATAACACGCCCTTTTCTTGCAGACGCTAACGGAATCGCGCCGTGATTATAATACAAAAAAACCTATAAAAACAGTGGAGGATGACTAAATGTCACCCTCCACCGCTAGGCAAAATCGCCTAACGTTTCATGTTAATAAGCTCTTCCAGCACCTGATCGGACGTCGTTACGACCCTCGTGTTGGCCTGGAAGCCCCTCTGAGCGCGGATTAAGTTCACGAACTCCTCGGTAAGGTCGACGTTGGACATCTCTATCGTGTTGCCAACGATTTTGCCCGCGCCGCCCTCCATCGGGGTGCCTATCTGCGCCATCCCGGAGTTAACCGTCTCGGCAAAGCACGTCTCGCCGACTTTGAGCAGCCCTCCCGTGTTCGCGAACATCGCAAGGGCCACCTGCGCTATGGGCAGGCTCTTCCCATTCGTAAACGAGCCGGTTATTATGCCGGTCTGCGAGACGGACCAACTGTCAAGAGTGCCCATCGCGTAGCCGTCCTGATAGTAGGGCGTAGTCGTTGATGTCGCTGAACTATATTGCGTAATGCCGTCGATAGGCGCCTTTTCGGTACCTACCTGCCTGCCAACGCTGTAACCCAAAAAGTCCAGTTCTATCGAGTTTGGCTCGTAACCTGGCGGCTGAGTCGTTACCGAACCTTCCGAACCCTCCGTGTTGAAGTCCGCCCCGACCTTGCCGGTAACGGTGAGATCCCCTCCGGTGAGAGCAGTGCGGGGCTGGCCGTCCACGATAAAAACCTCTTTCAGAGTAGCGTTGCCTGCTCCACTCCGCAGGGCGGCAAGATCTTCCGGCTCATAATAATATGACCGCTTCAGAAGGCCGTCGTCACCAAAGACGAGCGTCCCCGCGCCTTCGCCGCCCATCAGTATCGGAGGGGTAGCGTTAGGATCACTTTCAAGCCTTTTGCCGTCAGCGTCGACGTAGTACGAGTACCAGTCCCACTCGGTCTCAGCGGATGTCGGTGGACTGGCGGCAGTATTGGCGGGTTTAGTGACGACCTTGCGCCAGACCGTTTCCTGCGTATACTGATTGCCCAGCGAATCATACACGCTGATCTTCGTGACATGGTCATTCGTCTTCATGATGCTCTGCGCGAACTCTTCCAAGGCTGTGCCATTTGTAACGCTCGTATCGCTGGCAAAGAAAGTAGCTTGATTGCCAGTATTAACGCTAAAGGCGCGCTTTATATCGCTGGAATACATCTCAGTCGTCGATGTTATGTATTTCGCCTGAGGCGTACAGCTGCTGGAGAGATTGCATTTAAAGGCCAGGAGCGTAGTTGCCTTGGCGGGTATCTTCTGGCCGATCTGTATGTTTACCGTGGAAAGCCTGCTGTCCCTCACGCGCTCGACGGTGCCCGTGGCCTGGTTCATCTGCTCCTTAAAGGCATAGCCCTGAACCAGGTAACCGTTGCCCTGCATAACGAGATTCCCGTTGCTGTCGAGCGAGAAGTTGCCTGCGCGGGTATATAGCGTCTGACCGTCGTTCTGAACGACGAAAAAGCCTTCCCCGCTTATCATCATGTCCGTCGCGATGCCGGTGGACTGAGAGCTGCCCTGCGTGAAAACATGCTCAATGGAACCAATCTGAACGCCAAGGCCAACCTGCGCCGGGTCGATTCCGCCAATGGGAACGGCGTTGTCCGGGGCGCTTGGGTTCTTCACGCTCTGGTATATCATGTCCCGGAAGTGAAGGACGTCGCGCTTGTAGCCCACGGTGTTAACGTTGGCTATGTTGTTGCCTGTGACATCAAGGTACGTCTGGTGCGCTTTCACGCCGCTGACGGCAGCATAAAGAGAACGAAGCATTTTATATTCCTCCTGTTTTTCTCGCAGTCCCTTGCCGTCATCTTTTCCAACTTCCTGGTCGGATTTGCTTCCAAAAATGCAGCGTTATTATAATTTATGAATAACACCGAATCTTCTAAGTAGAAAACTGACTCGGACGCGGCTATGGCGCACGTTCTTTTACTGGCCCTCTTCCTCTCCCTCATCGGACGTTTCCGGAGTCTCTGTGGTTTCCGGCGTATCCGAATCCTCTGGAGTTTCTGGCGTCTCTGACGTTCCTTCGCCGGTACCCGCGTAGTAGCTGCCTATCTGCTCCACTTTGCTGAAAGGTACGTACGTTCCGTCCGTAAGATAGAGGTTTACCTCCCCGTCGACTATATCGAGGAACGACACCATCCCGGCCTTGACCTGACCGTCCTCGCCGAGATAGCCTACGACCTTGCCTATGAGCGACACAGCGGAAGCCGCCGTCGTGGCGGTATTAGCCGCTATGAGCGTCTCGAGGTTCTTGTTCATCGTAATCTGCTGCTCAAGGCCCGAGTATGTAGCAAGCTGGGTCACGAACTCCGTGTCGTTCATCGGGTTCGTCGGATCCTGATTGGTGAGCTGAGTCACCAGAAGTTTCAGAAAGTCCTCCTTGCCCAGGCTGTCGCCCTTGCTCTCCCTTGTGATGGTATCCTCATATTTCACGTAGTTAGTTGTGCCAACTGCTGACGTGCTATCGGCCATCTCAATTGCCCCCTCTTGTCAAGCGACCCAGTGAAGAAGGCCCTTTTCGAGATCTATCCTCGCAAGGCGCGGCTCGTTCTCGCCGTCCGCGTCCACTATGCCGTCCGCCCTGCGGGCTTTTGCCCTGCCGCCATAGAGGTCAGGACGGCCCTTCTGATCATCCCTGTTTTTAATATCGACCGCCAGATTCGAAACATGAATACCCTGCGCCTCAAGAGACGTTTTCAGTATATCGAGCTGCTGCTGAAGGATCTGCTTCAAGGACTCGTTATCCACCTTGAATACCGCCTCGACTCCGGTGCCGCTTGCCTGCAGGGAGACGTCCACCCTCCCCAGGGAGGGGGGCTCGACGACTATCCTCGCCTCATTTATGCCGTCGTTCCTCATGAACTCCAGAACGGATCTCATGCCGTCCCCGAGCGGGCTTTCGGCGTTCAGGCTGTATGTCGATCCCGGCAGCGTCATCATCGGCGTCTGAGCGGCGTTTTCAGCCTTCGCTGTGCCGGGGCGAGCGCGCATCGCTGACGCGAACTCTCCCGAAAACGCGCCGTTTTTTAGCTCCGCGTCATCTTCCGGCTTTACTCCATAAGCCCGCCGCTCGATTTTCTGTTCCTTTGAGACGGACGCGGGGCCAGGCTTTTTAGCGGCAGTTTCGCCGCACTCATCTGCTTTTACCGGCACTTGCGGCTTGGCGGCCTGATCCAAATCCGCGCCCCACGGGCTTTCCTCGGTTTTGATCGCTTCAGCAAAGCCCGAGGTCATGGCGGATCTGTCCCGCGCCGGCACAGAGGCGTCAGGATCTCTTTCATCTTCATTTTTTTTGTCTTTTGTGCCTTTTTGGCCTTTTTTATCTTCGTCCCCGGCATCCTTCTTTGAATCGTCCTCCGGCAAATCAGAAAGCACAGGAACGTCAGGATGCTTTGGCATTTCCGCCGTCTTTTCAGAGTCCTCTGGCATATCCGGCATCTTTTCCGCGTCCTCTGACATATCCTGCGTCTTTTCCGCCGGCGTTTCCGGGACGGCAGGCAATGACGGATCAGCGGCTTCGTCGCCCTCGCGCGGAAGCTCCTCCTTGCCCTGCGGCAGCTCCACGCCCGCCTTTGGCAGTTTCGCGGGGATTTTCGGAGCGTCCGGCGTTCCGGGGCTGGCCTTTTCGTCCTGCGAAAGGCGGAATTTATTCAAAAATTCCTCTATGAGCCTGTGCAGCGAGCCGTTCATGAAATCCCCGCCAAGGATGAGATCCGGGTCGAACTTGCCCGCTTTTTCGACAGCCCTCCCCGCAAGCTCGACGGCCCCGCGCACGTCGCCTTCCATAAGTTCCGCGTCAAGCGCGTCCGCAAAGTCCCTTATGAGATCCGCGCCCGCGGAAATAGGCGCGGCGAGCATGGCAAGGTCTTCATCGCTCAGCCCCTCGGCAAATTTTTCTATTTCCGCGGCTATGCCCGACGCTTCGTCCATGCCGTGCTTTTCCACGTACATCGACTTTGCGAGCTTTGCTGCGGCAAGGATCCTGTTAAAGCTCTCTTGCGCCGGGATGCCTGCATTATCGGCAGTCGCCGCTACAGCCCCTGCCGCGGGTACGCCGGCGGAAGCATCGATATTCGCCATGAAGTCGCTCGCCTGTGCGGTTGCCATCTGAACAGCCATACTTTCCACCTCTTATTCGTTGTTAAAAACAGCATGCCGTCCCTGGCTTTGCGCTATTGCCTGTTCCTATAAGCTTCCGAGAGCCTCTCGGTCAGGACAGCGGCCGTCGTGGCTTCTATGCGCCCTAGGATATTGGCCCTCGTGTCCTCCGGCAGGCCTTCAAGTATCGCCACCGCGAGTTCCGGCGTCAGCTTCTCGACTATGGCGGCCGCGTTTCTCGCTGACATCTGTCCGAAAGTCCCTATGATATCCCCTATCTCGTCCGCCTGAGAGGCGGCTAAGCCCCCGGAGTCTCTGGAGGCTATGTCGTTCGAGAGGGCTTCAAGCCGTGCCGCCAGGTTTTCCCTCTCATAGTCTAGATCCTGCTCTCTCGCGGACAGATCGCTCGAAACCTTATCAAGTTCCTGCTGCCTGGCGTCCAGCGATCTCATGGAGTCGGATATCATGGCCTCCCACTCGCCAAGCTCCTGCCTCCTGCGTTCCTCGGGCGACAGCGAATATATCTCCGGTATGCCCAGGGCATCCTTCAGCGGCCCGCCCACTTTCGGTATCCTTGGCACGACGTTGTAGACAAATGGCCTGAAATCCACGTTGCCGCTTGCCTGAAGTCCCGATGAGATCCCTGCCGCAAGCAGTATTAGGAGAATAAAAAAACCGCAACCTCTCTTCTTTTTTTTCTTTTTCTTCCGCGGCTTTTCAGCCTCAGATGTTTCAGGGGTTGCGGGTTCTATAACGGTTCTTTCTCTTTCCTGCGCTTCTGCCATTCTCAATCGCCCCTGGAATATTTTCGGTACAAAGCCAGCACGTTCTTAACGTAGCGTTCCGTCTCCGGGAAAGGAGGGACTCCGTCATAGGAGTCGACCCTTGCCGGTCCCGCGTTATACGCGGCCAGAGTCTTAACATAATCACCATCATATTTATCGGCTAACTGAGCGAGGTATTTAATGCCTCCCTCAAGATTTCTTTTCGGGTCGGCAGGATCCACTCCAAGACCTCTTGCCGTGCCAGGCATGAGCTGCATGAGCCCGAGCGCTCCCGCGCCCGACACGGCGTTGGGGTTGCCGCCGGACTCCATGCGCATGACGGCCCTCGCAAGATGCGGATCCACGCCGTATCTGCCGCTCAGTTCCTGCAGGTCGGGCTCCCACATGGCAAGGCGCTCCGCCACGGACTCAGGCACTAAAGCGCTGTCAAACGACGAAAAGCCGCCTTCTCCGTCATATGGGTCGTCCAGTTTTTCCTCAAGGACTTCCTCAAACCTTACCTCGGCTTCCTGTTTCTCGCGGGCCTGCTCGGGATATATGAGCGCCTCTATTTCCCTCATCCGTCCAAGGACTCTCGTTATGCCCGCCATCCTCATCCTAAGCCACCCCCCTCTCCTTTAGAAATCCGGCGATACCTCATCGTCGTTATGTCATCGAGGTTGTTCTGCTCCGCGTCTATGCCCTTTTTGACTTCCAGCTCCTTAAGCCTGCCCACGAAATGCTCCATCATCTGGACGTTGCGGTGCCTTTCAAGAAGAATGGTCTTCGTCTCCTCTATCTCGGCCCGGCAGCACTCCAGTTCCTGCTTGTTCTTATTCATCTTACGTTCCATGACGTCCAGGCTCTGGCGCTCGAACCAGAGCTGCCTGGGCGACACGACTCCCTTTCCTGAGCAGAAGTCGGCAATGGCGTCCTCGCGGCGGGCCTCGATCTCGTTCAGCCTCGTCAGGATCGATTCCTCCTCGCGCATCTTGACAGCCAGTTCGCTCTCGGTGATCTCACGCTCCACCTCGCGGACGTGAAGAACTCTCTTGAATCTCTTCAGCTCGCCAGCCATAGCCGTATGCTCCCCTCTACTTCGGCGCCAGCTTTAAAAGCTGGCTTACGGTATCGTCAAACCCGACGTTCTCCATCATACCCTGCTTTAAAAAAACGTCCACGGATTCGATATGCTCGAGCGCCCAATCGACCTTCGCGTTGCTGCCGGCCTTATAGGCGCCGATGTTTATCAAGTCCTGCGCTCCTTCGAAGATAGAAAGCAGCTCGCGCACCCTGCCGGCCGCTTCGTACTGAGCCTCGGACACTACAGTCGGCATGACGCGGCTGATGCTGCGCTGGACATCGACGGACGGGTAGTGGTACTTCGCGGCTAAGTCACGGCTAAGCACGAAGTGCCCGTCCAGTATCCCCCTGACGGTGTCCGCCACGGGCTCGTTCATGTCGTCGCCCTCCACCAGAACCGAGTATATCGCGGTGATGCTGCCTATCTCGCCAGCGCCGGAGCGCTCGAGCAGCCTCGGGAGGAACGCGAATACGGAGGGCGTGTAGCCCCTGGTGGCTGGAGGCTCGCCTATGGCAAGCCCTACGTCCCGCTGGGCCATCGCCACCCTCGTGATTGAATCCATCATCATGAGCACGTTTTTGCCGAGATCCCTGAAATATTCCGCTATGGCAGTCGCGGTGAGAGCGGCCTTTAAACGGACAAGAGGGGGCTGATCCGATGTCGCGACCACGACAACCGAGCGCGCCAGGCCAGACTCGCCAAGGTCGCGCTCCAGAAACTCCTTAACCTCCCTGCCGCGCTCTCCGACGAGCGCTATGACGTTCACGTCGGCCTCGGTGTTCCTGGCCATCATCCCCAAAAGGACGCTCTTGCCTACCCCTGAGCCCGCGAATATGCCGACGCGCTGCCCCTGCCCCAGAGTCAAGAGGCCATCTATCACTTTCACGCCGACCGCGAGAGGCTTTTCCACCATCTGCCGTCTCAGCGGATGCGGAGGCGACGAGATGAGCGGGTAATAATCAATGGCCGGAACCGGCCCAAGCGAATCAAGGGGATTGCCGAGCCCGTCCAGGACGCGGCCCAAAAGGGCATTCGAGACATTCACGCCCAGAGGGTGCCCCATAGAGAGGACGTCGCACCCGGGGCCGATGTCGGAAAGCTCGCCAAGAGGCATCAGCAAGACCCGGTCCGTCTTGAAGCCGACGACTTCGGCGCGGAGTATCGTGTCGCGGTTGCGGGAACGCACCTCACAGAGATCGCCTATCTGGATGTCAGGCCCCTGCGACTCTATCACGAGCCCGACGACCTGCACTACCCGCCCGTTTATACGGATCAGCTCCATCTGAGAGAGCCGTCCCTCCAGGGCAGTGAGCATGTCGCTTGCGGCGCGCCGCGCCGTATGCCGCTCAGCCTGCGACGTCTGCGTCGTCATTTGCCATGCTTTCCATCAGCAAGCCCTGAACCTCATCCGATATCTGCTCAAGCTGCGTCCGCCACCTCGCGTCGTAAATTCCCAGCTTCGTTTCCACAAGACAGCTCCCCCTGTCAACGTGGTCGTCCGACAGCATTTCAAGCGACTTCACCCCGCGGATGGAATCCATCAGGCCGTCCCTGCCAGCCTCGACGGACGCGATGTCCGACGGGTTCAGGTATATGATTATTTTCTCCCTGTCGTTCACGCGTTTTAAGATATATTCCAAAAGGCGCTTCGCCGCCTCAGGATCTGCCTCGACTTTCGCCTGAAGCATCCTCTTTAGCATTATCTCCCACATGCGGACGAGCTGAGGGGCGTGAAGCAGCGCAAGCTCCTCTCTTGAAGAGGCTAACGCTTCGCTCACGTCATTCAGCATGGACATGGCATCCGAGAACTTCCCCTCGTACTCAAGGCGCACCTCGCTCTCCGCCTTCGCAAGCCCTTCCGCGTATCCGCTCGCGAAGCCTTCCTCGCGGCCTTCCTTGGCTGAGGCGTTCTTTTGCTCCTGCGCGTCCTTCAGCGCTTTATCGTAAAAATCGCTCTTTTCCGCCTCCAGGCCGTCCTTCAGCTTCTCCATCGCGGCCTTTATAGATGACAGCGACGAACGCGACTCGAATAGCTCCGCCTCCCTCCCGCGAAGCTCCGAGCGGAGCGTGCGGATCTCCTCTTCGGCCAGCGCGAGCGCTGACTCCTCAGTTGCCGCGCCATGCCTACCGGGCTCATTTTTGTCAAACGACTCTCCGCCGGGCCCGACCTTTTCCAGAGTCCCGCGCCCGACCCTTATAGTCCCCGGAAGAAGGCGGACGGCCTTTATGAGGCGCTGGCGTGAGGCGCTAGACAACTATCTCTTCCTCTCCGCCCCGGGCTATGACGATCTCGCCCGCTTCTTCCAGAGCGCGGACGACGTTCACTATCTTCTGCTGCGCTTCCTCGACCATGCGCACCCGGACCGGCCCCATGAAGTCCATGTCCTCTTTCAGCATGTCCGCCGCGCGTTTTGACATATTCTTGAAGAAATTCTGCCTCAGATCCTCCGAAGCGCCCTTTAAGGCCAGGCCAAGATCCTTGAGGTCGACCTCGCGAAGAACCCTCTGCAGCGAGCGGTCGTCTATGCCTCCGATGTCGTCGAACATGAACAGGCGCTTTTTTATCTCCTCGGCCAGTTCCGGATCCTGCTCCTCCAATGATTCTATGATATTTCTCTCCGTGCCGCGGTCCACGCGGTTTATCAGGTTGACTACGGCGTCTATGCCGCCCGCTATCGTGAAATCCTGCCCCATGACAGTAGAAAGCTTCCGCTCCAGCACACGCTCGACCTCCCTCAGCACTTCGGGCGTTATGCGATCCATCTTCGCTATGCGGCGCGCAACGTCCCACTGAGCCGCGGGGGCGAGCCCGCCCAATACAAGCGCTGACTGTTCCGGGGCAAGGTATGAGAGGATTAGCGCTATCGTCTGCGGGTGTTCGTTCTGTATGAAACTCAGAAGCTGCTGGGGATCCGTGTGCCTTACGAAGTCGAACGGACGTACCTGGAGGCTTGCCGTGATGCGGCGCAGTATGTCCTGCGCCTTCTCCGAGCCAAGCGCCTGCTCCAGGAGCTTGCGGGCATATTCCACGCCTCCCTGCGTCATGAATTCATGCGCCATTATCAGTTCCTGGGCTTCTTTAAGGACGTCGAGCTTCACGTCCGGCGTGACCTTTCTCAGGTTAGCTATTTCAAGGGTCAGCAGCTCGATGGTCGTGTCGTCTATATAGCGATAGGCCCGCGCGACTGCCTCGGGCCCAAGCGCGACCATAAGTATGGCCGCTTTTTCGCGGCCTTTTAAATCCTTGCTTGCCTTACTCATACATCGTCAACCACCCAATTTTTGATTAGGTTCGCAAGTTCCTCCGGGTTGTTCATGGCGTAGTTCCTGAGCTGCTCCTCAAGGACGGAGAGCTCTCCCTGAGACGTCATGAGGTCAGGGTTCTCCAGCAGTTCACGCAGAGACGGCGTCTCGTCGGCATCCACGCCGGCCTTCGCTCTCCGCAGCGCTTCAAGCTGCTTGCGCCTCCTGAACCATACCGCAAGGGCCCCGGCGACGGCGAGAAGGAGGATCACGAACGAGCTTACCCCCAGGATCAGGCGGCTCTGGCGCTCCCGGGCGATCCTGGCCGCTATGGCGTCCGCGACTGTCGTGTCGAACGCGGTCGCCATGACCGTGAGCCTGTCTCCCCTTCCTTCGTCAGTCCCTATCGCGGTTGCGACGGCGTTCCGCATGTCTTCCTGCTGCCGCTGGTTCATCTCGCCGTCGATAAAAACGGTCGCCGTGATCCTCTTGATCTTGCCTTGCGTCTCGATCTCCTGGGATTCCTGTGTCGAATTGTCGTAGTTATTTATTGTCTCGTTAAGGTTATAGTCGGCGGGAACGTTCGTCTGGCCCGTGTTGACGGTATACCCTGGGATGTTGGAGGTAGTTCCGGGCGGGCCGCCGTAAACGCCAGCCGGCCCGCTGTAGCTTTCGTCCCTTACCTGCGAGCTCTGAAGCGTTCCGTAGGATTTGTCCGGAAGGGGGGTCACGAGCCGCCTGTTCACCTGGCGCTTGTCGAAGTCAAGCTCCACGCGGACGACGGCTTTCACTTTTCCAGGGCCGTATATCTTCTTGAGCGAGTCCTCTATCTTTTTCTCGAACTCCTCCTCGTAATCCCTCTCGAACTGCCTTTGCCTCAGGACAAGCTTGTTGCCGCTCTGAACGGCAAGCGATCCATCCCTCAGATCTTCGAAATTTATCACACCGTCAGCGTCCACGAGCGTGACGTTCTCAGGCAAAAGCCCCTCGACGCTGTGCGAAACGAGGTGAATGACGGCCTGAGCCTGATCCTGGCCGAAATGAGAGCCTGATTTCAGTTTGAGCAGGATCGCTGCCGTGGACGGCTGATTTTGCTCCAGAAAAAGGCGCTGCTCCGGCACGACGATACTGACCCGGGCCGAACTCACGGCGTTCATCTCGCGGATCGTCCGAGATAGCTCCCCTTCGAGGGATCTGTAATACGCTACCTTTTTTTGAAAGTCATCC
This sequence comes from Synergistaceae bacterium, assembly GCA_031257775.1. GTDB lineage: Bacteria > Synergistota > Synergistia > Synergistales > Synergistaceae > JAIRNC01. Next base: position 38,187 of record JAIROA010000033.1, read on the forward strand.
GCTCCCATCGGAAGCTTGTCCATGATTTCAAAGCCAACGATCCCGCCTGTCGGTATGCCCTTTGCCGCAAGCGCCATCCTGGCCTCGTACACGCTCTGTGTCGGGACCAGGATGGCGTTCGCCGCGGAGTCCGTCCTGTACGGTATGCTTTCGGCTTTCAGGTACGTGATGACGGCCTCCTGATCACGCGCCTCAAGCCCCGAGAATATAGGTTCGTAATTCTGGCGCCCCGCGGCGAAGGCCATCAGCAGCATCCCGCCAAGCACGGCTAATCCGGCGGAGGCAATGGACACCTGCTGCCACCTGGAAAGACCGCCCCAGAATGACTTGAAGCGTCCGGCAATTTCCATCAATTTATCTCGCATTTTCCGGCCTCTTTAATTTTATTTAAAGGCTAAACCGACATGCGGCCGATTTGCTGATACGCGTCCAGCAACTTATCGCGGATCTGTACCATCAGGCGCAGGGCAAGCTCGGCTTTTTCCACAGCGATAGAAACCTCCGACACGTCTTCGACCTCTCCGAGCGACATTTTCTCTATCATTCTGTCCGACTCCCCCTGCAGGTCGTTTACCCTGGTGATGCTGGCCTTGAGAACTTCGGAAAATGGCCGGGCCGCTTTTCCCCCCTTATTAAGATTTTTTGGAAGAATAAGCCCCACGCTTTCCTCTAACTGAACAGGCTGAACTCGTATGGGATCTAGCATAAAATCAAACCTCCGCTCTTACTGATAAAGCAACATACGGGACGCAAAAACATACGAAATAACTTTCTAAAAAAGGCAGAAGAGACATGAGAATGCGTATACCCACATCACAGCCTTATTTTCCGCTTCTTCTTAGATATGTCAATATGAAAATGCCTTTTCTTTGCATTTATGAATCGAGGAATAAGCTCGCAGCGTCGTGCGTGGCCTGAGATTCAGATATTTTTTGACAATACTCCTGGGAATTGTTGTATAATATATATCGGTTGTGAAATTTGCATAGAGGTGATAGAGGTGGAAACACGGAAAGTTTATCTTGACAACTCTGCCACCGCTTCGGTGGCAGAAGAGGTATTAAGCGCCATGCTGCCGTATTTCAGGGAGAGCATGGGCAATCCGAACAGCCTGCACTCGTGGGGGCGGGACGCGCGGCGGGCTGTCGACGAGGCGAGGGAGAGCGTGTCCGCGCTCATCGGCGCTTCTCCGAACGAGATAGTGTTCACAGGCGGCGGAAGCGTCTCCGACAACCTCGCGATAAAGGGCGCCGTCTGGAGCGCGAAAGAAGAGAAAAAGCACATAATCACTTCCGCCGTGGAACACCACGCCGTTCTCGACACATTCAAGTGGCTGGGCAAGAGGGGCTGCGACGTTACGTTCCTGCCGGTCGACGAATACGGCATGACAAGCCCTGAGTCGCTCGCCAGCGCCATAAGAAGCGATACGCTCCTGGCAAGCGTGATGTACGCGAACAACGAGGTCGGCACGATAAACCCCATAGCGAAGCTGGGCGGAATATGCCGCGAAAAGGGCGTGCTGTTCCACACGGACGCCGTGCAGGCGGCGGGGCATATCCCCATTGACGTAAAGGAGCTGCCCGTCGACATGATGACGATGTCCGCTCACAAGATGTACGGCCCGAAGGGCATCGGGGCTCTTTATATCCGCAAGGGCATAAAGCTCACTCCGCTCGTCCACGGAGGGGGGCAGGAATTCGGCCTCTACTCCGGGACGGAGAACGTGCCGTCCATAGTCGGAATGGGAGCTGCCGCGAGAATAGCGCTCAAGCTTCACGAGGCCGGGGAGGCGCGGCGAGTCGCGGAGCTGCGTGATATGCTGCTAGACGGCATAACTGCCCGCATCCCGGATTCTTTCGTCACGGGGCACAGGACGGAGCGCCTGCCGTACCACGCCAGCGTCTGCGTGAAACGCGTCGAGGGCGAGGGGATGCTGCTTCGGATGGACTTCGCGGGCATAGGCGTATCGAGCGGCAGCGCGTGCACGTCAGGCAGCCTGGAGCCAAGCCACGTTCTGCTGGCCATGGGGCTCGACCACGCGACGGCGCACGGTTCCGTGCGCCTGACGCTCAGCATCGACACGGTCCGCGACGACATAGAATACGTTTTGGAAAAGTTCCCTCCGATAGTGGAGACGCTTAGAAAAATGTCTCCATATAAAGGATAAAGGGCGAGGACAGGGGGAGGAAAAATGTATAACGAAAAAGTCGTGGATTATTTCATGAACCCGCGCAATGTCGGTTCCCTTCCCGATGCCAACGGCATTGGAGAAGTGGGCAACCCGCGATGCGGGGATGTCATGAAGATTTATCTGGACGTGGATGAAAACGAAGTGATAAAGGACGTCAGGTTCGAGACATTCGGATGCGCGGCCGCGATAGCGACTAGCTCGATGGCCACTGAGATGGTGAAGGGCTTGACGCTAGACGAAGCGCTTAAAGTGACGAACAAGGACGTGGCGGGAGAGCTTGGAGGGCTCCCTCCGCAGAAGCTGCACTGTTCCCTCTTAGCTGAGGAAGCCCTGCGGGCGGCCATCCTGGACTACCGCAGCCGCAAGGACGGGACGGCACCGGCAAGCGGATGCGCGGGCTGCTGCAACGCCTGCACGGAGTACGAGGAAGACGAGAGCTACGTGTCGGAGATGTCGAGAGTTGCCGATTGACGGGAATATCCCTCCTGGCAGGGTGATAGCGGTCTGCGTTTCCTCTTCGAAAGGCACGGTCAAGCAGAACGTCGGAAGCGGAAAGCTCATAGAGGAGTATGGAATCGAAGGGGACGCGCACGGCGGCTTCGCTCACAGGCAGGTGAGCCTCATCGCGTCCGAGGACATCGAGACTATGAGGGCAAAGCTGCCGGATCTTGAGCCTGGAAGTTTCGCGGAGAACATCACGACCGAAGGCTTCGATCTTTCAGCGCTTGCGCTCGGGAACAGGATTTCGGTGGGCGATTGCCTCTTAGAGGTGAGCCAGATCGGCAAAGAGTGCCATACGAAGTGCCAGGTATTCCAGAAAACGGGCGACTGCATCATGCCTAAAAAAGGGATATTTTGCCGCGTTATAAAGGGAGGCGCAGTGCGGACCGGAGACGTCATAGCTTTTTCAGCCTAAAAAAGCCTCTTGCAACGTCATCTAGAACGATTTGACGGCCCCGCAAGGGGCTTTTTAAATTCACGGTTGAAGAAACGAGGTTTGCGATGATACGGCTCGATTGCGTAAGCAAAATTTTCAAAGTGAGCGAACCAGGCAGCGCTTCAAAAAAAGACTTTCACGCCCTGCGCGATGTCTCGCTTGAGATAGAAAACGGCTCGATCTACGGCATAATCGGCCGCAGCGGCGCCGGAAAGAGCACATTAATCAGATGCGTCAACCTGCTGGAGCGCCCCACTGCTGGCAGGGTGTTCATAAACGGCGTCGAGATGACCTCGCTGAAAGAGGCAAAGCTCCGGGCGGCAAGAAGGAAAATAGGCATGATCTTCCAATCCTTCAACCTGCTGGCGAACAGGACGGCATTCGGGAACATCGCGTTCCCCCTTGAGCTGGAACGCTGGACCAGGCAGGATATAGCCGACAGGGTACATGAGATAGCGGCGCTCGTCGGCATCACGGACAAGCTCGACCAATATCCCTCGCAGCTCTCCGGCGGGCAGAAACAGAGGATCGGCATCGCGAGGGCATTAGCGAACCGCCCCGACCTGCTGCTCTCCGATGAGGCCACATCCGCCCTCGACCCGCAGACCACGAAGTCCGTGCTTACGCTCCTCAAGGACATAAACGACAAGCTCGGGCTTACCGTAATCCTGATCACTCACGAGATGGACGTGATAAAGGAGATATGCGACTCTGTGGCGGTGCTGGACTCTGGCGAGATCGTGGAGGAAGGCCCGGTTCTCAAGATCTTCACGGCGCCGATAAAGAGCGTCACGAAGGAACTTCTGGCACATGTGCTAAGGACGCGGCTTCCTGACTCGCTCGCCGGCCTCGAGTTCACACGGGAGCGCGGAAACCGCCAGGCGGACGTGCTGCTCCGGCTTTCGTTCTTCGGCAATGTCGCCGCGCAGCCGATAATTTCGGATATCGTCCGTAAATTTGACGTGGACGTGAACATCCTGGCCGCACAGCTCGACCATGTCAGGACGACCCCATACGGGACGATCGTCGTGCAGCTCTCAGGAGGGGACAGGGAGGAAGCTATCGAGTACCTGCTGGATTTGAATCTGAAAGCCGAGGTGATGGGATATGTCGCAAGATCTGGCGACATTACTTATTAAAGGACTTGCCGATACACTATATATGATAGGAGCGTCTTCAGCGATATCGTTTCTGTTCGGCCTGCCGCTTGGGGTCATTCTCTCCGTCACCGCGCCCGGCGGGATACTTATGAACAGGACTCTTTACAGCTCGCTCTCCTTGCTGGTCAACGTCGGCAGATCAGTACCGTTCATAATCCTGATGGTGGCGATAATACCGTTCACGAGGCTCATCGCAGGCACATCCATCGGGACTAACGCCGCCATCGTGCCTCTTTCCGTCTCCGCTATCCCTTTTGTGGGCAGAGTGGTTGAGACTGCCCTGCGCGAGATAGACGACGGCATAATAGAAGCCGCGCTCGCTATGGGCGCCTCCCCGTTCGAAATCATCAGGAAGGTCCTCCTGCCGGAAGCGCTTCCCTCCATAATCTCAGGGCTCACGCTAACCGTAATAAGCCTTATAGGCTACTCGGCGATGGCCGGTGCCATAGGCGGAGGGGGGCTGGGCGACATAGCCATCCGCTACGGGTACCAGCGCTTCATGCCGGACGTGATGCTCGCGACGGTCATCGTTCTTGTGCTGATGGTGCAGCTCTTTCAGTTTGCGGGCGACAGGCTTTCGGGCATCACGAGGCACGACAAAAAAAGCTAAAGATGATATGATACGCTCCGTGTCCGCGATACCCGGCACTTAGGATTATAGGAGTGAAGTTATGAAAAACGCGCCCGACAGGACATTTATGGAAAAGGAGGCGATCTTCCGCCTCCTCGCCCGTTTCGCGGGGCCAGCCTTGATCGGGATGGTCTCAAACGCTCTTTACAACATAGTGGACAGGATTTTCGTCGGCCAGATAGTCGGGGCGCGGGGCATTGCCTCCATCGCGCTCGCGTTTCCCTGTATGCTCTTTTTCGCCTCGGCTGCGACTCTGATCGGGATCGGGGCAGCTTCGCTGATATCAATCCAGCTCGGCGAGAAAAAAAGGAAACACGCCGAACAAACGCTTGGGAACGCGGTATTCCTGGCTATAGCGTCATCGGCGCTCTTCTGGATCATAGGGGCGCTCTTTTTTGAGAATATACTGCGCCTTTCGGGAGCAAGCGACGCCGTTCTCCCCATGGCCTCAGGATACCTGTCGATAATACTCTGCGGCATTCCGCTCGGGGTAATCGGCTTCTCGCTCTCAAATCAGATTCGGGCCTGCGGCAGCCCGCTTTACGCTATGGGAAGCCAGATGTCCGGCGCCATAGCGAACGTGATCCTGGACGCATGGTTCGTAATCGGGCTCGGGATGGGGGTGGAAGGCGCGGCTATCGCTACCGTCATCAGCCAGGGCGTCTCTATGGCCTGGTGCCTGTCATATTTCGTGACGGGCAAATCGGCGCTCCGGCTTCGCGCCATGTTCATCCTGCGCCCAAACCACCAGACCATCTACAGGATTTTCGAGATAGGGATCCCGGCTTGCATCGTGAACATGAACTTCGTCCTCGTTCACGCTTTCATCACGAACGCGTCCAGCTCCTACGGCGGCGACCTGGCGGTATCGGCCACCGGGATATTCATGAGCATGGACTCGCTGCTCTTCATGCCGGGCGTCGCCATCGCCGATGCCTGCCAGCCGATAGTAGGTTTCAACTACGGCGCCGGCAAAATCGACAGAGTGATAAGCACAGCCCTGACAGGCGTTTTGATATCCTCGTTCTTTTACGCGGCAAGCTTCATCGCGGTCATGCTATTCGCGGATAAGATGGCTATGATCTTCAACTCGGCGGATACGGAGCTGATAGCTCTTGCCGCCAATGCCCTACGCGTAACGTACATCGGGGTGCCCGTCGCCGGCATTTCCGTCGTGACGTCATCGTTCCTGCAGGGCCTCGGAAGGGGAAAAGACGGGCTTATCCTGGCGTTTGCGAGGTTCGGGATATTCCTATGGGGGCCTCTTCTGACTTTGCCGAAGCGTTTCGGGGTATACGGCGCGTGGGGCAGTTTCCCGGTGTCGGATGTCTGCGGCGCTATCGTGTGCGTCTTTGCGCTTATCCGCACCATTAAGGGGCTGAAAAAGGTCAGCGTGCCGATGAGCCGGATCGCTGAGACTGAATGACGTTTTTAAATAAATTCTAAATTCACGCATCATGGCATAGGAGGAAAGTCAGTGCTAATTACAGATTTTTTGAGCCGAAACGCCCTGTCAAAAGGAATGGATGTCGCGATAACTGAGATCAGCCCGAAGGCATCAGGCGGCAGTACCGTCTCCTTGAGGGAACCTGATGACACCGGAAGCTATCCAGACAGCGCGGCGCGGCGCGAGATGACATGGGAATATTTTGACAGGCAGGCAAACAGAGTGGCTAATTTCTGCCTTAGCCGGGGGATCGGACACGGCAATAAAGCCGCAATGCTCATGATGAACTCGCTCGAATGGTTTCCCATATACTTCGGGATATTGAGAAGCGGGGCCACGGTCGTCCCGATAAGCTTCAGATACACCAAAGAAGAGGTCAGTGGCTGCCTGGAACTGACCGGCACGGACGCAATATTCTTCGGGCCTGAATTCTCCGGCATTATCGAGGACATCCACGGCAAGATCCCAGCTCTCGCCACGTATGTGTTTGTCGGGCAAGGCATCCCTGAAAACGCCGATTTCGCGCTGAACTACCGCCAGAGCGTGGGGGATTTCCCCAGCGAGGATCCTGGGGTCGATATCGCCACAGAAGACGACGCCGCGATATACTTCACGTCGGGAACAACCGGCAAGCCAAAGGCGATACTGCAGACACACGCAAGCTTAGTCTCCGTCTGCCTCACCGAGCAGAGAAACCACAGCCAGACAGAGGACGACGTATTCCTGTGCATGGCGCCGCTATTCCACACCGGCTCGATGATGCACTGGCTCGGAAGCCTCATATCGTGCGGCGGCGCCGTGCTGCTGAGAGAGCCGAAGCCCGAATCCATCCTGAACGTTGCATCCCGCGAGGGCGTGACCATCGCCTTCATGCTCGTCCCGTGGGCACAGGATCTCCTGCAGGCCCTTGAAAGCGGCAATCTCCTCCTTTCCGATTACGAACTTGGCCAATGGAGGCTCATGCACATAGGGGCTCAGCCGGTCCCAGTCGAGCTGATCTCAAGGTGGAGAAAGTATTTCCCTGATCAGCAGTACGACACGAACTACGGTCTGAGCGAGGCAATGGGGCCAGGCTGCGTCCATCTAGGCGTGGACAACTCTCACAAGATCGGCGCGATAGGAAAGCCAGGCGAGGGGTGGCAAGCCCGGATAGTCGACGACGACGGCAATCCGCTTCCGCAAGGGAAAATAGGCGAGCTTATCGTAAAGGGCCCGAGCGTCATGAAATGCTACTACAAAGACGAGGAATCCACGTCCCTGGCGCTTAAAGGCGGATGGCTCTTTACAGGCGACATGGGATACGTTGACGAGGATGGCTTTATATTTCTGGTGGACAGGAAGAAGGACATCATCATAAGCGGCGGCGAGAACATATTCCCCATCCAGATCGAGGATCATATCAGGCAGTTGAGCCAAGTCCTTGACGTTGCCGTCATCGGCGCATGTCATAAACGGCTCGGAGAGGTGCCGATCGCTATAGTATCGCTCAAGCCCGACTGCGAGTGCGACGAGGAGGAAATTATGGCACACTGCGAGGAACTGCCGCGCTACAAACGCCCCAGGCGCTGCATCTTTGGAGACGTGCCGAGAAACCCGACCGGCAAGATAGAAAAACCGCGCCTCAGGGCCATGTACAAAGACGCGCTATCGAATTAATGAACTCTTGATAAAAAATATCCCGCAAGCCGCCGCAAGCGCAGGCCCGGCGTTATCTCCGGGCACCTTGCGGCTGCTTGCTGTCGCTCGTGACGCCAGATTTCTGCTTGAAGAAAGTCTTGAACCATTTCGACACCTCGCGCGGGAGTATCTTGTAGCCTTTGCGCTCCTTCGAAATCCACAGGAAATAGTCGTTGAAGAACGACTCCTGCAGCGCCCTGATCCCCTTGCCCTTGTTAGCTTTCAGTAACGCGTACGTGTCCTTGAGGGTTCTGTCTTCGTCGTTGTCCCACCTGAAAGCCGCCAGCGCGAAGCAAAAATCCTTGACATCCGACACCGCTGGAAATATCGGGATGATAAGGCTGTTGTCTTCCCAGTCATATACCCCCAGCCCCTGGCCAGGGACGAGTATGACTCTCGGGATCCCGTACATCCTTATGCGGGAGGCCCTCAGCATGTCCGGATCGAGCGGGGTGAGATCCATCATTATCTCGCCGGCCCTCTGGGCGGATATGGGGACGCTTCTGTTCTGGCATAGCGGGGATTCGTCGAGCCTCGCCGTGTGGGCGGCAAGGAGCATGAACTCCCTTTTGTGGCTAATCCCCTCCCTGAGTTCCAGCTTCATGGCCGGGATGCCCTGCCCCTTGAATTTTTTCTTAGCCATCTCGCTCCTGGTCTTCCACCGCTCCGATTCATTCGTGACGTGGACGATCAGCCCCGCGAGGAACTTTGTCTTGTCGTGCAGTGACAGCACGTTCTGTATTATCTTGAGGGACTGATCCAGTGCCTCGCCCTGCTCTTTTTTGTCCCGGGCCGGCGTTTCGGGCTGGTCATCGACCGAACCCTCGTAGCAGGGCGCTTCCGCCTCGGATTCTTCCCTTTCCTCGGTTTTTTGCTCCGCCGGCGCCGCTTTTTTTGCCGGAACGTCGTCTATCTCGGCAAACGGGTCAAAGGCCGCGAGCGGATCATGAGTCTCCGGCTCATCGCTTGCGGCAGGCGCCTCAGGCTGCGGCGCTTCAGGCTCGTTTGCCTTCGTGAGCTTCCTTTCGAGGCTGTCCATCAGATACCATAGCGTCCGCTCCGCTGTTTCGTAATTTTTGCAGCGTTCTTTTATTATGCTTCTTGTCTTATTATCGGCCTCGCGAATCCGTTTCGTCCGCATGTCCGTCTCAATGGCATCATGCAGGCCCTCTTCGAGGTTCTTCAGAAGCTCGGACAGATCCTGTTTTTCTATGAGCCCCGTAGCGTTAAATAACGTATTCATGGCAAGGCGCCTTCTCGTCTGCGCCGTCCTCAGCTCGCCGTTAAAGCGTTTCAGCTTCTCATCGAGCGGCACTCCGCCGGACGGGCCGTCATAGCTCTTGCCGAATATGAGCGCGTAGTTCTCCTCCAGGTAGTCCGTCAGGCGGTTGTACTGGTACATATCGACTGCTGAGGGCTGCCCTATCTGCTCGCCAAACGACGCGTTTGGGACCGTGTACTCTGAGCATAGGTGGCCGAAATCTATAAATAGGCGCTCGGGTGGGGCGAACTCTAGCTTTTCTGGAGGGCCCGCGTCGATCTTCGCCTCCACGATAGCCCAGAGAACCTCCCAGAAATGGGCTGCTGCCTTCTGCCAGACGATGCGTGCCTTCTTGCGTGTCTCCGTGTCCGAAGCCCCGCGAAGCTTCGCCATGTTCCTGCCTAGAATCTGCATCTGCGAAGCCAGGGTGGCGACGTTTTTGTTTTCTTTCCAGTTAGCCGCTATCCAGCCGATGGCGTCGTCAATTTTTTTAAAATCGTCGGAATTTCCGCAAACCTCAGTAAGAGACATCCTGCCACTCCCCTAGAAAAAAGAACGGATGCAGGCGTGCCAGTCCTTCACATCCATTCCTCCGATCACCGAGTTTATGGTATACTGCGGGTCTTTGTCGCCGCCCAGAGAACAGGCCTCAAGGCACGTTTCCCAATCATCCCCGCTCAAGGTCACAATCCTGTCATTCTCGCCCGGAAGGCGCGTGTCCGGTATTATGCCGAATAAAACGTCGCCTGAATCGCTCACGAACCTCGTGACCTTAAAACGGCGGTCTCCAGCCCCTGTCATCTCGAATCGTTCGCGCTTCTTCATCTGGCGCGCCTCGGCAAGCTTCATGGAATCAGTGTCAAGCTCTATCTCAATCCTCGCCAGTATCGGCCACAGGCGGAGATATGCTATCAGCCTCGCTATAGCTGGACGCCCGATTCCCGTCATGGCGTTTATGCTGTCCTCGGAACGGTACGACGCGCCAGGAAGGTATTTCCAGAAGGCCTCTCCGAAAGTATGCTCGCCGCCAAGCGACCAGTCGCTGAAGCCAAACAGAAGCCCTTTTGAAATGGGCAGAAGAAACTCGCTCCAGCGCTCCGGAGTGGCATTGATTATTTCCTTCGCGACAGGGGCATTCCTCATAGTGAACGGCAGGCACCCCTCTTTCAAGAGGAAACCGGGCCACGGCGCTTCATCGCTCTTATTGTGCTCCAGGATGGCCGCTTCGGTCTCCGTGGGGATGAAACACGGGCGCATGCACCACTTGCCCTTTTTGGGGGTGTACGCGTACCAGAGCGTGTCTTTCTTATTTTCGGCTATCAGAGTCAGGTCGGCCTCGCTCCTGGCCGCTTTCGTCGTGTGCAGGATATCGCCAAGGAGCTGGACGCCGCGCCATTCAAGGGATTTCAGCGACAGGGCCTCCTCTCCTTTAACGATGAGCGAGGCAATGCTTTCCGCTATACTGTCCATGGGGTATTCTTTTATGGATTTTCCAGCTTTGATCTTGAGGCTGCGCTCAGCGCCTTCGGCCCAAGACAGATGAACGTACTTTTTTTTGTTCGTGTTCGTGTTGAATATGCCAAGCCTCGGAAGGCTGTCGCTTCTTACCAGGAGAAGCGTAAGGTCGTCATCCATAACTTCCTCAGCGATTACCGATAGATCAGCGCCGGTTGCCAAAAAAATCACCTCAATGCCATTTAGTAACTTAGCAATACATCTCTGCAAAACGCAGGGGATCATATGTCATTAAACAGGAGGTTCGCAACGGCCATTACGCTTAAAAATCAACGAAAGAGCCGAACCCGTAGGGCCCGGCTCCTGAATTATCACAAAAAAACCGGCGAAGCTTCGGCCCTAATCCACTCTCCTGTGCTTATTGCGAACGGAGGCCGCCTTCTTGCGTTTTTTAATTTCGCTAGGTTTTTCATAATGCTCGTGTTTACGGGCCTCTCTTAGCACTCCTACCTTCCGGAGTTCCCGTTTGAATCGCTTCAGAGCATCCTCTATCGTCTCGTTTTCCCGTCGAACAACGCTGGTCATCTCATGTCCCCCCCTCCCGTTTGTGCCGGTCGAGCATAAATAATAACGCAACCTCTTGCCCAACTGTCCGCCCCAAAGCGGTACACCTTCCAACATGGGGACGCACTCTTCACATAGGTATTTTAACCCAGCTTTTGATCCCGCACAATAGCAGAGGCCCACACCCTTACCACGGGAGACTTATGCTCTGTCATTATTTTATTTATAGCCGGCATAAACCACATGGGTATTTTCTCCTTTTTCATCAGCCGCAAAAGCGGAACGAGTATGGATTCATCATCCTTTTTGATGAGCCCGAGCAAATCAACCGACTCCGGCAGGCTCTGGTCAAGGGGCCATCCGTTCAGCGCGGCGGCAATCACGGAATTAACAGGGTGAGAGAGAAACGGCACGAAGAATTCCTTCGGGACGTTCTGCCTCCTGAACCATTTTAGCACCATCATGGAATCGGCCGGGGAAAAACCGCCCGAATGAGAGGCCAGCGCCCTGGCAAGGTCTTTTGACATTGACGGCGCGGAAAAGAGCGAAAGAAGGCTCTCCAGTATCTCAGAGGAGGGCGCATGCCTCGTAAAGTGATCCACGACGGCCCTCCTCATGTCGTTAGTGGCGTCGCGGGAGGATATGCTTCGCAGCGCCAGCATCACGACGCCAGGGTGCCTGCTTCTCAGCCTCCGCAGAATTGCCTCGATCCGGCTGCTGGCCTTCATCTCGCCCCGGTGGGAGAAAATACCCTGCATCTCAAACTCCGCCCTCGATATGACGCTGCCAAGGAAACGCACCCTTGCCGGCGGCAGATCGTAGTCAAACTGCTCTTTCTCGTGACTTTTCTTCACTGCCGCGCCGAACAGGTTCTTCCAAAAGGCCTTAAAAACCGACTCCTTAGCCTTGCCCGTCGCGGGCTGCGCCTGACGGCGCTCTTCCTGCCCGGCCTGCCGGTTTCTGGGCCGCCTGGATGGCGCCCGCGACACAGTCTCCTTAAGGGTCATGTAAGCCTCGGTTATTTCCGAAAACTTCCTTGCCCCGTCAGGACCCGCAATGTCGGGGTGATACGTGCGGGCAAGATGCCTGAACGCCGATTTGATCTCGTCCCAGCTTGCGTCGGCACTAAGGCCTAGAATTTTGAAGTTCGCGTTTGAGTTCATGGCGAGACCACCTGCTCTATCTCCGCGATCATCCTGTCTATCACTTCGAGAGCCTGCCACTGCAGCGCGCTGTCCTCATTCCGCAGCGAACGGGCCTCCGTGACGATTATTCCAAGGCGCTGCTGAAAATTATCGGGAAACGACATCGAAAGGCGCGCCAGGCGGTCTTCCCTCACGCGCAGCTCTGAGGCAATGTCGCAGGGCATGATGCCTGACGCGTCCGTCTCGAGCGATATCGTCTTTCTGCTCGTTTTTCTCTTTCTCTTTACCTCGACATGGAGAAGGCCTCCGCCGTCAACCCTGAAAAAAACCTCCACTATCTCGCCGTCCTTCACGTTGTCTACGTAGAGCGTCTGCAATACCCTGTTGAGGCTTTTGACTCTCCCCTCTCCCTGCACGATCGTCACTTCCAGGCTGCCGTTGCCATACGCGGTAAAGCTTCTCTTTGCCTCGGCGGGAAGAGGGATTCCCCTGCCGAGTATCTGAACTACCCCGCCGTCAACGTTCATCACGCCGAGGCTGCGGCTCAGGACATCAATGAGAAGCCGTTCTCTCCCCTGGTTCGCGTAAAGCGCGGTGCCAGTGACTACGGCGTCCTCTGGGGACGAACGGAGGCGCTCGGGATCCTTTACTTTAGCCGCCAGGGTATCGCGAAGGAGCGGTATGCGCCCGCTGCCCCCCACGACCAGCAGTTTCTGCGGATTATGCCTTCTCCACATGCGGGAAACCATGCCTGCCACCTCGTCGATCACCGGGCGGATGAGCATTTCAAACTCCTGCCGTGAAATTTCGATGGACCGTTCCCGCGACGATAAGCCGGCGGGAATCCTCCATGTCACGCTCCCTGTGCTGCTCAAGGCTATTTTCACTCCCTCGGCTTCCCTCATCATGAGGGAGCCTCTGGGATCCTCAGCCCTGGAGAACGGTATGCCTGCCCTCCTGCACATCCGGTCGGCAAGAAGCCTGTCCAGATCATAGCCCCCTATGTCCTTCCTGCCTTTGCTCTCTATGACCTGGAATATCCCGCGCTCGCCCTCGACTAAAGAGAGGTCGAGCGTCCCGGCGCCAAAATCTATGATGAGGAATCTGCCATCCATGCCTATAGAGAGGGCTGCCGCGGTCGGCTCGTTCACTATCCTGATTTTCTCGAACCCGGCGCTCTGCGCGGCCCTAGCCAGCGCGCCGCGCTCCGGGAAGCTGAAATGTGCCGGGACCGCCAGTACGCACGACGAGACGAAAGCCCCCAGATAGGCCTCAGCGTCCTCCCGCAAGAGGCATATCATAGGAATCAGAAGCTCTTCGGGCGTGTAGGTTCTCCCGCCCATGCGGGCAACCCAGTCCGTGCCAAGATGACGCTTCATATCCCACCACGCGACCTGCGGATCGGTAAGGGCGATCTTCGCGGCGTCCTCGCCCGCAATCAGGCCGTCGCTCGACACGGCGACCATAGATGAGGTTCTAGTGTTCCCCCATCTGTTGCGTATGAGCGAGACTCCCTTTCCGGGCATATCGACCGCAAGCTGGGCGTACCTCGTCCCGAGGTCGACTCCTACGACAATTTCTTCCACCAACACAGAACTCCTTCCGCAAAGACGCGCCTTAGCCGCAATAAATCAGCTCTTCGCTAAAATCCTCTTTGGAAATGCCTTCGCCGAAAAGTATACCGCCTATTTCGGATTTAGGAGACACGGAAATTTCCGTTCCCTCAAAACCCTGCCCCCGCGACAGGGCGTAAACCTTTAAATAATGGCGGGTCCACCCCGACACCACGGATACGCCCGGCGTATGGCCAGGCCTGGAAGATTCGCAGAATATTTCCTCGCGCGAGCCCACCTTGCCTGACGCGTATCGCGACAGCAGGCGCCCGGCAAGCTCCGCCGCGCGCCGGACGCGTTCTTTTATAATCGCAGCGTCCACCCTGCCGCTCATCTTAGCGGCGTCAGTCCCCTCGCGCGGCGAAAACGGGAAAACGTGAATTTTCCCGAAGCCGGACTCCTCCAAAAAGCCAAGGCTCCGCGCAAAGGCGCTTTCCGTCTCGCCGGGGAAACCTACTATAAGGTCAGTGGAAATATGGACGTCCCCGCCAAGCGCTGAACGGACTCTGCCTAACATCCGCCTGAATGCGTCCGTGTCGTAGCCGCGCCTCATTCTGGCTAACGTCTCGTCGTCGCCGCTTTGAAGCGGCAGATGCAGATGGGGGCAAAAAACCCCCGACCGCGAGAGCGCGTCAAGCAGCTCTCCCGTCACCGCGAATGGCTCTAGCGAGCCCATCCTGAGACGCATGAGGCCCTTTATGCCCGATAGGCGCTCGATGAGGCCCCCGAGACCCCCGTATTCGCTTTTGTACGATCCGATATGAACTCCTGTCAGCACGGCCTCGCGGCACCCTGACTCCACGATCCCAGACACCTCGCGGATTATGTCCGCCGCCGGGCGCGAAACCTCGGCGCCCCGGACACTCGGCACGATACAGTAGCTGCAACGCCTACCGCAGCCGTCCTGCACCTTGACGAAAGCCCTGTCGCGAAGGCGCGGGCGATCCAGCGAAAGCTCGTCCCACGCGGCATTCTCCCCTAGGCTCATGTCTCGTCTCGATATAAGCGCCGGGCCGAGATCCCGCTCTGAGGCGAACCACTCGTAAAGGGCGTCCGGCAGCGCGCTCTTCATCCGGTTACCTATCAGGATATCGGCGCCAAGCTCCGAGGCCTCCTCTGCCGGCAGATGCTGGACAGAGCAACCGCAAGCGACAATGACGGCGGACTTGTTCTGCCTGCGCGCGCGGCGGATGAATTTTCTGGCCTTCGCGTCAGCGGCGGATGTCACGGAGCAAGTGAGTATTATGACGATGTCGGTGCCCCCGCGCGCCTCACGGCAAAACACCGCCCCTCTTTCCTCCAGCATGGAGGCAAGGGCTTCCGCCTCAGACAGATTCGTCCTGCATCCAAGAACGAGAATGGAGAATGTTTTTCCGGCTAAACGCAAGAGAGGCGAAACCAGCCGCATCCCACTATCGCCGCCGTCGAGGCGCGCAGGATACCGTGCCCAAGGCTTACTGGCACGAAATTTTTCTGCATGAGGGCATCCGTCTCGCCGTCAGTCCAGTCGCCCTCAGGCCCGACGGCAAACGCGGCTTCCTCCCGCACGGAGGCCTGGGAGATCGGCATGGCCTCTGGCGAGAGGATCGCGGCGTAGCGGGTCTTTGGGATTTCCTGCCAGTCAAGACCGCAAAGAGCGACTGGCTGATATATGGCGGCGGGACAGGCGAAACCGGATATTTTAGAGCCCTCGTCAAGAATTTTCTGCCACCGGGACATCTTTTTCGGCATCTCGCCCTCGTTGATCCTTGGCACCGACCTTTCGCAGATTATAGGCCTGACGTCCCTTACGCCAAGCTCTGACGCCGCCCGCAGGACGGAGTCGAACTGTTCCGCTTTTAAGAGGCCAATCAAAAGCGTGAGGCTTATGCCGGGCAATTCCGGTTCTTCGGGGCCGACCTCGCGGAGATAGCTTTTCCCGCCGATCTTTTCGAGGCGCATTTTGATTTTACTCCCGCCGCCGTCTGGCAAAAGCCCCTCCGCCACAGCCCCTTCATAAGAGCGCAGAGATTTCGTAAGATGGCGATCCTGGGCACCGTCGAGCTTCCATAGGCCGTCACCGGCCTTAAGGCAGCGCTCAAGCCTTACTTTGGGCAGAGACACCCCACCAATCCTCCACCTGCAGCTCATCGACCGCTTCCAGCCCGCTGCCGGAGAGCGCTTCGAGAAATCCGTCCCTCTCCCTCTCTATCATTCCGGAAAAAATAGCCACAGCCCCCGGCTTCAGGACTTTCCTGACGTCAGGGAGCATCTGGACGAGAGGGTCGGCCAGAATATTTGCCAGCACCAGGTCGAAGCCGTCCCCGACATTGGTGAGAAGATCCCCGACCTCAAGCGTGACTCGGGCCATATCGACTTCGTTCAGCTCCAGATTGTTTCTGACCTCGCTTATCACCGCCGGGTCGAGGTCACGGGACACTGCCCGCGACGCGCCTAATTTCAGCGCCGCGATGGTCAGTATGCCGGATCCGGTCCCGACATCTATGACGTCTCCGACGGGCTTGCCGCTGCGCGAGCGATTAACGAAGTGCCGCTCAAGCAGCCGAAGTATGACCTGAGTGCTTTCGTGATAGCCAGTCCCGAAAGCGCTGGCAGGGTTTATGTAAAGCGGTATCCTCCCGTCAGGCACCTTGTCCTTGTGCCACGGTGCCAGCACGACCAAGCCATCGCCCAGCTCCAGGGGCGGGAAGGCTTCCTCGCTCTGAACTGACCAGGGCTGATTTTCTATCTTGCCTATATCCTCCATCCTTATGTCAGGCCAGGGCTCGAGCGCGCCAAGCAGCCGGCTCCTCCAGAAAGAGATTTCCTCGTCGCCGCGATAATATATCCGCATCCTAACCCCGTCCGGCAGTTCCTGAACCTCAGTGCCGATGCTGCCCGATATTTCGGCAGCCGAGTACAAGATTTCCTCGCACTCCCGCGAGGGGATGCTCCCGCGATCCAGAACCGTTATATACCACCACCAGCTTCCCATCAAGCAACACCTCCCGAGGCGGATTTAACTAACTGCAAAACATGGAGAGAAGGCGATCGTCCTGCCTTCTCTCCATTCTACATCATCAATGGGCAAAATCTACCCCGCGAATTTATCGCGTAATTTGCCAAAGAGCCCTTTATCCTCAGAAACTTCGACCTTCATCTCCGCCGCAAGCTCGGTCAGAAGCTTTTTCGCGGTATCGGAGAGGTTTTTAGGCACGCTGACGCGGACGTGAATATGCAGATCTCCCCTGCCCGAGCCCCTGAGAAGCGGCATCCCGCGGTTCTTTATGCGAAGCACGGAGCCAGGCTGAGTCCCGGCCGGGACATCCAGCTTCTCCACTCCGTCAAACGTCGGTATGGATACGGTCGCGCCGAGAGCGGCCTGGGGAATGGCTATGTCGATCTTCGTGTGGAGGTCGGCCCCGTCCCGCTGGAAGCGGCTGTCCGGCGTCACTTCCAGCACGATGAACAGATCACCGGGAGGCCCGCCGTTCCTGCCGCCCTCGCCTTCCCCGCTTATCCGCAGCCTTGTCCCCGTATCGACGCCAGGCGGTATCCTGACATCGAGCTTCCGGTTGCGCCGCGTGCGCCCATGCCCTCTGCACTCCTTGCACGGAGTCTTTATGATCTTCCCCTCGCCTTTGCACTGAACGCACGGGACTACTTGAACCATCTGCCCGAAGGGCGTGCTGGTGACCCGTTCCACCTGCCCGCTTCCTCCGCATGCCGTGCATGTCTCGGCGCTCGAGCCTGGCTCCGCTCCGCTGCCGGAACAGTGGGGGCAGTTTTCCTCCCTCGGAACCTCGACCTCGCGGTTAATGCCCTTATAAGCGGTCTCAAGGGTGATCCGCATGGACATCTCAAGGTCTGAGCCCTTGCGGGGCGCGTTGGGGTTAGCCCTGCTGCGCCCCATGCCCCCGAAAAAGCTGTCGAAAATGTCCCCGAAAATGTCCCCGCCCATGCCGCCGAACGGATCCCTGCCGCCGAAACCGCCTCCGGGCGGCGCGTCCCCGACAAAGCCGAACTGGTCGTACTGCGTCTTCTTCTGGGGATCACTCAGCACGTCATTCGCTTCGTTGATCTCCTTGAATTTCTTCTCGGCGTCCGCGTTGCCCTGATTGGCATCGGGATGGTACTTCCGAGCTAGCTTCCTGTAGGCCTTTTTGATTTCGTCCGGCGAGGCGTTCCGAGGCACCCCCAGGATTTCGTAATAATCTTTCTTGCCTGGCCCTGCCACAGCACTCACCTCTTCGTTCTGATTTTAATTGCTCCCGGACTCGGTGAAATCGGCATCGACAGTAGTGCTGTCCGAGTCTCCGGCCTCCGCGTTCGCGTTGCCGGCATCCGGCGCGGAAGCCTGCTGCGCCTGCGCGTAAAGCTTCTCCGCGATGGGATGCATGGAGGTGGAAAGCTCGTCCTTGGCCGCGTTGATCCTGGATATGTCATCGGATGACATGGCTTCGCGCAGTGCCGATATTTTGGCCTCCACGGCGCCGCGCTCGCTCTCGCTTACCTTGTCCCCCAGATCCTTAAGCGATTTCTCCGCATTATATACGAAGGAGTCGGCTTCGTTGCGGGCCTCTATAAGCTCCTTCTTGCGCTTGTCCTCGTCCTCGTGACTCTCCGCGTCTTTGCGCATCTTCTCTATGTCCGAATCGGTCAGGCGAGACGACTGGATCGTGATATGCTGCGCCTTGCCCGTGCCCTTATCTTTGGCGGTCACGTTCACTATGCCGTTAGCGTCAATGTCGAACGTAACCTCTATCTGAGGTATGCCCCTCGGTGCCGGCGGAATGCCGTCGAGATTGAACTTGCCGAGCGTCACGTTGTCCGAGGCCATAGCCCTTTCGCCCTGAAGGACGTGAACCTCTACCTGCGGCTGGTTGTCCGACGCGGTCGTGAAGACCTGGCTCCGCGAGGCCGGTATGGCCGTGTTGCGGTCGATTATCTTAGTGAACACGCCGCCCATGGTCTCCAGCCCGAGCGAGAGGGGCGTGACGTCCACGAGCACTATGTCCTTGTGTTCGCCTGACAGCACGGCACCCTGGAGGGCAGCGCCTATCGCGACGCATTCGTCCGGGTTGATTCCCTTTGTCGGCTCCTTGCCGAGCAGATCCTTTACCTTCTTTTGAACCATCGGCATACGCGTGGAGCCGCCGACAAGGAGTATCTTGTCGACCTCGGAGGGCTTAAGGCCTGCGTCCGAGAGCGCGGACTGCGTCGGCGCCACTACGCGGTCCAGGAGATCCCTCGTCAGATCCTCGAACCGCGCCCTCGTGAGCGTCAGCTCAAGGTGCCTCGGCCCGTTCTGGTCGGCGGTGATGAAGGGAAGGGATATGGTAGTCTCCGCCATGGACGATAGCTCGACTTTAGCCTTCTCCGCCGCCTCGCGGAGGCGCTGAACCGCCATGCGGTCCTTCCTCAGATCTACCCCGTCGCTCTTTTTGAACTCGTCCGCCATCCAGTCGACGATCCGGTTGTCCCAGTCGTCCCCGCCGAGCATGTTGTCGCCTGACGTGGCCAGCACCTCGAACACGCCGTCGCCAACATCGAGGATCGATACGTCGAACGTACCGCCGCCAAGGTCGAAAACGAGGATCTTGTGCTCGCCCTCCTTGTCCGCCCCGTAAGCGAGGCAGGCGGCGGTAGGCTCGTTTATGACCCTGAGGACCTCAAGCCCCGCTATCGTCCCCGCATCCTTCGTGGCCTGACGCTGTGCGTCCGTAAAGTACGCCGGGCAGGTGATCACGGCGTGAGAAACCTGCATCCCGAGGTATTCCTCAGCATCCCTTTTCAGCTTCTGAAGGATCATCGCCGAAATCTCCTGCGGGCTGTACCCCTTTTCGTCGATCTTGACCTTATGATCCGTGCCCATCTTTCTCTTTATGGATATCACGGTCCTGTCGGTGTTCACTATCGCCTGTCGTTTCGCAAGCTGCCCGACAAGGCGCTCGCCCTCTTTCGTGAAAGCCACCACGGACGGAGTCGTGCGGTTCCCCTCAGCGTTGGGGATGACCGTTATATTGTCGCCCTCCTTCACCGCGACACAGCTATTCGTCGTGCCGAGGTCGATTCCTATTACCTTTCCTGTTGTTTTAGCCATTAAAATTACCTTCCTTCTAAACTGAAATTTTTTGATATATTTTTTTAAAAAAACGCCCGGTCAAGGCTTTATGCCGGTCATTCGGGCTTTTTCCGCCCTACCTTAACCTGAGCGGCGCGCAGCACCTTGTCGCCAAGCCTGTAGCCTCTGTGAAGCTCCTCCAGTATCCTGCCGTCGTCGCTTTCCTCGACGTCGTCCGCCATAAGGGCTTCGTGCTGCGACGGATCGAACTGGCAATCAGTGGCGATCACCTCTAGCCCAAGGTTCTGAAGGGCCGCGAAAAACTGCCGCTGAACCATCGACACTCCCTTGTAAAGCTGGGAATCCTTATCCGTCACTGCCCGCAATGTCCTGTCCAGGTTGTCCAGCACTGGAATGAGGGCGCTCACAGCGCCTTCCGCGGCTAAAGCCCTGTCCCTGGAGCGGTCCCGCTCTATCCTCGTCCTGTAATTGTAGAAATCAGCCTTCGCCCTCGCAGCCTCGTCCCTGTAGCTCTCCGATTCGGCTCTCGCCTCTTCGAGAAGCTGCCTGAGCTCGTCAATCTCGGGCCCGCGGCATGACGCTTCCTCAGACCCGCTTGCGGATTCCTTGTTTATATCATTTGCCCCGTCATAGCCTGGCGCGTCATTTTTTTCCAGCTCCGGCGCCGCTTCGGCATGAGCGTCGCGGCAGGCCTTCGGAGCGTTCTTTCCAGCCGGCATTCCTATCCATCTCCTTCGTTTTCGTCCGCTTTGCCGACAAGATCCTTCAAAACCCTGTCCAGAACGGATATCACTTTTTCGTAGTTCATCCTCTTCGGGCCGATCACCCCGAGCGTCGTTTTCTGCCCGTCTGAACTCGACGACGAGAGGACGACCGCGCAGTTTTTCATCTCAGGCAGGTCGTTTTCCTCGCCGATGATCACGCCGATGCCGTCAGTCGTGTCGCACGTTCTCAGAAGATCGACAAGCCCGTCCTCCTGCTCAAGGATGGAAAATAGCGCCCGGAAGCGGCCTATATCCTGAAAATCAGGGATATTGAAGAGGTTCGCGAGGGAACCTGTGAAAAGCGTCGTATGTTCGCCCGCGAG
This sequence comes from Synergistaceae bacterium, assembly GCA_031257775.1. Lineage (GTDB taxonomy): Bacteria > Synergistota > Synergistia > Synergistales > Synergistaceae > JAIRNC01. The sequence goes on from JAIROA010000033.1 coordinate 59,419, forward strand.
CAGCCTGTCCAGATCGATGAGGGCCTTCTGGCATGATTCGGCGTACCGGCCAAGCTCCTGCATAATATAATTCTGAAGCGCGGCGCGGACCTCGCCCCACTCGTGCCCCGACATCGTGTTTATCCTCCTCGCCAGATCCTGGAGCGTGTCCTGGGAGAGGTCATAGGGCATATTGACTATTTTGTGGTGGACGATCCCGCCCTCAAGCACGACGAGCAGCAGCACGTTCGACGTGTCGACCCTTATGAAGTCTATCTTGCTGAGACGGGCCTGCCTGAGCTGGGTCACTGCCGCAACTCCGACGTAGTGCGAGAGCTGCGTCAGAAGCTCCGAAGCGGAGGTAAGCGCGCCCTCGATGCCGTTCCTGTGGGCCTTCAGGTTATCCACCCACTCGCTCGATACCTGCTCCCTCGTCCGCCTGCGCTCGAGAACCGTGTCGACGAAAAGGCGGTACGCCCGCGTCGTCGGAATCCGCCCGGAAGAGGTATGAGGCTGCATGAGGTATCCCATCTCCTCGAGGTCGGCCATTTCGTTCCTTATGGTGGCCGCGCTCCGTCCGATCAGATAGCGTTTCGAAAGCGTACGCGAGCCGACATGCTCCCCGCTTTCGATAAACTCGTACACCACTGAGAGCAATACTTCAAGCTGCCGCTCCGTCAGCATCCTCATCCCCCCTTTCCGGTGATTTTTAGAACCTATTAGCACTCATGACTATCGAGTGCTAAGCAGTCGCCCAACAGACAAAGATTATCAGGGCATTGGCTAATTGTCAAGACAAGTCAAATTATTTTTTGACGCCAATCTGAAATAAAAAGCTTGAGGGGCATAACGCGGCATCAATTCCCCTGGGCTTCAGGCAGGGCGTCTTCCGTCCAGAATCTGTCCGTCACGAGTTTTTTTACGCCCTCGCGGTACGCGTCCAGGCTTTCGGAGCTACTGTCTATCTCAAGCGTGGAACGGCTTCCGTCCGGGCGGTATTTCTTGTTCCACCAGCTCACGGCCCCCAGCCTCGGGTAACGGCCCGACGCCGCCGATTCGATCGCGTTTTTTATCCAGTCAGCCTTGTCATGAGCTGCGACGGACTCGCTCGCGCCAAGCTCGAGAATCGCTATCGGCTTTGACGGTGAGAGCGCCGCAAGCCCGGGATAAATTTTCCTCATTATGTCATCGAACGGAACGGCGGGCGCGTCGCCGCGGAGCCTTCCGTAGACGCTGGCGCCGATCCAGTCTATCCACTCGTCCCCGGGGTAGTAGTACCTCGCGGAGTTCCACGCCTCCTTGGGGTGCCCGCCTGAGGAGATGTGAAAAACCCATGTGACGTCAAGCGCGCCGGACGAGCGGAATAGCCGCGCAACGTGCCTGTACGCGTCCCTGAAACGCTCCGGCCCATCCGGCCAGCCCCTTTCCCCGTAAACGTCCTCGCTTCCGCCGTTACACGCGCCGCTCCACGGGAACCACGCGCCGTTCGCCTCCGGGCCGAACTCGATCATTATGGGGAACCCGAGCGCGCGCGCCTCCTCAGCGCATCTGCGCAGCCCTTCGTCGAACTCGCCGCTCGCGATCCGTTCCATCGTATAGCTGCTTTCGGGCGAATTCTGTTTCATCTCGCTCCAGGGCATCATGCCGACAAGAGGCGTGACTCCTTCTCCGTGCAGCGTCCGGCAAGCCTCAGAGGGAAAGCGCATATCCTCTTTCCAGTTAAAGCTGACGTAGGCCCAGACTATTTTTTTCCCCGCAAGCCCGGTAAAGGAGCGGACGCTTTCCGCCGTCACGAAGTCGTCGGACGGCCCGAAATCAGGATGCGCCGCGTGGTATGCGCCGGATCCGGATGGGGGCCCCAGTTTAATCGCGCCATAGGCCCGGCAGGGCGCAAACAGGAGAAAAGATGCTGACGCCGCGGCGCAGGCCGCGAAAAACAAAATGAAAAATAACATACCCCGGCGCATCGCGGCGCTAAACCCTTCCCTTTTTTCTGTGCCTGGCCGCGTATAGCGCGACCAAGAGGGCGCAAAAGAGCACAAGCGCGGCCGTGACCTTGTTAAGCACGGAATCCACTCCCGCTCCCCCAGCGCCCACCCAATAGCCGACGGCAGCCAGCACGGCCACCCAGATCCCGCTGCCCAGAGCCGTATAGAGGCAGAATTTAAACATGTTCATGCGCGCAAGCCCGGCGGGAAGCGAGACGTACTGCCTTATCACCGGCAGGAGGCGCGCCGTGAACGTGCTGATGTGCCCGTGCTTCTCGAAAAAGGCTTCCGCCTTGTCCAACGCCTCGGGCGAGACGAAAAAATACTTCCCGAAACGGTCGAAAAAGCGCCTGCCCCACCTTACCGCTATATAATAATTGAAGAGCGCCCCAAGGAGGCTGCCGATAACGCCGCACGCGATTACAAGGACAAGGCTCATCTCGCCCTTGCTCGCAAGGTATCCGGCTGGGGGAATCACGACTTCGCTCGGGAACGGGAAAAAAGACGACTCGAGAAACATGAGGGCTATGACGCCAGGATACCCGAGCGCCCCGACTACTTCCACCAGCCACTCTATCAGAGCATGAAACGACGACGTTGCCCATTGTAAAAAAACCGCTAGATTATCGATCATTGGAAAATACTGACCTCCCGGAAGTTTAACTGCCACGTTCCCCTTATTCTACGCTAAATCCACGCTCCGCATGTGACACGGGCTCGTCGCGCACGGTGACGCTCTTGACTGATGCGGCAGGAGAACCCCTGCGGCACCACTCTACCATATCGTCCACAAGGGCTTCCTCCCCCTGGAACACCGCCTCAACCATTCTGTCCGGCAGATTGCGGATCCAGCCCGAGAGCCCCAGGGAACTTGCCCGCTCATGCGCGTACCACCTGAAACCGACGCCCTGCACTCTGCCGCTTATGAGGACGCGCTTTCTGCAAATCCTGTCCGTCATCTATTTCCCTCCGTGCCCAAATAAAAATTACCATAATATTCTCACAAAACTGCCTGTCAGTTGTAAGATATCATGAATAACGCAAAAACCGAAAGGGGCTATGACGATGATTTCAGACAAAGGCAAATTTCTGCTTTTCGCGGACGATCTTTATGAGGATCTTGAGCTATGGTATCCGAAACTGCGGCTGATAGAGGCTGGCGCGGAGGTAACAGTGGCGGGGCCGAAAACCGGAACGCTCTACATCGGCAAGCATGGATACCCGTGCACGAGCGACGCCGCTATCGATGACATGAGGGAGAGCGATTTCACGGGCCTTATCATCCCTGGCGGCTTTGCGCCGGACAAGTTGCGCCGCATGGAAAGCGTGAAGGAACTCACCCGCGCTTTCATGTCCGCCGGAAAACTCGTGGCTCATATCTGCCACGGAGGCTGGATACCGGCCTCCGCGGGCATATGCAAGGGTTTCAAGATGACGTCCACCATCGGCATAAGGGACGACCTCATCAACGCTGGCGCGATCTGGACGGACGCGCCTGTCGTCATTGACCGCAACATGGTTTCCAGCCGCAGGCCCGACGACGCGCCGATGTTCATGAAGGGCATTTTCGAGTTTCTTTCGATGAATCGCGCGACGGCCGCCTAGCGCCGCGCGAAGCGCCGGCGGCTCGGCTGGCTATTCCGCGCCGTTAAACAGATCCTTGGCGCTTGCCGCCGTTATCCCGTGCTTCGCGAAGGCTTCCAGAGCACGCCCGTTGTCGTCGACGCGGAAGATGACATAAGCGTTATCCTTTTTGCGCGTGATGGACGCGTAAGAGTACTCGACGCTGACCCCCGCGTCCGCAAGCACCGAAAGCACCTCTGCCAGGCTGCCGGGCTTGTCCGCGATGCACACGGCCAGCACAGGCGTTACAGAAACGACGCATCCCGCGGCCCGAAGAAGCTCAAGCGTCTTTTCAGGGTCATTGACCATGAGACGCAGGACTCCGAAATCCGCGGTGTCGGCCAGCGACATCGCGCGAAGGTCGACCCCGGCGTCCCCCATTATTTTCGTGACTTCCGCGAGGCGTCCCGGTTTGTTTTCCAGAAATACGGAGATTTGCTCGATTGTCATAATCATCCCTCCAATGTCATATTTTCATATTTTCCGCTTATCAACGACGCGGACGGCTTTGCCCTCGCTTCTGGCCAGGCTGCGCGGCGCCACCAGCGTCACTTTCGGCGAAATGCCGAGCATCGCCCTCATGGCCGCCACAAGCTCGTTCTCCCTCGTAGATATCTCCTTTATGGTGTCGGAGAACATCTCGGGTGTCAGCTCCACTAAAACCTCGAACGTATCCGTGTGATGAACCCTGTCGACCAATATCTGGTAGTTCGGCGTGAGCCCGCAGTTCAAAAGCACCGTCTCTATCTGCGACGGAAAGACGTTGACGCCCCTGATTATGAGCATGTCGTCCGTCCTGCCCATCAGCCTCGACATTTTAACAAGCGTCCTTCCGCAGGAGCATGGCTTCCGGCTCAATACGCAGATGTCGCGCGTCCTGTACCTCAAAAGAGGGAATGCCTTCTTCGTGATGCAGGTAAAAACCAGCTCGCCCTGCTCGCCTTCAGGCAAAACCTCCCCCGTCGCCGGGTCTATTATTTCCGCTATGAAATGATCCTCGTTCACGTGCATTCCGGTCTGCTCGCAACACTCGAAGGAGACGCCGGGCCCCGATACTTCGGTCAGCCCGTAAATATCATAAGCCTTTATGCCAAGCCGCGCCTCGATGTCGCGCCGCATCTCCTCGCTCCATGCCTCCGCGCCGAAAATGCCCGCCTTTAGCTTTATCTTGCCGCGGAAGCCCTGGTCTATTATAGTCTCAGCAAGGAACGCCGCATAGGAGGGCGTGCAGCAGAGAATGGTCGCGTCGAGGTCGCACATGAACTGAATCTGCCTGTCGGTATTTCCGGAAGACATCGGCAAGGTAAGCGAGCCCACCCTGTGGGAGCCTCCGTTCAGGCCAGGCCCGCCCGTGAATAGCCCGTACCCGTAACAGACATGAACGACGTCATCCTTCCCGCCCCCAGCCGCCACTATCGCGCGCGCGCAGCAATCCTCCCAAAGGTCGATGTCGCCCTGCGTATAAAAAGCGACGACGCGCTTGCCGGTCGTCCCGCTCGTGGACTGAATCCTGACAGCGTCAGCCAGGGGAACGGCCAAAAGCCCGTAAGGATAAGCCTCCTTCAGGTCGTCCTTCGAGAGAAGCGGCAGTTTCGGCAAGTCGTCGACGGATTTGATATCGCCCGGTCCTACGCCCTTATCGTCCATCATCTTCCTGTAGCACCGCACGTTATCGTAAACGTGCCTGACGTTCTCGACGAGCCTATTGGACTGAAGCTCTCTCATTGATTCTCGCGTGGCGCATTCCATTTCCTCTTGATAGTAATTCACGATTTTCCCACCTTTTCAGTGATATTTGCGGATGCTGGCTTGGAACAAAAAAACCGGGATCCTTTGCCGCAGGATCCCGGTCTAACATGATGCCATACGATTTGCCGCGCTTTTTAGCCTATCTTCATCATTTAAGCGGCGGCATCCGCACAGACCCCATGCATCCCGGGATCCGTGCCGGTAAAGGAGAACAGCGCTACACGAAAATCATAGGAATCGCGAACTCGCGCAATGCCAAATTTCATGAGCCCTTGCCTCCTCCTTGGAATGAATTTCCGATAGCTGTCTTTATACAACACTCTCATCCGCTTGTCAAGACAGACATTCTTCCTGTGCGCCGGACAGTGACAGTGAAATTCATGCTATTCATGCTATTGCCCTGAAAATGCCGTCTTCATCTCTTGCGCGAAAGCTTAAGAGTGTGATATCATTTCACTCGTTTTGGAATAAGGAGGTGAGGATCATGCCCAATAAGAAATCAGCGGCGAAGCGCGTATTAATCGCCGAAAAGAACAGGCTCTACAACCGCTACTGGAAAACTCGCTGCAAGACCGCGGCGAAGAATTTCCTCGCCGCAGTGAACGGCAACGACCAGGAAGCCGCGCTGACGCGGCTGAACGAGGCGCAGAGCGCGCTCGACAAGGCGGTGACAAAAGGAGTCATACATCGCAACACGGCAGCGCGAAGAAAGTCAAAAATGGCGCTAAAGGCTGCCGCCCTGAAGAAGGCTGGATAGGACACAAAAGCCGCAAAAAACCGAAAACGGCGCGTCGGATGGCGGCAGCGCCGTTATTTAGGTTTCCCCTCAAGATATAGAGATTACCTCGTAATCCTCTTCCTCAACCGCTTTCCTAAGCTCATCGTCGCTGACTTCGCGAGTGGCAACGACCGTCGCAGTTCCGGCGTCAAGGCTCACTGTGGCGCTAACCCCAGCGATGGCCGACAGGGCTTTTTCTACCGCGGCTTTGCAGTGACCGCATGACATGCCGCCGATCTTTATTATTTTCGTGATGGACATGAACATCCCTCCTTAGATGCCAGCGATTATATTCCCTTATCAGTGCAAGTCAAGATGATTGCCTCTGAATCACCGAAAGCTTCATGCAGGTCTCATGCAGGATTTCCTCCGCGTGGCCCGACCCCGGACAAAAGGTCGATGACAAGAACGTTCAAGTCGCGCCATGACGCGCCCATGCCGCTCTTTTCGTTAGCGTTGATCCGAAGGAGGCCCGTAATGAACTTTAGCAGTTTTTCTTTTCCGTAAACAGAGGCTGCCTGGCCTGCCTGCCTGGACGCGTAATCCTTCGCTCCAATGGCCTTCGCGAATTTTTCCCGCTCCCGGGGAAAGGCGGAATAGTACAGGGCAAGGCGCATTCTATTATGGAGGGCGCTTAACGCGGGCAGGAGCTCGCCGTCCTTCATCAAGGCACCGAGGCTTGACAGGCTCTCTTTAGCCTGCCCGGCGCAGATGCCGTCCAGCAGTTTCAGTGTGCTTTTGCTGCCGTCGGAGAGGCACAGGGACTCGACATCCTCGCGCGACACCTCGCGGCGCCCGGAAGCCTCGCAGAACCACGCCGCTTTTTGCGCCTCGCTCG
>JAIROA010000119.1 GCA_031257775.1 Synergistaceae bacterium
GGAAAACCGCGTTGTCGCTGACGAGGAGGGCCGATCTTGGACGCAAGCGGTTAGGAGCCAGAAAAAAGATGCTCAAAGCAGCTCTCAACTATGATGTATTGGCGAAGATACTTTTCACTTAAAAGTAAATGCTGTCGCCCTGAGTCTGAGAGCGCCTTCGCTGTACCAGGGTTATCTTCTTTGAAAACTGTAAATAGACTGTAAAATAAGAAAAAGGCTCCAGGGATGTTCCCCCGAAGCCTAGTATTTCTGGCGGTCCCAACGAGGTTCGAACTCGTGTCGCCGCCTTGAAAGGGCGGTGTCCTAGACCGCTGGACGATGGGACCGCGATTGAATAGATTTTTATGATGGTGAGCCGTCCGGGGGTCGAACCCGGGACACCCGGATTAAAAATCCGGTGCTCTGCCGACTGAGCTAACGGCTCACATCACGAAGATGTATTTTAAGCTAAACAGCGCATAAGTCAATAGCGATTCGGCCCATAATTGCGAAAACGTCCTATTCCTATTTTGGGCTTTTCCGGCCGGATGTTTTTCATCAGACCGCCTCAAACGCCTATTTTACGCCGCTCGGCGATGATTTCCCTAAGATAGTCTTCTCCGAGCGGGGTTATCTTCCAAAACGTGTGCCGCGTGTCTTTCTGAAAAATAGAGTAAGGAGGGCGCGACGTATCGATATACCCAAGAAGCGTCAAACGCGAAAGGATCATCCCGAAGCTATCCGGATTGACGGCAGGTGTCTTCAAAAGTTTGTAAGCGAGGCCGTTTTTCAGGTTCGGATCCCGTTCGCGGCATAAGTCAAGCACGAGCCTTTCGACGAAAGCCTCGTCCCGCTGCTCGCGGATGTTAGGCGCTATCGCCTTGAACAGGTCGTCCCAGAGGATCTTCACGCTGATGGTCACTTTCTTTAACGCGCTTTCAGCCTCACAGGCTATTTCGCAGTAGTCGACCGCGCCCCACTTTGCCGTCTTGCCTGTTTTGGCTGTCTTGCCAGGACCAGCACTATAGGCAGGAAGCCTTGCTTCGGCATTGTCGGGCTTCGCGGACAATGCGCGGGTTTCGATGACGGGCTCGCGCCTCATCGCCGCAGCCATCCCTTCAAGCTCCGTCAAAACACTCGACCCGCGCCTTAACCCCAAATCCAGGAAAGAAGCCACATCCCGGCAGACGGCCATCATCTGAAGCGGAGCGTCTTGCTCGGCCATGTCGAGATGCCTGAAGCCCGCCAGCGGCGTCGGCAGGTCGCAAAAACCGGTCCCATCAAGGAAAAGAAGTATTATCTTCTTCCCCAATGCCCAGGCCGCGCCAAGCTCGAACAGCATCCACTCCTCCTTTATGCTTGCCGGGGTCAGTATCGCGAAAAAAACCCCGCAAGAGCCTATGGCATCCCTGAGCCGCCCGCCGATTTCCCCCTCGGCGGCAAGCCCTTCATCGTGAAGGCATGTGATCTCGATATTGTCGTGGACAATATCCAGCACGGCGGCCAGAAGGCTTTTCAGGGTTTCAGCGGGCAGCGAGTCCTCCGATGAGCGGCTTATGAATATCACCCTTGCAGACTTCCCTTCATTCAGCGAGTATCGTAATGGTAATAACTGTCCCCTTGCCGGGGGCGGAGGTAAGCTCGAACTTCCCTCCAAGAAGCTCCGCCCTCTGCCTCATGCCGTTAAGCCCGCGTTTGCCCTCCAGGCGGAGCGCGTCCATCATGTCCAGCCTGGGCTCGAAGCCGTCGCCGTTGTCGCTTACCCGGAACATCACGCCGCTGCCCGCAAGCCTCGAGACTTCCACGTCAACCTGCGTGGCGTTCCCGTGCCTGACCGCGTTCGAGACGGCCTCCTGAAATATCCGAAAGAGCGCCAGCGTCTGCTCCATCGGGATATCGAGCGTCTGGTCGATGTTCGTGTTTATCTCGATCAGATGCTGGCGCTCGAAACGGCTTGCCGATTCCTCGATGCAGGAGACGATTCCGAGCGACACCCAAGGCGGCACGAGCGAATCGCAGATGTTGCGCAGGTCGCTCACGAGATCCTGCGCGGCGCTTTCCGCCGTCAGAAGCTGGCGTTTTGCCTCATCGACCATGCTCTCCGCCGTGATGCCCGCGATCTGTATGCGCTGGATGAGGGCGGAGACGACCTGTATCGGGCCGTCGTGTATATCCTGCGCTATCCTGCCTCTCTCGCTCTCCTGAGCCTTGAGGATATCCATCATGTAGCGCTTCTCCAGCTCCTCTTTCTCGATCATCCTGCCGGCAAGGTTGACTATTGCCTTTTTGAGCGACGATATTTCCTCCACCTGCATGGCCGCGCCGCTTTCGCAGTCCGCGGGCATATCCTTTCCCCATTTAAGCGTCTCGACCTGAGACGAAAGTGCCTGCAGCGGCAGGATGACCGACCTGCGGAGCATGAGCAGGGCCAGAAGGCAGAGGAACATGGCTATGGAGCCAGCCGTGGAAAGCTTGATGAGGCTGAAGTCGTTCCTTCCCATCCAGCTAAGCATGGTCACGGCGGCCACAGTATACACTCTGGGGTCGTTAGTGGGGGCCACGTGAGCGACATACGAAATATCGTCGCGCCCTGCCCTGAACTTGCTCATTATGCTTCCCCCGCGGGACAGGCCCCTTCCGGTCGTCACTATTGGCGAGGCCGCGAATATGTTTACCAGCACCGCCGCGTTCTGAGAACAGGAAATAAGCTGCCCGCTGTCCGTGACGTATGCCACCATGCCCGGTATGAATTTCTCCCGCATGGTGCGCGCGTTTGCGGCAAAACCGCCCTCCACGGCGCCGTCGTCCCCTATCGAAATTAACCTGTCATAGCCGCGATCGGCGATGAGCGACAGGAAACCGGCGATCCGCTCCGCGTTGCCCTCGTTCCATCTCTGGGCCGCGTACACCGAGAGATTCCTGACATAAGCTATGGATATGTCGGTCGTGGCGTTTCTCTGCGATATGATTGCCCTGGTCGACTCCACAAGCGTGATCACTACAGGAAGCAGGATGCAGATAAACAGCATCGCAAGCAGCTTCCTTCGGATCACTGAGCCGGCGCCTCATCGAGAGAAGTCCCGTCGAGCAGCTCGTCCAGTGTTATTATCCCGTACTTGAGCGCCACCAGCAGCGCTTCTCCCTTGCCCCTGCAGCCGAATTTCGAATAAACGGACGTCAGGTGAGCCTGAACCGTCCTCTCTGTGATGCAGAGTTTCGACGCGATTTCCTTGATCGAAAAGCCCTTGGACGTCACGAGCAGGACTTCCCTCTCCCGCGACGAAAGCGTGTCCGGCATTTCGTCGCTGTCGCCCAGAGCCGAGGCGACGTGGGAATCGAGATAGAACCCGCCGTTCATCACCTGCTTTATCGCGACCTCGATCTCGCGCACGGCGGTCGTCTTAAGCACGAACCCGGTAGCTCCAGCCCGCAGCGATGCCATCACGTAAGGCTGCGCGTTGAAGGACGTCAGCATGATCGGGCGCGTCGGCAGGCCTGCGTCCTTTATCTTCTGGGCGACCTCTATGCCGTTTAAGCCCGGCATCTGTATGTCGAGCAGCGCGATGTCCGGGCGCTCGGCCTCGATCACCGCCCACGCCGACTCCCCGTCCCCCACTTCCGCCGTGAGGGCAAAACTCTGATTCCTTTTTATCCACTCCGCCAGCCCGGATCTTGTAAGCGGGTGGTCATCCGCGATAACGATGCTTATCGGTATGGTCAATCCCTCCGTTCAGCTAGCCCTCCACAATGCGCCTGCAAAGGGCAAGCGCTTCGTTGCTGTCCGCCGCATAGCGGACCCCGAAGAGGCCAGCCAGCTCGTCGTTCATGGACGCGCCGCCGCAGATCACCGGGATATTTATAAGCTCCCCAGCAAGAGCCGCGGCCACGTCTGAAACCCTGCCGACCGTCGTCGTCATCATGGCGGAAAGCCCTATTATGTCCGGTGCCCGCTCCTTTGCCTGGCGCAGGATCTCATCTGAGCTGACGTTCTTGCCGGCATCGATGACTTCAAACCCTCCGGCACGAAGCACCGTGGCCACGATATTTTTGCCTATATCGTGAATGTCGCCCTCGACCGTAGCCAGCAGCACCTTCCCCCGTGAGGCGGTTTTCCCCTCCATCATACCGTTCAGGCGGTCGAATATCGGGAACGCCGTCTCGGCCGCAAAGAGGATGTGCGGGAGGAAAATCTTTTTCGACTCGTAAAGCGCGCCTACCTTCTCCATCGCGCTTCCAAGAAAATCCTGGCTTGCCTCGATCGGCGGCATCCCTGACGCCAGTTTCTCGTCGACCATCGCCGAGACCGTTTTGGATCTTCCGGAGAGCAGGGCCTCCACAAGCGGATCAAGCGCCGTTTCTTCCGAAAGCCTGTCCTCCAGCTTGCCCGTCTTTAGAAGCAGCGCGCCATAAAGCGTCTCCATCACCACACTGTCCCCGCTATTCAGTATGGCCGCACTAAGGCCCCCGTCGACGGCACGCGACAGGAAAGCCGCGTTTATCCCTGATCTGTTCGGCATCCCGTGCGAGAGGTTTGACACCCCGAGCGCTGTGCTGAGGCCCGCCTCCTCGCACATGCCAAGCGTGCCGAGAGTAACGCGATGGTCGCATCCCGCGCCTACCGACATCGCGAGCGGATCGACGATAAAGCGGTCGCGGGAAAGCCCTATCGCCTCCGCGCGCGCAAGAGCCTTCTTAACGACGGAAAAGCGTCCGGCTGCCGATTCCGGTATGTCTTTGTCCATCGCGAGCAGCATCATGACGCCGCCGTATTTTTTAAGAAGCGGCAGTTTTTTAGATAACGACTCGTCGTCGCAGGCGCTGGAATTTATAAGCGCACGTCCCGGATATTCCTCAAGAGCCCTCTCCAGGAGGCCTATGCTCTGTATGTCAAGCGACAGCGGCAATGACGTGGCGCCCTCGATGGCTATGACGGCATCCGCCACGCTCTCTTCCGTGAAAAATTTCTCCACGCCGAAGTTGACGTCGAGAACATTGGCGCCCTCCCGCCCCTGAGAGGCGACCTCGTCAAGCATCACGCTCCAGTCGCTGGCCCTCATGCTGTCGCGGAGCCGTTTTTTGCCCGTCGGGTTGATCCTCTCCCCTATGACGCAGAAGCTCCCGCCAAGATCGAAAAAGGATGTCCTGGATGTCAGGCGCTGGCGCGGGGCAGGCTTTCTTTCGCGCAGGCCGGCCGGGGCGACGCCCTTGAGCATGGCGGCAACCGCTCTTATATGCTCCGGCTTCGTGCCGCAGCATCCGCCGATTATGGAAGCTCCTGCCTCGATGAACTCCTCGGCGTAAAGGGAGAACTCCGACGCTCCCGCCTCATACGTCGTCCTCCTGCCGTCAAAGACGGGATCCCCCGCGTTCGGCGCAGCGCAAAGCGGCAGGTCCGTCGCCGAAGCAAGGCGCCTTAAATTAGGAAGCATACCGGCGGGCCCCACGAGGCAGTTCATGCCAAGCACGTCCGCGTCAAGGTCGCCAGCCACGGCAGCGAACACCTCAACGGACGCGCCAGTGAGCGTCGTCCCGTGCAAGTCGAAGGCCATGTGCGCGATAAGCGGGATATCGCCTGACACTTCCCTCACAGCGATCATCGCGGCCTTCAGTTCCTTTATGTCGGTCATCGTCTCTATTATGAGCCCGTCGCATCCGGCCTCCAGAAGAATCTCCGCCTGCTCGCGGTATGCCGCGAGGCAATCCCGGAAACTGCCACTGCCGGCAGGCCTCGGGAGCCTCCCCGTCGACGTCATGTCCCCGAAGACAAGGACGCGCCTTTTTACGTGGGCTGACGCTCTTCGCGCGATTTTAACCGCTGACGCGTGAATTTCCCTAATCTTATCCTCCAAGGAATTTTCCTCAAGCTTCGGCCTGTTGCCGCAGAATGTGTTCGCCAGCAATATGTCGGCCCCGGCGTCCACGTACTCCCTTTGCAACCGTTCCACGGCTTCCGGGTGCTCCAGGTTGAGCAGCTCTGCCGGAACACCGCCCAAACCTTGGTCGAAGAACGTCGCTCCGTAACCACCATCAAGGATGAGCGTGCGCGATTTCAGCGATAGCCTGAACTCATCCCTGGCGCTCACAGCGAACCCCTCCCCCTCAGCCCGCAGCGCCGCAAAATCTCAAGCACTCCCTTTGACTTGTTCATCGTGTATATATGAATCCCATTCACGCCTTCCCGCCAGAGCGCCGAAATCTGCCGCGCCGCGTAGTCGATCCCCGCTTCCTGCATCGACGCGTCGTCGTCGAGATACAGATCCAGCAGCGAAGACAATTTCTCCGGCACGCGGCATCCGGAAATCTCCACTATGCGTTTTATCTGGCGGGCTCTGAAGACCGGCATTATCCCCGCGATGATCGGGGATTTCACGGCTGCGGACGCGTCGTCCCTGAAGCTCAGGAACGCGTCGTTGTCGAAAAAAAGCTGCGTTATGAAAAAAGACGCCCCGGCCTCCTCTTTTTCCCTCATGAACTCCATATCGGCCGCGCGGGAGACGCTCTGCTGGTGCCCTTCAGGGTACGCCGCGCCGCCGACGCAGAACTGGCCCAGTTCCGACACGTAGCGGACGAGGCCGCTTGCGCGGCTGTAATTCTTCCACGCCCCCTCATCCATCCCCTGGCCTTTCGGGATGTCCCCTCGCAGCGCCAGAATATTTTTCACCCCAAGATCCTCCAGTGAATCCAAAACCCGCGAGGCATCGTCGCTCGTATAGCCGACAGCAGTGAGGTGGGACAACGGGTTCATCCCGTTCGACAGTATGACGGCAGCTATATCAAGAGCCCTCGGCCTGTTGTTGCCGCCGGCGCCGTACGTCACTGATATAAAATCAGGCGCCGCTGTCTTCAGGTCCGATATCGTCTCACCTATCCCGGAGAGATCGGCATCCATCTCCGGCTTCGGCGGAAAAACCTCGAAAGAAAGGGCCTGACGGTCCTTCAATAATTCGTCAATCCTCAAGCGTATCCCATCCGATCATGCAGATAATGCTCTTACGCGGAATTATTATACCAGTTCCGGCATCGACGGATATTGATTTTTCGATGCCCTCCGCGCCTCTTGAGGCAAGCCAGAGCCACGCGCCGTTATGCCGGACGTCGAATCCTCCGTAGCCCGGCGCGAAACGGATCGTGCCGCTCCCGCGCTCTGCCCTCAGCCTGCCGTCCACGTTTCGAGCAAGGGACTCCACGGCTTCCGAGCCCCAGGAATCCATAAAAAACGCCCTCAATGGCTCGCCGCGCCCGAAATATCCCTCTATGGCCGCGTCAATGCGCGATCCGAGGGAAAAGAGCATCGCGCTGTACGAGGCGCGTCCTCTGAGCTTCTCCGGAAGCATGACACTATCAAGCTCGCCGGCCCGATAATCGGAGACGGCTGCCAGGGGCTCCGCTAACGCCAGAGCCTCTTCGTAAACATCCCTGGCGACGGCCATCGCCTCGCCCTGCACGTCTTTGAGCGCGCTCCTGTAGCCAGCCCGCGCCAGATAGGCTTTCAGCCGAGGCATCACGTCCTCTATGGCCGTTTGGATTATCGGCAATTAGACGCCGCCCTCCCCGATAAGCGAAAGGATCGAATCGAGCGGCGCGCCCCTGTACTGGACGGATGGCTTTAGCGGCACGCAGATAGCCCCGGCCGGGCAGAAGGCCACGCAACGCTGGCAGGACTGGCAGTCTTTGCCTATCCGGGCCTTGCCGTCTGCCATCTCAATGTTAACTTCCGGGCAGATCCTCGCGCAGAGCCCGCATCCGGTGCATTTTTCCGCGAGCGCTTCGATTGGGAACATCGAATGGAAAAAGTCCCAGGGCCTGCGCCCATGCGCCATCGACGCGAGAAACCCCGAAAGGAGCGGGAGGCCCCTGCCCCAGCGCGCCGTTCCGTCAAGAAGCTCCCGCGCGAATTTTTTCGCTTTCTCCCTGGCCTTAGCTTCAGTTTTTTTATTTTCACCAGCATTGATCGTTTTGTTCCCGTAATTGCCCGGCATCCTGACCAAAAGCGCGCCGAGCGGCATGTATCCCTTCTCCTCCAGCACGCGGCGGACTGGCCCTTCCATCCCGCCGCCCGCGCCCCCCATGCTCGCAAGGAAAAAAACCTCCCGCCCTTCCGCGGCGGGCAAAGAGTCTATAAACCGCCACGCTGTCGGATACGTCGAAAAACAGGCGACCGGAGCCGCGATCCCCAGCGCGAAATCAGCATTTTGTGCCTCGGCGCGTGACTCAAAAACATCCCGCCGCTCCATCGGCGCCAGAGTAACGCCCTTACCTGCAGCGCGAAGCTCGCCCGCGAGGGCGTCCGCCATGAGCAAAGTGTTTCCAGTCCCGGTGAACACGGCAATGACGATTTTTCCGCTCCTCATTTTTCTTCCCCCGTTTCCGGCTTTTTGTGAGCCTTCGTTACCTTTTAAGTCAGTGCCTGCCGCTCGGCCAGCATCGC
>JAIROA010000107.1 GCA_031257775.1 Synergistaceae bacterium
GCCGCAAAAATGGTCCTCACCGTAGCTCTGCTACGCCTGCGGCCATTTTTACGACCGCCATTTCGAGAAGCGAACGGATCTGCTCCATTTCGCGCAAAGAACATTTAATCAGCGATTCCTTAAATGCGCATCGCCACGCCGTTTTCCGCCAGATAATTTTTCAGGTCTCGAATGCGTATTTCCCCAAAGTGCAGCAGCGAAGCCAAAAGCGCCGCGTCAGCCCCCGCATCGAAGGCTTCCAGCGCGTGCCGCATCTCCCCGGCGCCGCCGGACGCTATTATAGGTATTTTTACCGCCCCCGACACGAGTTTCAGGAACTCCACGTCGTAGCCTTCCCTCGTGCCGTCGCGGTCCATCGAGGTTATGAGCAGTTCCCCCGCGCCGAGCGACTCGGCTTCGAGGCACCAGTCATAAGCGTCCAGATCTGTAAGCGTCCGCCCTCCTTCTATGAACACGCGCCACTTCCCGCCGTCGCGGCGGGCATCCACGGCTACCACGACGGCCTGGCTGCCCAGGGCTTCCGCGCACTCTGTAATGAGGGCGCCTCGGCGGACGGCGGCTGTGTTGAGCGAAATTTTGTCCGCTCCGAGAGCTACGACGCTTACCGCTTCCTCAGCGCCCGTAATCCCGCCGCCGACGGTAAAGGGTATCGAAATGGCGTCCGCCACGACTTTTACCCAGTCCAGCATCGTGGCGCGGCGCTCGTTGGAGGCCGTGATGTCGAGGAAAGTAAGCTCGTCCGCGCCTTCCTCCATATAAGTTTTGGCGAGAGTGGCGGGGTCTCCGGCATCCCTCAGGTTTACGAAATTTATGCCCTTTACGACCCGTCCGTTTTTGACATCAAGGCAGGGGATTATCCTTTTTTTCAGCATGAGGAAGTCCTCCCGCGGCCGTATTTTCCGTCCATGTATGAGATGGCCCGGCCCAGAAACGAGACGCCCTCCGGGCCGCTCCGCTCGGGATGGAACTGGCATCCCGCGACATTTTCTTTCCGCAGGGCGGAGTCGAAGACGACGCCGTCTACCTCGGTCTTAGCAGCGCAGTGCGGCGAGCCCCGGACGGCGAAGCTGTGTACGAAATAAAAATCCTGCCCTTTTGAACCGTTTTGCCCGCCTGCCATAAAGCAGTTTCCTTCAAACTCCCCTCCGCAGGGCTCGGCCCTGTTCCATCCCATGTGAGGGATTTTTTTGACGCCGGATAGCTTCCGAACGTCTCCTTCCAGAAGGCCAAGCCCCTCGGTAGTGCCGTACTCAGTGCTATTCGCGCAGAGAAGCTGCATCCCGAGGCAAATCCCCAGAAGCGGCCTGCCGCTTTGCGCCCAACGCGTAAGCGCGTCCTTCCATCCTGATGAGACGAGCCTTTCCATAGCCGGCCTGAACGCGCCCACGCCGATAAGGAGCAAAAGGGACGGGGCGAATTCCGCCATGCTCTCGGGAGAGCTAAACGCCTCGTGCCTGATTCCGAGCTTCAAGAGAGCGCGCCGCACGTTGCCGATATTTCCGAGGCCGTAATTCACGACGCCCACAGCAGTATCGTTGTCACGAATCAAAAAAACACCCCCTGCTGAGGATTGTAGCACAATTGGCGAGCGGTTATAATGGTGGCAAATGTTTGAGGCGGGGGCTGCTGATGAATGTTTTTCGTTTTTGAGGGTATTGATGGGAGCGGCAAGACGACGCAAGCCGATCGCCTGGAGGACATGCTCGTCAGGAGGTTCGGTAGCAGGAATGTCGTGCGCACCCGCGAGCCCGGCGGCTGGGACGGCGGGGACGCGGCGCGTAAATTCATCCTGGATGGCGGGCTTTCGAGCCTGTGGGGCGAGTTTTTTTTCTTCATGCTCGACAGGTGCGAGCATGTCGAGCGCGTCATAAGGCCGGCGCTGTCAGCCGGAAAGATAGTCCTGTCAGACCGCTATACCCCGTCGACTTTAGCTTATCAGGTTTTCAGCAACCCGGCCATTGACGAAAATGCCGCGCTCTACGCGTCTCGCCTTGCGGACGTGATCGGGCTTCCAGTTCCGGACGTTATTTTTTTCCTTGACATAGATGCCGGCGCCGCGTCGTCTCGCCTTGCGTCGAGAGGCGAGACGGATAGCTTTGACGGGCGCGGGCACGGATATTTCGAGCGGGTTAAGGCCGGGTATGAGAAAATAATGGCTTCTTCCGGGGACAAATGGGTAAAGATAGACGCATCGCGTGACCCTGAGCTTGTTTTCGGGGATATCGCGGATGAAGCCTCGCGTCTCATGGCGCTTCGTGACTGATGGAAGTCTCCGGGGCGAGGAAGGCCAAAGCGGGCGGGACGCCGTTATTGCCCGGCAGCGGCAAAAAGGACGCAAACAGGGGGGTTGCCGGGGTTCAGGAGACATACGCCGACGTGGCGGAAGATATGGACGCGCGCCTTATAATAGACGAGCTGGAGTCCATAGGCCTTCAGCTCTCGCGGTTCCCGACTTCCGCGCTGCTTTCGCGCTACCGCGCGCTCGTGCGCCTGGCTTTGGAAAAGGTTAAAGACGGGACGCGCCTCAAAAGGGAGTTCAAATGGAGGCGGACGGAGCGCTCGATGTTTGTCGTGATGGAGCGGACGGAAGAAGCGCTGGAGGAGATGGACGAGGCGCTTCTGAGGGAAGGCGGACGCACCCGGATGCTGTCACTGATGGAGGAGATAAAAGGATGCCTGATATCTCTCCTCTTTTAAACGGCTGGAGCGCCAGCGCGGAGTGGCTGGACATCTCGCGGATGATCGCGGGGAATGGCGCTCCCCAGGCGCTTGCCGCCGTGATGCCGGCTGAAATCGCCCTGGATTTCCGCGACCGTTTCGCCCGCCTGGCGCTGTGTTTTTCCGGGACGGGCAGTGATGGCTGTGCCTCGTGCCTGAGCTGGACTCATGACGGGCATCCGGATATGATTACGGCGGGTAAGTGGGGAGCGCCGCCGGGCATAGCGGACTGCCTCGATTTCCAGTGGCAGATGTCGCTGAAGCCCGTGGCGGCACCGGGACGGCTCGGGGTGATCCCGTCAGCGGAGGGCCTGTCCCTGCCTGCCGCGAACTCGCTCCTCAAGATAACGGAAGAGCCTCCGGCCGGAAGCAGGGTGCTGTTCATCGCCGAGCGCGACGAATTCATCCCGACTATCCGCAGCAGGGTCTGGATGCTCAGGCTGGGCGGCGTCACTGAAGCCGCTATCAGCCCCAAAGCTCCTCCCGGCAACGGCATGGAGTGGGCCTTGTGGCTTGAAGGCACCAGAAAAAGCTCTCTTGACGATATTGCCCTTGAAGCCGGGGCATGGGTGCTTGACCTTTGCGCGAGGGGCGAGTGGAAACTCGCCGCGTCCTGCGAAAACGCCGTTCACCTTGCCAAAAAGAGGCACTTTTCAGTATCGATGGCACAGGACGCGCTATTCGCGATCATCTCGGAAGGAGTAAATGATGGGAAAATATTTGGCGACCTACGGGAAGCCTAGATTTCTTGGAATAGTGAAGCTTGGCGACGAATGCCGCGATTTCGCGAAAAAGGATGCCATCATCGTCGTGAACTCCCACAGGGGAGAGGAACTGGCCGAAATTGTAGGCCTCCTGAACGAAGAGCAGGAGAGCGAGTACCGGAGCCTCCGGACGATATCGGAGCACGGCGAAGGGCAGATGAGGGGCGGCGACCCGGTCGTGACTGATCTGGATTTCGTGCGCCAGCCGTCAGAGGGCGACATGGACAGCCACGCGTCGCGGGCGGAAATGGAGGACGAGAACCTTCGCGTCGCCCAGGAGCTGGTCGAGTGGCACAAGCTCTCCATAAAGCTAATAGACGACGAAATGCTTCTGGACGGGAAAAAGCTGTTTTTTTACTTCACGGCCGAGCAGCGCGTCGATTTCCGTACGCTCGTGAGGGATCTGGCGAGGCGTTTCCGCACCCGCATAGAGCTGCGTCAGATGGGAGTGCGCGATGAGGCCCGGATAATACGGGGCATATCGTTCTGCGGGCTGCCCTGCTGCTGCAGCTACTGGCTCAATCAGTTCGCGCCTATCGGGATAAAGATGGTGAAAGAGCAGAACATTGCCCTCAATCCGTCCAAAATTTCGGGCATCTGCGGACGGCTCATGTGCTGCATGTCGTTCGAGCACAAGGTTTACAGGGAGATGTGGGCGGGGCTTCCGGGGCCAGGGAGCAAGATAAAGACGCCCGGCGGGAATTACATAGTTCTGTCGCTTGACATAGCCAGGAATGCCGTCCGCTGTCACAAGCCTTCCGGAGGCGATATCTCCGTCCCGAAGGATCTATTCGCGGATTTCAAGCAGACTGTCATGAACGGGGAGGAGTGGGAAGATCCCGAGGCGATGGAGGCCCCGCTTCGCAGAAACTGCCCCTCGTGCCATTCGAAATCGTCAGGCTGTCACGGGGACGCGTCATTCGGATACCATCGCCAGGCTGATTCGGCCGGCATGGAAACGGCGCCGCCAGGGGCGGAAAAACCGGACGGCGGAGACGGCGAGGCGAAAACCGCAACGCAGAAACGCTCAAGCCGCAGGAAAGGCCGCAGAGGCAAAAAACCGCAGAGCGCCGCCCAGGTGCCGGATAAGGACAGCACAAGGACGCCTGAGATGAAGGACGCGCGCGACCACCCAAGGCGTCAGCCCGAACGGACGGAAAAAGCGGTGCAGGCCGCCGCATCGGCTAACGCGTCGGTAAAGCGTTCAAGGCGCAGGTACCCAAGGCGCCCTGCCATAAAGGGGCAATGATTGAACATGATTATAGTAATATATATTGAAAGCCTTATCGGCGCAATAGCAATAGCAAAATAGGGGGGGATTGTTATCGGCATTTTTGACGGCTTCATTTCTAAGATAAAAAACGTCACGAACAAATGGTCGCAGGGCGTCTCCAACCTCTTCTCGGACAGCCCTCTGACCGAGGAGTTCTGGGAAGATCTGGAGGAACTGCTCATATCGGGCGACGTGGGGATCGAAACGGCCGAAGCCTTGATTTCCGACCTGCGGAAGGCGGCGGTGGACAGGCGCATAGCCCATACGGCGGAACTGAAAGGGGTTTTCGCCGATCTTCTGGTCAGCAAGCTTGAGGAAGTCGGGGGAATGGGCGCTCCGCTTGACGTCTCGCGGCCTCCCTCCGTGATCCTTTTAGTCGGCGTGAACGGCAGCGGGAAGACGACGACGGCGGGAAAGCTGGCCTCGGCTTTTCTGAACGAGGGCCGGTCCGTCATACTGGCAGCGGCCGACACGTACAGGGCGGCTGCCATAGAGCAGCTAAAAGCGTGGGGCGAGAGGGCAGGCGTGAGGGTGATAGCGTCGAGCCACGGGAGCGATTCCGCAGCGGTCGTGTTCGACGCGATCCAGGCTGCTAAAGCATCCGGCGCGGATGTCGTCATAGCGGACACCGCCGGCAGGCTTCACACGAAGTCGAATCTCATGGAGGAACTGGCAAAAATACGCAGGGTGGTCGCGAGGGAGCTGGGAAACGGCCCAGCCGAGTCCATTTTAGTGCTGGACTCCGTGATGGGGCAGAACGGATTCGCGCAGGCCGAGGCTTTCGACAAGGCAGTGGGGCTGACCGGGGTGATACTGACTAAGTTCGAGAACACGGCAAAGGGCGGAATAGTGATCAGCATAGCGCAGAAGTTCAGGCTTCCGATCCGATATGTCGGCCTTGGAGAGGGCATCGGCGATCTCGAGCCGTTCAGACCCAGGGCTTTCGTCTCGGCGCTGCTCGGCATGGAGTACGCAGATGATGCCGCTTAACGCTGAGATCAGGGAAGTCAGGAAGGACATGCTCCATCTTGGTTCTACCGTGCAGGAGGTACTGCGCTCGCTTTATTTTTACAGATCGGATTACATCATGGTCGCGCTAGACAAAAAAGAGCGCCTGCTGCATAAGGATCAGCTCGTAGCGCTTCTCGAGCAGGGCAGGGAGAACGCCACGGTCGAGGACATGCCGGGCCTCGCGCTCACGGCGCCCATCTCCGCTAAGACCGCGATGGAGGACATCCCGCCGGAATCCGGCCTCATCGTCTTTTCGGACGACGGGCTATACGGGACGACTTTTGAGGCATACAGGGAGATGAAGATACGCGAAGCGGCTATCAGCCTCCCTGAATGGTGGGGAATCCCGCTTCCCCTGCTGTACTTAAAGGATGGCCGCGTATCGCTCAACGAGGCCGCCCTTCCGCTCGTTCCATGCGGCGCCCAGGCGATAGCGGGACAGATAGAGAAGATTAAGAGCGAAAAGCTCATTTCGATAAAGGATAAAAAGAAGGAGAAGGTCCTATCGCTCTCTCCGCTCGATGCTGAGACTTTTCTTATAGAAGACGTGTCGGAGGACTTCGACATGGTCGAGGATCTCGTCTGGTGGGCGGCCATAGGCAGCGCGTTCGTCCGCAGGATGGAGGAAAACGGCCTTACGGTCAGGCGCATGCCCCCTCACGGGCAAACGCCTCAGGACGCCGCCGAAATAATTCCCTGCCATTGGGAGGGGGAATTGATCGGGCGCCTCGCGATAGAGGTTCCGGCGCAGGGCGGGCCGGATGGTGCCGGGCCGCCCGCTCCGGACGCAGGGAAAGACGAAAAAGCCCAAGAAGCCCAAAAGACCGAGGAAGAAGCGGAGAAAACAGAAAAAACGGATAAAGAGGATAGAAAGCCAGAGGCTCAAGAGCCAAAGAAAGGAAGGAGGGGCGCCGCGAAAAATACATAGCCGGGAACAGCAGGCCATACGCGGAGGAAAAATTAGCCACCCTGAGAGCGAGGTGAATAGTGACGGCTTACGAATGGGACAGCAGCCTCGAGACTGGACATGACAAGATAGATCTCCAGCACAAACAGCTGATCGCAGCCGTAAACAGGCTCCTGGATTCATGCAGCGAGGGCAAGGGCACGGACGAACTGAGCAATACTCTGGAGTTTTTGAACAGTTATATAATAAAGCACTTTTCCGATGAGGAAAAATTAATGCGTTTTTACAAGTACGCTGACTTCGAGCGTCACAGATGGTATCACGAGGAATTTAAAAAGGACGTCCGCGAGCTTACCAGCCAGCTCCTGGCGGAGGGGCCTAGCGAGGTGCTGATCGGCAGGGTGTCGTCCGCCATAGTCGACTGGCTTCTGAATCATATAAAGGGCGATGATTTCAAGTTCGCGTCGTCAATAGCTCCTGTAGCCGAAGCGAGAAGATAAGCTCATGGAGACGGCGGGAAACCGGTTGAGCGGAGCGCCGCTCGTTAAGCTCCTCTGCGGCCTGCTTTATCCGGAGAGCGAGCCGGAATGGAAGGACCGCGCCAGGGAGATGCTGGCAGGGAGCTTTGGCCCCGTCCAGCGCGAGAGCGGGCCGTTCCCCTTCCGCTCGACTGATTACTACAGGGACATATCGCCGGAGCTTTCGAGGTGTTTTTTTTCGTTTGACGGCCTTGTTTTCCCGGATCTGGTCAGGTGGAAGAAAACGGCGATAGGGCTGGAGTCCTCTAGCGCTTCAGGGCATCCCGGCGGCAGGCGCGTCAACATGGACCCGGGCTATATAGACGGGGCGCGGCTCGTGCTTGCCTCCACGAAGGACAACGCGCACAGGATTTACATAGATGAGGGCATATTTGCCGAGACGACGCTGTGCCGGAGAAAGTCCGGGTGGGAGAGTTTTTCGTACACGTTCCCGGATTTCAGGAGCGGCATCTACGACGCTTTCCTGGAAACGGCCCGGCGGGACTGGCTCGCGGATGTCAGGGAACGCAAAAAATCAATGGGCGGCTGATGGAATGCCAAAGAGGCGTTTAGCCGCCTTAACGCTCAAACATCACTTTCGCTCTTTGCGATCCGGCAGCCGGATAAATTGGAAAAAAACGGGGAGATTTCAGCGCATGATAGAGAGATACTGCACCGAAGAGATGAAAAGGATATGGTCCGACGAGAACCGGTTCGCGAGGTGGCTGGACGTCGAGATGGCCGTCTGCAGGGCGTGGGCCCTGGACGGCGCCATCCCGCCTGAGGATATGGCGCGTATCGAGGAAAGAGCCGGGTTCGACACAGGCCGCATAGCGGAAATAGAGGCCCAGACCCAGCACGACGTGATAGCGTTCGTCACCTCGGTCGCGGAAAAGATAGGGCCGTCCGGCAGGTTCGTGCATCTGGGCCTGACGAGCAGCGACGTAGTGGACACGGCGGCCTCTCTGCTTCTTTCCGAGGCGCTTGGCGTCGTAATCGGCGCCGCTGGGGATCTGCGCGGGGCGCTTGCCCGGAAAGCGCATAAATATCGCCATGTCCCGTCCGTCGGGCGCTCTCATGGCGTGCACGCGGAGCCCACGACTTTCGGGCTGAAGCTCCTGGGTTTCGTCTCTGAGATAGACAGGGACATAACGCGCCTTGGCCAGGCGCTTGAAGAGATAAGGACCTGCAAGCTCTCGGGCGCGGTCGGGACTTACGCTAACTGCCCGCCGCATATAGAGGCGAGGGCCGCCGCTGAGCTTGCCCTGAAGCCCGATCTCGTGTCCTCCCAGATCATACAGAGGGACAGGCACGCGAGAGTAATCAGCGCCCTGGCGCTATACGGGAGCGGGCTCGAACGTCTCGCGGTCGAGATACGCCACCTCCAGAGGACGGAGGTCATGGAAGTCCTCGAGCCTTTCGGCAAGGGACAGAAGGGATCTTCCGCGATGCCGCACAAGAAAAACCCGATACTTTCCGAGCGCCTGTCCGGAATGGCTCGTCTTCTCCGCGCCTACGCGTCGGCCTCCCTTGAGGACATAGCGCTCTGGCACGAGAGGGACATCAGCCATTCGTCCGTCGAGCGCGTCATCTGGCCTGACGCCTTCAGCATCGCGCACTATATGACGTCCGTGGCGAAAAAAGTAATAGACGGGCTTGTCGTGCACGAGGATCAGATGCGCAGAAACCTGGAAATGACGAGGGGGCTTCTCTTTAGCGGGCGTGTCCTATTGGCGCTTGTCGCGCATGGTTTTTCCCGGGAGGACGCTTACGCTGTCGTCCAGGAGTGCGCGATGCGGTGCTGGGATGGCATTACTCAAGGGGAGGGGGCGGATTTCGCGGACATACTGAAATCCCACCCGCGCCTTGCGGGGTTTAAAGGCAGCGATCTTGACGCGATGTTCGACCTTGGTTTTTATTTCAAGTATGTTGACGAGATTTTCTCGCGATTTAAAATATAACGAAAAGACCGAGGGGGGGAGCTTTTAGTGGAGAGTCCTGATCGCAATATCGCTCTTGAGATGGTTCGCGCTACGGAAGCCGCCGCCATGTCCGCCAGCAGGTGGATGGGGCGCGGGGACAAAAACGGCGTGGACGGCGCGGCAGTGAACGCAATGCGCTACGTGCTGAACACGGTCAGAATGGACGGCGTGGTCGTGATAGGTGAGGGAGAGAAGGACGAGGCGCCCATGCTCTTTAACGGAGAGAAGCTGGGAAGGGGGGGCGAGCCAAAAGTCGACATCGCCGTCGACCCGATAGACGGCACGCGCCTTACCGCATTAGGCCTGCCGAACGCGGTAAGCGTGGTCGCGTTCGCCGAGCGCGGCACGATGTTCAACCCAAAGCATATTTTTTACATGGACAAGATAGCCACTGGGCCGGGCGCTGCTGACGCGATAGACATCAACGCGCCCATTGCCGACAATATCAAGAGTGTCGCCAGATCGCTTGGCAAGCGCGTGGAGGACGTTACCGTGATCGTCCTGGACAGGCCGAGGCATGAAAAATTAATAAAAGAGATAAGGGACGTCAGCGCGCGCATCAGGCTCATCATGGACGGCGACGTCGCGGGCGCGCTCGCCACCTGCAAGGCCGGATCGGGGATCGACCTTCTCGTCGGGATCGGCGGCTCGCCTGAGGCCGTCATCACCGCCTGCGCCATAAAGTGCGTGGGCGGAAACATGCAGTGCAAGCTCTGGCCCAGAAACGAGGAAGAGGCACAGAGGTGCAGGGACGAGGGGATGGATCTGGACAGCGTCCTCCTGCTTAATGATCTCGTGTCGAGCGACAACGTTTACTTCGCGGCAACGGGCGTGACTGAGGGCGACTGGCTTGGAGGCGTCAAATACGTGGGGGACACGATTCAGACATCGTCGCTCGTCATGCGGTCAAGAAGCGGGACGATCCGGTATATAAACGCCGAACACAAATATAGAAAACTCGACATGCTGGGAGACGTTAACTATTGAGGCATCCTGGCGGCGTTTTTTATGGCGCGGCCGCGCCAGGGGGTTAATAAGTAATTATCTTATTGACTGCACGCTTTTCTGTGCGTAAGATGATGTAAATATATTTTGGCTGGGAGTGGTATAAATGAGTGTTGTCGTTTATTCAACGAAAAGTTGCCCCTGGTGCGTAAAGGCCAAGGAATATCTTGATTCTTTAAAAGTGGCATACGAGGCGATAGATGTCGGCGTTGACAGGGAGGCTGCCAAGGAAATCGTCGATAAGACGAAACAGCGCGGCGTTCCGGTGATCAAAGTCGGCGAGCGTTACATCGTGGGTTTCGATCAGGGCAAGATTCAGTCGGCGCTAAAGGAAGAAGGGCTTGCGTAGGCGCGATGCCGGGCAGATCGATAGGATTGCGGGCCGTGAGGGTATAAAACGATCCTCACGGTTCGTTTTAGAGGGGCACTGAGATATTTTTAAGGAGGAGTGGACTGCATGAAGGGAAAATTTGTCGTACAGGGAATGAATTTTCACGCTTTTCACGGCATGACGGAGGTAGAGAGGGAACTTGGGCAGGTGTTTTCCGTGGATATCTCGATCTCCTTGAATCTGAAGCCTGAAGACGCGTCCCCTTCCGTTAAACCTGAGGTGCATGGCTCGGAAGTATATGAAGTCACGAAGAACATGATGATGGGGACGAAGTTCACGGCGCACACGAGCCTGGCGCTGGCCCTCGCGAAGGAGATGTTCGACCACTTCGCGCAGGTAACGGATGTCGAAGTCACAGTAAGCCGCAAGCAGCTTTTCATCCCCGGCGACGTGAGGGAGATACTTGCGTGCGTTGCGTGCGCTCGAAGCGACTTCGATAAGAAAGGATAGCGCGGTGTCCGGGCTCGGCATTTCGTTTTACTTCGGTGCGGCAGGCGGCGGAACGGACGGGGATTCTAAACTGGAGCGCTTCGCGCGGGATTCCGGCGCATCCCTCGCGGAAGCCGCGGAATGGATAAAAAAAGGGGCTCTGTCCGGAACGCCGGGCTTCGGATGGCACGATCTCCCGGATCAGGATATAGATCCTGTCCTGGAAACGGCGGAATGGCTCAGGGGATATGATGCCATAATTCACGTAGGCATAGGCGGCTCGTCCTTAGGCAATCTCATGCTTCATCAGGCGCTTCTTCCCATGTACTTCAACGAGGATCCGCCGGAGAGGCGCCCGAGGTTTTACCTGGCTGACAACCCGGATCCGGAGAAGGCCGCCGCGATCTGGGAGCGCGTAAAGGGGCGCCGCGTCGCCCTAGCCGGCGTGAGCAAATCCGGCGCCACGGCGGAAACCATGTCGCAGTTCCTCTGGTTCCGCTCAAAGATCGCCGGGCAGTGCGAATCGCCTGACGAAAACGTCCTGGTCATCACTGACCCGGAGGGGGGCGTCTTCCGCTCGTTCGCGGACAGCGCGAAGTGCCGGTCGCTCGAAATCCCGCCATCAGTCGGCGGGAGGTATTCAGCGCTCTCTCCCTGCGGCCTCGTTACCGCGGCGGCTCTTGGCGCCGACGTTAAAAAACTTCTCGAAGGCGCGTCCGCCATGCGTGAATTCATCGCCTCAGGCAAAGACGCCCTCGCTAACCCGGCTCTCTTCCTGGCCGCGGCGCACAGGTTCCACGAGCTTGAGTCGCGCCCAATGGCGGTGATGATGCCTTATTCGAGCAGGCTGGAGACATTTGCCGAGTGGTTCGCGCAGCTATGGGGCGAGAGCATCGGCAAGGACGGACTAGGGACGACCCCGGTGAGAGCCCTGGGCGCGATAGACCAGCACTCTCAGGTTCAGCTGTACACGGCAGGGCCGGACGACAAGCTCTACACGCTCATAAACGTCCTTTCCCGCAAGGAGGAGATAGAGCTTCCGGCAGTGACGGAAAAGCCGCTTGAACCCCTTGCGTACCTGTCGCGGCGCAGGCTCGGCGACATGCTTGGCTTTGAGGCGGTGAGCACCGCGGCCGCTCTCGTAAAGGCAGGGCGCCCCGTGGCATGGATCGAGATGGAGAAGCTTGACTGCGCGAGCCTCGGCGCGCTCGTGTTCTTCTACGAGTACGTCACTGCCCTCACGGGCAGGCTGATGGGCATAAACCCGTTCGACCAGCCGGGCGTGGAGCAGGGGAAACGCTACACTTACGGCATGATGGGCCGCGAAGGCTACGGCGCGGACGCGGAAGAAGCGTCAGTGCGCTTTGCCGCCATAAAGAAAAGAGCATTCAAAAGTTAAAAGCACATAGGCATATGGGCGATCCGATTCGCGTAACAAGCCTGCGGCCTTGCGCCTTGCGTGATTTCCTAAGATGGTTCAATTTGTCATCGCCGCATCGTCCGCGTCCATCGTTTTGCAGGCGACCACTCCGATGTTGTGGTCGCCGTTCATGTATACGTGAAAATCGCCACTGTAAAGCCTTATGGCCTTGTGCTCGCCGTACTCGAACGGCGTCCTTTCAAACCACTCCTCGTCGAATACATTGTCCTTCTCGCCCGTGAACACCGGCATGTAAAGCACCTGATCCGTTTCCAGGTCGGAAAAAAAGTGCGTCCCGTAGGACAGCTCCGGCATCTGGCCCGTCCTGGGGATCCCTACCTCTATTATGCAGCACACGCCGGTTATCTCGTCGTAGCGGACGGGTACCCCCAGCTCAGGGCTGCTCGATCCGACGCGGCCCGGCGCCACCAGTATGTACTTCTCGGGGAGGAGCTTTTTGTTCATCTCGCCTAGCGACCGCGCTATGCGCTGGAAGTCGCCTGACTCGGAGTATATCCTGTGATCGACCAGGACGAGGTATTTCACGCTGTCGCAGCTTCCGTCCGTCACCATGCGGTCGGCGCTTAAAATCGTCACGCACCCGTTCAGCTCGGGCGGCATCGTCTGCTCCCGCGCCTCGTGTATCCAGAGCGGGCGTGCTTGCAGGAGTTCGAGCCTGTTTTCCAGCGGTTCATACGAGAATTCGATGTCCGCGTAGGTGCCCATCTTTTCCTGAAGCAGCGGCATGAGTTTCGACATCGTCTCGAAAAATTTCTTATGCGTCCTCGGGAACGCCTCGAACGGCATGCAGACCTTGCCCTCCGCGGGCGAGAATATGCAGGCTTTGTCAAGCGGGGTGAAGTACCCCTGATTCTCGTCGTACATGTAGAGGCTGGCGTAAATGGAGAAGTCAGGATGGTAGCGGAAGTTATCGCGCCATACTTCCTTGACGTCGACCGTGACTAGCTCGCCATTTTCGCGGCCTATCGCGTGGAAGCGTTCCTGTGAGGTTTTCATGACGTTGTAGGCGTTGGATCCTTCGGGTCTGAGAAAGGGGTTTGTGAGGGAGAATGTCCTTGCGTATCCGCGCTTTGTGCTCATCGTCCCGAGGCCGAATACCATGCGGATGAGCCCGTCCTCGCGCTTTATCCTGGTCGTCCATCGCCTGCCGTTGTAGGACAGGCCTACTCCCGCCGTGGTCGGGTAGTAGTAATCCCCCCTCCACCTTCCTGAAATGCGCATGATCGCTATGCCCATCATGTCGTCCCCGAGCCCGTGTTTCTGCCTGTATGAGACGGCGGCCGGGAAATATATGCGCGAGTAGACGCGCTTTATTTCCGTTTCGACCGCGGCGACGCGCTCCTGAAGCGATTCGCCCGAGTTCAGTAAAAACGGGGACATGTACTTCCCGGCGAAGGAGAACTTGAGCGAGTCCTCCAGGAGCGAGCTGCTGCGGACGATCACAGGATCCCTCATCTCTGCCAGGTAGCTTGAAAGCGATTTGGTGACGCCCTCCGGCAGGCTCGCCTTTAAAAATTCAGCCTCCAGATCCTCAGGGGAAGCGTTTTTGACGAGGTCATCGAGGCACGGGATCCCCGAGATAAATTTCTCGAAGATGTCCGTGCCGATGTAACGCGACCTCGGAAGAACGACGGCGCGGAGATCGTCGCTTTCCGAGTCCCATAGCGCCCGGACGGCGAAGAGCAATGAACGCCCCTTGCCGCCTATCGGTCCGTTTCCTATGATAAAGGGATCGAATTCGGGGTCGTTCAAAGGATTCCACGAGAAGTAGCTTTCCCTCACATTCTCAATCGATGTCATAGCCATCCTCCTCATATGACGCGCATCCCCAAGTATCTTCGTGCCTGAAATTTTTCAGCGCGTGCAGCACGTTTTCGGAAAGATTTTCCGCCTCGCCCGCGAGCGAGGCAATGACTGATTTCACGAACGCCCTCTTTGATCCCGGCGCGTGCCTGCAGCCGAAATCCACGACCGGAAGGGCAAGCCTCGCCGCTTCCGTTCTGATATCCTCCTCCGGGAGGTAAATCAGCGGCCTTATGACCCTTATCCCTGTGCGGCTCATGAGCATGTTCGGGCGAAAGCAGCGGAACCTGCCCGCAAAGAGCAGATTTAAAAAGACAGTCTCCACCGCGTCGTCGCGATGATGCCCAAGCGCAAGCGAAACGCATCCGGCATCCTTAGCGGCTGACGCGAGAATGCCTCTTCTGATATTAGCACATAAACTGCACGTGGAGGATGACGCGGCGCCGTTCAGTATTTTGAAAACCGGATATTTCACGATGCTGTGCCTCACGCCCAGAGACTCTGTGAATGCCGCTAGCCCGCTCAAATCAGTGCCGTCCGTCGGGTCGAGCGTGACGGCCTCCAGCGCAAAGCTCACGGGGCTTTTGTGCATGAGGGCGTAAAGGGAGGTGAGAAGGAGCATGCTGTCCTTGCCGCCTGAAAGCCCCACCATGATTTTGTCGCCGCTTCGGATCATCGAAAAATCTGCTGCCGCATGTCCTATTTTCCTGGAAATCTTTTTACACGGCAGGAACTCGCGCTTACGGCTCAAGAAAACTCCTCCCATTGCCATTATATATTTAGTATAATATAATTATTTAGTAATGGGGAGGTAGAACTTGCCATAATGATCGACGAGTCGTTCAAGCAAAAGCTCCAGAACGTTCTGGATCGGACGAACGAGTTTCTCGGATACAGCATAGACAACGTCAGCGGAATACGCGACGACGTCATGCGTGGCCTTAGGGACTTGTATGACGAACTCAATCAGGTCCGCAAGGAAGTGAGCGAGGTCTTGTCCGCGAGCGACTCCGTGACCGAAGCGTACAAGGAAGCGCGCAGGGCGCTTATCAGCGCTGAGATGACGGACGATTACGATTTGCAGGCAAGGGTTTACGCCGAGGCGGAGCGCTACATGCATCTGCGGGCGACGTTTGAGGAGCGCGAGCGATATCTCAGGCGGCGCAGGGACGATCTCGAGCGCGAGAAAGTGCGGATGGAGCGCATAATGGGCCACAGCACGAACACGATGGGCAAGCTCCGCCTCGCTGTGGAGATACTGAAAAACAGGCTTGACTCGACCATGGCGGCCGGCACGGTAGGAAGCGCCGCTAACGTCGCTAAGGCGCTCCAGTTCGTGGAAAGGGAGAACAAACGCCTCTCCCGCGAGATACATGACGGACCGATTCAGCAGTTCGCCGCGTCCATACTGTCGCTGGAATATCTGGAACGCGTGGCCGCGAAGGGCGACATGTCGGCGCTGAAGGAAGAAATAGAGAGGGTCAAGGAGCAGCAGCGCGAGGCTTTAGGGGATTTCAGGGGCTTTTTGATACAGCTTCAGCCGCTGGGGCTCGAAAAGGGCCTTGGCGGCGCGATAAAGCGCCTTGCCGAAGGCTACAGGGAGAGGCATGGGATTGATTTCAGGGTCCAGCTCACGCAAGAGGATGATCAATTCCCGTCCGTCATCCGCTCCAATCTTTTCCGCATCGTGCAGGAAGCGGCTTCCAACGCCCTGAGGCACGGGGGCGCCAAGAAGATAACCGTGAAGTACGAGTACACGGATAAAGAACTCCTTCTTTCGATCAAGGACGACGGATCCGGCTTCGATATAGAGACGGAAAGCGCGGCCGCGACGGAAAGAGGCTCGTTCGGATTGTCCAATATCGCGGAAAGGGTTCAGTTCGCGAGAGGGAAGCTGAAGATCGCGAGCAGCATAGGTAAGGGAACGGACATAACGATCAAGGTGCCTATGGGAGGGGATGGCAATGAATAAGATCAGGGTAGCTATCGCCGACGATCACCGTTTGTTCAGGGAGGGGCTCAGGAGGCTCCTCGAGCTGGAGAGCGACATTGAGGTGGTCGGCGAGGCCAAGGATGGCGCGGAAGCTGTGGACATGATTCTCGCGACTGTGCCGGATATTGTGCTTCTGGACATCAACATGCCCAAGATGGACGGCGGGCAGGTCGTGAAACACCTCAAGAACGCGGGCCTCGTCACGAAATTCGTCGCGATAACGGCCTACGACGACGAGGAACACCTGGCCTCGCTTTCCGCTCTTGG
>JAIROA010000126.1 GCA_031257775.1 Synergistaceae bacterium
AGTGCCTTTGCGCTTGCCAAAACGTCGTTACGCCACGATCGTTTTTATAACTTTCACGCCATGACGCGCTCGAAGACGTACGCTTCACTGGCTCTTCACCAAGTTGGTCGCTCAAGGCATCGACAAAGCTGTTGAACGATGAGGTTGACCCTCTCTCATAGAACATCACCTGCACCGGATTAAACGGCAAACTGGTATTGACAAACAAAACATCATCAGGTGCCCTTACGCTAGCTTCCCATCCATCTGGCAAATCTACGACGAACATACCAAAAACTTTAGTAACCGCTGAAACCTCAACCGGTGCCGAGGCTATAAGGCACAACGCTATTGCCGCAAATACCAAAACACGCACAAACTTCTTCATTTCCCATTCCTCCACAAAAGTTTTTTACTTCATAATGTTAATTACTTAAGATTAATAGACCACACAAGTACTCTTTGCGAGGGGCCATCGCGCCGTTAGGCTGAAACGAACTCATGACGATGGTGATGTACCCGCGTGGTAAGTGCCTTTGCGCTTGCCAAAACGTCGTTACGCCACGATCAAATCGATCAGGTATTGGTCGATCATTTTCGCCGAATCCTCGCATTTGTCGAGAAGCGCGTTGATGTTGGCCCTCATAATGGTGCCGAATCTTTCCAAAATGCTCATCTTTTTCTCCTTTTTACGTTATGATTTTTTGAACAGCCCACCCGATATCCTACTTTTTCTTATATTTCTTCGCTAACCATGCGGCTTCGTCGTCTATCTTGTTTACATCGGTTTTCAGGATATCGATATCCTGTTGACGCTTCAAACGTCGGTCCCGCAAAAACATCGCTGTTGCCATGTACAGAATAAAGAAGAGCATCAAGAAGACAATCAGTCCAGTCGCCAACCGCCATCCCAGTACATCTCTCTGAGCCGTCACTACAGCCATCAGTATCAGCATCAATATCAGCAACAACAGCGTCACCACCAGCCGCACAACCCCAGCCACCAACCGGGCCATTCCTGTCACCAGCCGGGCAAACATTTTAATATACCTTCCCCCCTCTCCTCTTTCAAAATCGCTGAGTCACTTCGATATTTTTATTCATCTGTCAAAAGGTGTACTTTTTGATAAAAGTGTGGTGGGGTTATGCGCAATCATTGATTACTGCGAAAATTTACTAAAAACATCAAGCATCGATGTAAATAAGTTATTTCTATACTATTTTGAGGGATGTTGTGATAGAATTTTTGAAGTGAGAATGCCTGTCAAAAGGTACACGTTTTGATAGAAAGTTATTTTTTCCTCGTGAGCCGAAGTTCCCGCAAACGCCTGTAAAAGGTGGCTTCTTTCAAGCCTGATTGAGAAAGCAATTCCGTAATGGGAAGATTTCCGCGTTCCCATTGTCTGATAAGAAAGCCGAAGTTTTCTGGAGGCTTTTTGACAGGACGGCCGAAACTGATGCCCCGCGCTTTGGCGGCCGCAATTCCTTCAGCCTGTCTTTTGCGGATGTTTTCACGTTCGTTTTGCGCCACAAATGAAAGGATTTGCAGAACAAGGTCAGCGATAAACGTTCCCATTAAATCTTTCCCTCGGCGGGTATCAAGGAGCGGCATATCTATCACGGCAATGTCGATGCCGCGCTCTTTCGTCAAGATTCGCCACTGCTCCCTTATCTCGTCATAATTGCGCCCAAGCCTGTCTATGCTCACGATATACAGTAAATCTCCAGCGTTCAGAGCATTGAGCAGTTCGATATAAGCGGGACGGTTAAAATCCTTGCCCGATTGCTTATCCGTGAATATACGCGTCAAGGATGTGCCAAGATTTTGCATGGCGAGCAATTGCCTGTCTTCGTTTTGTTCCGCGCTGGATACACGTGCGTAGCCGTAGATAGCCATTTTTTCCCCCTTCTCTGCCCATAATCCCGAATTGACGAAATTTCACATAAAAATTACCTCAACATGAATGAGGCGCAAGAAAACAAGACAACTGCCGACGACGAAAAAGCCTCCCTCCGAAGCTCGTTTTCATGGAATATAAATCACCCCTGTTATAGGATATGTTTTAAATACATTCTAATTTTGAATTTCATAGTTATTCAGGGTGTGTTTTCAAAATGAGGCATTTAACTCCATAATCTATTAAACTCCGGCAATGAGCCTCATAAACTATCAGGCAGACAATATTAAATAATGTGGTGCATCACGCCCATACTGCATATGACGGGATTGTTTACCTTGGCCGGCGTATACTAATAATGACGCTTTTGCGTTATAATTTTTCCGTAGTTGCGGAAACCGCTGGTTAAATAATTTGAGCTGCGGTTGCTTACAGTGCCTTCGTTCAAAATTATTTAAACAACGGGATCGGGTAGGGCCATTAAATACATAATAATTATATTCCGCGCGCTCTTTCGGCATGGATACGGTTTGTGAAGTACAGCTATGCCGTTTACACAGACACAAACTCAAAGGAGGCAACAGGGTAAATGGCGCAAAAAAAGTATGTCTACGATTTTCACGAAGGCGATGCCAGCATGAGGGCGCTTTTAGGCGGCAAGGGTGCCAATCTTGCTCAGATGAGCAAGATTGGCCTTCCCGTACCCCCAGGCTTCATTATCACCACCGACGCGTGCAAGGCTTACTGGACGCAGGGCGAGAACCTATTGGACGAGGTATGGCCGGACGTCACTGCCGCGGTCGCGCGCGTCGAATCGGCAGCCGGAAAGAAGTTCGGCAGCCTCGATAACCCTCTTCTCGTCTCGGTCCGCTCAGGGGCTCCGGTTTCTATGCCCGGCATGATGGATACCATCCTGAACCTTGGCTTAAACGACAAGACGGTCGAGGTTCTGGCAAAGGTGTCCGGCGATGCCCGTTTCGCCTACGACAGCTACAGGCGTTTCATTCAGATGTTCTCCGACGTGGTGCTTGGCGTGAGCGTCGACCTCTTCGAGGAAAAGCTGCGAGATCTCAGAGGGGCGCTTGGCGTCGAGTTCGATCACCAGATTCCGGCTGACTCCCTCAAAAAACTCATCGGGGAGTATGAGGCGATAGTCAGGGCATCCGGCGCCGAATTCCCACAGGATCCGGAAAAACAGCTCCGTCTTGCCATAGACGCGGTTTTCCGCAGCTGGAACACGCCGCGTGCCAATACATACCGCAAGATACACGGCATCTCCGGCGACCTCGGGACGGCGGTAAACGTGCTGTCCATGGTCTTCGGCAACTTAGGCGACGACTGCGGGACCGGCGTCTGCTTCACGCGGAATCCCTCCACCGGCGAAAACAAGCTCTACGGCGAGTACCTGATGAACGCGCAGGGCGAGGACGTCGTGGCCGGAATCAGGACGCCAAGCCCCATAGCGGAGCTGGAGAACGTCATGCCTGAAGTCTATAAGGAATTTGCGCGCATAGCGAGCCTCCTTGAGACTCACTACAAGGACATGCAGGACATCGAGTTCACTGTCGAGCGCGGCAAGCTCCATATTCTCCAGACCCGCAGCGGAAAGCGCACTGCCGCGGCGGCGGTCAGGATAGCGATGGACATGCACAGGGAAAAGCTCATAGACTCGCGCACGGCTGTGTCGCGCCTCGCCCCGGATCAGGTTGAGCAGCTCCTGCACCCGCAGATAGACCCGTCCGCGAAGTACGAGGTTCTGGCGAAAGGCCTCCCCGCTTCTCCCGGCGCCGCCGTCGGGCGCGTGGTATTCGACGCCGACGAAGCGGCCGCGTCGGGCAAGGACAGCCCCGTAATCCTCGTGCGCCCAGAGACCACGCCTGACGACATTCACGGCCTTTTCGCCGCTAAAGGCGTCCTCACGAGCCACGGCGGCATGACGAGCCACGCGGCCGTCGTCGCGCGCGGAATGGGCAAACCGTGCGTTTCCGGCGCGGAGAGCGTCAAGATCAACCTCGATGCTCAGAAGTTCACCGTGGGAGACGTGACCGTCCGCAAAGGCGACTTCATCTCGCTCGACGGCTCTCAGGGCAACGTGATCATTGGCAAAATGGCCTTGATAGAGCCTGAGTTCTCTGATGACTTCAGGGCCCTGCTCGAAATGGCGGACAAGGAGGCGAAGCTTGAGGTCTGGGCAAACGCGGACACGCCGGAGGATGCCCGCCGCGCCAGGGAATTCGGCGCCGTGGGGGTAGGATTGTGCCGCACCGAGCATATGTTCATGGCGGCGGACCGCCTGCCCTCCATGCAGAAGATGGTCATAGCCTCCACAAAAGAAGAGCGAGTCGCGGCTTTATCCTCGCTGGAATCGATGCAGCGCGATGATTTCATAGGCATATTCGAGGCGATGGACGGATATCCCGTGACGATACGCCTGCTCGACCCGCCGCTTCACGAGTTCCTGCCCAAGATACCGGAGTTTGAGCGCGAGCTTGCCTCCATTGATCCTGACAGCCATCAGGCTCAGGTTATCAAAGCCGAGATGGCCCGCGCTTACGAGCTGCACGAGGCAAACCCCATGCTCGGCTTCCGGGGCTGCCGCCTTGGCATAGTGTATCCGGAGATTTACGAGATGCAGATAAGGGCGATAATCACGGCAGCCTGTGAGGTCGCGTCAAAAGGCGTAAAGGTGATCCCCGAGATCATGATGCCTTTAATCGGCGTCCGCGAGGAGATCAAGCGGCTGAAAGAGATGGCCGTGGAGATCGCTGACGAGATTATAAAGCGGGAAAACGTGAAGCTGGGTTATGAGGTTGGCACGATGATAGAAGTGCCTCGCGCCGCTATGGTGGCCGACGAGATCGCGGAGTTCGCCGAATTTTTCAGCTTCGGCACGAACGACCTGACGCAGACCACGTTCGGCTACTCCCGCGACGACGCGGAGAACAAATTCCTCGGCGTGTACGTGGACGAAAACGTCCTTCCGCACAACCCGTTCCACGTCCTCGACAGAGACGGCGTCGGCGGCCTGATGAAGATAGCGGCTGAAAAAGGCCGCTCGGCGCGAAAGGACATAAAGCTCGGGATATGCGGGGAACACGGCGGGAACCCCCCGTCCGTGGCCTTCTGCCACTCGCTCGGCCTGAACTACGTGAGCTGCTCGCCGTTCCGCGTGCCTGTTGCGCGGCTTTCGGCGGCGCACTCCGCCATGGGGCTGCTGAAATAAAAAGTCGTGGGCTCTGCCCACGCCCGGCAGGGAGCTTGCTCCCTGCACCCTCTTTTAGGGGTAGATGGGCCTGTTCCCTTGCGGATATTGTGGCGGAGCATCAAGGTTTCAATGCCTGGCCGCTCAAGAAGGAGGGGTTTAGCTTGGAACGCAGGATTTCCGAATCGCGGCGAAAGTTCCTGTCGGAGGAATCGCGCCTATGGGTGGAGGACGGCCTGATTTCAGGTGAGGCGCGCGCCGGCATAATGGCGCGATACGTATCGAGAAGCACTCTTCCGGAAATCGTGCCGCTGCTCGGCATTGCAATGATAGGACTCGGCGTGCTGAGCTTTATCGCGGCAAACTGGCGGTCAATTCCGGATTTGCTGAAGGTGATAATGATCATCGGCGCTTACCTCGGATGCGCGGGGGGAGCGTATGCCCTGGAAACGAAGGGACGCAGGCTCGCCCCCGATATGCTGATGTTTCTCTCCGGCTTTTTGCTCATGGGCGGGCTTGCCCTTATTTCACAGACATTCCATATCGGATGGAGCGCAAGCAGACTTTTGGTCCACTGGCTTCTGACATTCGCGCCCACATTCCTGATCGTGCGTAGTATGCCGATATATATTCTGTACGAGGCAGTCTCGCTTTTCTACATAAACCTCGCGTACATAGAATATGAGGATGCCTGGCGGTACTTTGAAACCGACGCGGCAGTGCGGATCGGGCCGATAGCGCCGATAGTCCTGATGCTGGTCTTAGTGGGATTCGCGTGGCGGACGTGCCTGAACGAACACGAGGCTGGCGGCGTGGAATCGAAGCTGAGGAGCTTCTTTGTGGGCGGGCCGGCCAGAAGGATTTTTTGGAGCAATTTCATTATCTTAAACTGGTTTACCTGGATGTGCGCCATAAACAGCAGGCATGAGAGCATACTGCCATTCGTCGCCGGCGTTCTCGTAATCGGAGTTCTCATAACCCTGGCGGCCATGTTTCTAAACGCTTTCGACCTGGAGTGGCAAGGCCTGCTCTTAATCGGCGCCGCGGGCATTGCCCTTTCATTCCCCTTCACCTGGCAGGACAGCCTGTGGCGGTACAGCGCGAGCGCCGAGAGGGCATTGCTTCCCGAGACGCTCCTCTCAAGCGTGGCGCTCGGAAGCTATCTCGTCTATCGGATAATCCGCAGATTCAGGGGCGCCGGATTCACGACGTTTTTGTTCTGCGCCCTCCTGGCGCGGTGGTACTTCGGCATGTTCTTCTCATTCATGTCGAGGGCGCTTTTTTTCATATCCGGCGGCGTCATCCTGCTCTTGATCGCTTTGGCTTCAAGGAGATGGAACAGGCTCTCGGCGCACAGTCCTGGAGGCGACGGACATGACGATGCGGATGCTTAAGAGGACGTGGGCAAAATATGCCGCGATAGCCGTCCTGCCCGTCATGGCGATGCTTTACGTTCCCATCGCTAACTATTCGATACTGCTGTTCGGGCAAAGGGCGCTGCTTGAAACCGCTCCGGTAGACCCGACCGATTTCCTGCGCGGGGACTACGTCACGCTTGATTACAAAATCTCGGACATCACTTCATTCGTCAGGCGTGAAGGAATGAGCGGGGATTATGACAGGCGAGGGCGCGAAACGTTCGTGAGCCTTGTCCTCGATAGCGACGGCGTGGCATCGGTCGCCGCCATATCGGAAGAGCGCCCTCCCGGGCTCTATCTTAAGGGAAAGGCGGGCAGGAGCTGGGCTGACAGCTTCACATGCGATTACGGGCTCGGCGTCTATTACGTCCCGGAGGGGACGGGCAAAGAGATTGAAGACGCCATAAGGGACGGCGATACGAAAGTGTTCGCCGACGTGCGGATAATAAGGGGACGCGGCGTGATAAAAAAACTGGAGATAGCCGCGCGATAACGCGCAAACGGCATGTAACTCTTTAAATAAGCCTTCCCCGGAAAAGGGGAGGGAAGCCCGGTTTATTACGGAGCGCCGGGCAGATTGTCTCATGCTACAATTCCTCCCATGACGCAATGATTTCACGCGGGAGGGTTCGTTTTGAAAGATAGCGATTCAGTAATAGGACGAGAGGCGTGGGAGAAACACGAGCGGGAATGGCTCTCCCCTTGGGCGTGCCCGTCAGCCCAAAGCAGGGGCAGGGCCAGGGAAGAGGCGCTTTGCCCGTTACGGACCGCCTTTCAGCGTGACCGCGACAGAATAATACACAGCAAATCCTTCCGCCGCCTGAAACACAAGACGCAGGTTCTCTCCCTTCCTGAGAGCGATCACACGAGGACGCGCCTGACTCACACGCTGGAGGTCGCGCAGATTGCCCGGACGATCGCGCGCGCCCTGCGCCTGAATGAGGATCTGACTGAGGCTATCGCATTGGGACATGATCTCGGGCATACCCCGTTCGGGCATACCGGGGAGCGCGTTTTGCGGAAACTTTCCGTAGCGCACGGGCTTCCCGGCTTTCACCATGCCGAACAGAGCCTCCGCGTCGTGGACGTGCTGGAACGCAGCGGCGCGGGGCTCAACCTCACATGGGAGGTGCGCATGGGCATCATACAGCACTCAAAGGGGCAAGTGGACGTGCGCGACGGCTTTAATCTCGAGTCGCCATCTTCCGTCGAGGCGTGGGTGGTGCGCGTATCCGACTCCATAGCCTACCTTAATCACGACCTGGACGACGCGCTCGGCGCCGGGTTCGTCGCGCTCCGCGACGTGCCTGCCGACATCCTGCGCGTCCTTGGCGACACGCACGGCTCGCGGATAGACGCGCTCGTACGCGACGTGGTATTACACAGCAAAGAGGGGAAAATAAGGTTCAGCGAGCCGTTCCTGGAACAGATCGAGAACCTGCGGAATTACCTTTACATATCCGTTTACTCGCACGAGTCGGTAAAGAAAGAAGAGCCGAAAGTGGCACGGGTCATCGAGACGCTGTTCGAGCAGGCGCTCGGCGAGGAAGGCCTCACGCCCCGCGAAGCGTCCGACTGGATCTCAGGCATGACGGACCGCTACGCCATAGAGCTTTTCCGCAGGGTGGCTGAACCCTTCATCACCTGATATTGTACTGATCGAGAAGCTCCTGATAACGCTGCTCGACATCCGATGCCGGGGACGGGTCGTTCACGTAAGGATCGTATACGAAGCTCGGCGGCGGCGGAGTGACCTGCTCAAGCGGCGGCGGGATCGGCGGGAATATTTCCTCAGGCTCTTTCCCGCTCTCCGGCCATACGGCCGCAAGCTGATACCTTTCGCGGATCAAGGAATCTTCCGCCGTCAGTATCAATTGAGGCGCGTTCGGATCGCTCTGGGCTGTAAGGACGTCCCCTCCGTGCCACGGACAGTATGACTGCGGCGCCTGCCCCACAGCTATCATTATGTTCGCTTTCTGCGGGCAGGATTTAGTCGCTAAAAAGCCAGTGGCGCGGCATATCGTGACGGACTCGACGCCGGTGCCGGGCGCGATTTTAAACTCTGCCGGAGTGCCAAGGGTCTTGACCGCCTTCGCGACAAATTCCTGCCACACCGGCGCGGCGACGGTGCCGCCGAACGCCCTGCCAAGAGACTTATGATTGTCGTTCCCGACGTAAACGACCACGACGAGATCCGGAACCCCGCCGACGAACCACACGTCCGTCCAGTCATTCGTCGTCCCGGTCTTCCCGAAGACCTGATAGCCCTCGACCCTTGCGCGGGTCCCTGTCCCCCAGCTCACGGCCTGCATTAGGAGCGACCTCATCGTGACGGCCGTCTCTGGGGAAAGCGCGTTCGTGAGCTTCGGACCGTTGCGCTCCAGCGAGTTCCCGCTGCTGTCTATTATTTCCTTTACGCTGAATGGCTCGACTCTGTAGCCGTTATTGGCGAACACAGAAAACGCCGAGCCCATTTCCAGAGGCGTCAGGCTGCTTGAGCCAAGCGCGATGGAAAGATCCTCAGGCAGGTACGGGGTGGTTATGCCCATATTGCGGGCCAGTTCCCGGATCGCCGGCACTCCTATGACCTGCGCGACTCTCACGGCGACAGTGTTTATTGACTGAGCGAGCGCCGATGTGAGGGTTATCTCACCCCTGTAATTGACGTCGCTGTTTTTGGGCGACCATCCATTCGCGAAGTGCAGCGGCGCGTCTAAAGCGTGATCGACGGGCCTGAACCCGTTTTCCATGGCAGCGGCGTATACGATCGGCTTAAACGCCGAGCCGGGCTGCCTGTAGGCCTGCGTCGCCCTGTTGAACTTGCTCTCCTCAAAATTCCTGCCTCCGACAAGCGCCAGGATCTCCCCCGTGTTCGGGTCAAGGGCCACGAGCGCCCCCTCGAACTTCATCTTCGATATGACCTCCTCGGCCTGACGCTGAAGGTCGAGGTCTATGGTCGTGTGCACCCTAAGGCCGCCACGGTAAATTTTATCGCGCCCGTACTTCGGCAGAAGATGCTTGAACAGCACGTGAGACACGAAGTAAGGCGCGTCTTCCATGACAAAGCTCGCCTTTGCCTCCGCTTTCCTCGCGTACGTCAGCTCCGCCGAAAGAGTCTGGCTTTTCTCCTCCGGGGTTATCATCCCTATCTCGACCATTCTGGTAAGCACGTAATTCTGCCGCGCGCGCGCCCTGTCGGGATGCCTGATGGGAGTGTAGGCGTTCGGCGCCGGCAGCACCCCTGCCAGTATCGAAGCCTCGGCTAACGTAAGCTGCTGCGGGGTTTTGCCGAAGAAAACCTGCGACGCCGCGCCGATTCCGTAAGCCCCATGCCCGAAGTAAGCCATATTTATGTACATCTCGAGTATCTGATCCTTCGTGTAGAGCTTCTCCATGCGGATAGCGATGATCGCCTCGCTCGCCTTTCGCTGAAGCGTCCGGGCTCTCGACAGGAAGAGCATCCGCGCCAGCTGCTGGGTGATAGTGCTGCCTCCCTGGCGCGCCTCGCCGGACTGGAGGTCGCGGATAATGGCTCTGGCTATCGCCTTCAGCCTGATGCCCTGATGCTCGTAAAACTCGCTGTCCTCCGCGGCCAAAATCGCCTTGATCGCCCACGGGGAAACCTGCCTGATGTCGGCCCATGTCCTGTTTTCCTCAAAAAGCCTGGCTATCACCCTGTCCTTTCTGTCGTAGACGACAGAGGTAAGGCTGGGCACGTACCCTCTCATCTGCTCTATAGGCGGCAAATCCTGCGTGATCTCCTGCAGCATTATCACGCCGACGACCGACGCGAACGCGGCCACACCAGCCACAAGAAAGAAAAAACAAAGGAATATCCCCTTTATGATGGAAAGGGGCGCGATGCGCTGCTTTGTTCCGCCCTTTGCTGATTCATCCCTGTCTGTAGCTTCTCTCATGTTGCGAACCTCCGTTGTGGTTGCGATCAATATATATTTATTATAATCCTAACACGGTTTTATGGAAAAAGATATGTATTAATTTTGGGGTAGCTATGTTTTTGCCATATTTGCCGACGATATAACTGTTAAACACAAACGTACCACAGTTACCCCGATATGTTTGTTGCGAATGCTGTTGAATAGCGCTTTCAACCGCCTTTACTTTCTTTGACATATAGACCTATATAGGCCTATATGCGAAAGCAATCCGACAGAGTAATTGTGCGACTTCTCACTAAACCTGCTGCCTAATCGTTGAACGATTGTGATTAAATTTATCCGGGTTCCTTTAGGCTCACGCCGTTGAGCTTTTCATAATAGAGGCCCAGCGCGCCGTGGTCGAGGATGTCATGGCCGTCGCCCGCAAGCGCGATCATCATCTCTGTTACCTGAGCGGAGAGCGGGGCTGCGCTTCCGACGGCGCGGCTAGTCACGAGGACGTTCCAGTAGTCCTTGATGTGCAATGCGATACGGAAGCCTGGGTCATAGCGCCCCTCGAACATCCTCGGCGCTTTGTCCTCGAGGCACTGGCTTCCGGCCAGTCCTTTGCGGATAGCCTCAAAGACTTTGCGCGGTTCTACTCCGGATTTCTTGGCAAGGCTCATGCCCTCGGCGATCGCCGCTATGTTGACGCCTACGATCATCTGATTTACGAGCTTTGTGACCTGCCCAGCGCCGAGATCTCCAACGAGCGAGACGCTCGCCCCCATTTTGGATAGAACGTCTTTCACTCGGTCGAAGACCTCGCGCTTGCCGCCTGCCATGATCGCGAGCGTACCTTTTTCGGCCTTCTCCTGTCCGCCGCTCACAGGCGCGTCTATCATCTCGACGCCTCGTTCGGCAAGGATCTCGCCGAGTCGGCGGCTCTCAAGCGGAGCTATCGAACTCATGTCGACCACGATCTGCCCTTTCCTGCAACCGTGAATGATGCCGTCCTTGCCCGTTACGACCTCGCTGACCTGAGGTGAATCCGGCAGCATTGTAAAGATCACCTCATCCGCTTTCGACGCAACATCCGCTGGGGACGCGCCCCTCTCAGCCCCGACAGCGACGAGCTTTTGGGCAGCATTGTCCACGACATCGTACACGACGAGAGAATGACCGGCCGCAATCAGGTTCTTCGCCATCGGAACTCCCATTATTCCAAGCCCAATAAAGCCTGCCTTGCCCATCTAACATTCCTCCAGAAAAGTTTTTCGCTTCCCGCAAAGCATACAGCCTATTATCTTTCAATACCCTTTTGCCGGGTCTATTTCGTTTTCTAGCCTTTCGCCGCGGTGGAACCGCCACAGGTTTTTCATCACTATGTCGAACGTCCTGTGTATATAGTTTTCCTCGTCGTCGCAGCCCATGTGGGGCGTTATAGTCAGGTTAGGGGCATCCCAGAGCGGCGAGTCCGCCGGCAGGGGCTCGTCGTCGAAAACATCGAGCAGCGCGCCGGATATTTTGCCGCTTTCGAGTGCCCGAATCAGAGCGTCCGCATCGAGCACCCTGCCCCTGCTGATGTTGACGAAACCGGCGTTTTTTTTCATGAGATCGAACTCGGCGCGGCCGAAAAATTTACTCGTCTCGTCCGTCGCGGGGAGCGTGAGAAACACGCAGTCTGCAGCAGGCAGCAATTCTCGCAGGCTGCCGGGCTCGGCAATTTCTTCAAAGTCGCTGCTTGCGCTCACGAACGGGTCGATTCCAATGGGACGTATCCCG
>JAIROA010000075.1 GCA_031257775.1 Synergistaceae bacterium
CATGTGACAAAAATCGCCGGGCCATCGGTTAACCGTCCGATAACCCGGCGATTTACACGATCTGTAATTAATCGGCGTCCGCTGATCCAAATTATGCCTCTACAAAAAGATTTTTATCAAAAACGGC
Source organism: Synergistaceae bacterium (assembly GCA_031257775.1). Taxonomy (GTDB): domain Bacteria; phylum Synergistota; class Synergistia; order Synergistales; family Synergistaceae; genus JAIRNC01. The sequence continues at coordinate 128 of JAIROA010000075.1, forward strand.
ATACTCAAGATGATGGATATATATCTGGCCAGGTGCATTACGCCGATCGTTAATGAGTCGGCGTTCATTTCCTCCGCTACGATCACCATCTGGCTCATCCCTCCGGCTGAACTGGAAAGCAGGCATGTCAGAGGTTTCCACCCTGTCATCCTATGTATGAGATAGCCGAGCAGCAAGGTTGAAGATATCGTGTAAGCGGCACTGACAAATAACGCGGCAAGGAACCGCGGGTTTGTCAGATACGCCACATGTTCCGGTCCGAAATAACGCGCTATGGCCACCCCTATTCCGATTTGGGCGGCTACTGTCAATTTCTTTGACAAACCGCAGTGGTGTCCCGTGTATATCGAAACAAAAGCTGTAGCGCACATGGCGCCTAACATAAAACCGGCGGGGACGTGAAGGTAATCGAGCAGGAAGCCACAGGCAGCAGCCACAATGACCACGATAGAGATCTCTTCCAAACTCATAGGCGAAGGGCTTGCGGCGCTATTATCCTTGATCTCTGGCTGAGAACTTCCGCCAATCGGCAATTGTCTCCTCGAGCACACTGATGCCAGCAACGGCGTTAGCCCTAAAACTACAATCAGTCTGCTAACGCTGATCATAGTTACAGTGGCCGCGTCATAATTCATAGAAAGAGCAAATACCGCCATTTCGCTCACGCCGCCGGTGGTGGACGCTATCATTGCGGTTGTCAGCGGCAGCCCCGATATAAAAGCCAGCAAAAATCCTCCGGTGATTGAAAGCAGGATCATCCAAAAGCATATTAATGCCGCGGGTTTCACCGTTGCCCTCAACAGGGCAATAGCGTTCCTGTCCAATCTGCGGCCTATCATTATGCCCATGACCGCCTTGCAGACCGCGGTCATCCCCTCCACGGAAACAGACGGGAAGTGTCCGGATAGAGCCAGAATCAGCGCCATGGTTATAGATCCCATAAGCGCCGGAATCGGAAATTTGAGCTTCTTAAAAATAAAGAAGCCAATAGATCCGACGAAAAAAACAAACCCTAACGATAAAACAGCGGGCATCTTACGTATCCTGTGAATGGCAAGGCAAACGCCTTCCTCTCTTTATTTTAATGCTCAGGCTAAGTTTGGCGTGAATCATATCATTTTATAGCCGATTGTTAAATCACCTCAACTATAGCATATAGGCTGTAATTTGGATAACTCTATTTTAAATCGCGATCACAGAGCGGATCGGACGGCTTTGGCTATCTTTTCCGCCCGCTCTTCAGTCTCTGTTTCGCTCCAGCCCAGTTTGACCGTTATGGAAACGCAGCGGGACACTATCTCGTCGGACTTGAACGTTGCCTTCGAGTAATCGGGCATGTTCTTCAGGATATCGCCCGACACGGGGTTGACGAAATTGCGGTTCTTGAAGTGATCCCAGTTGCGGACGTAGTGCCAGTTGTTGTCGTACCAGTGAAACGTTCCGTCTATGCCAGCGGACTTGAGCGCTCCCGCCGCGGCTCTGGCATGATCTTCAGTCGGCATGAAAAACGATAGGAAGGTGGCGCAGTCGCCTTCGGGATCCGGCAGGCTGCGGAACTCCACATCCGGCACATCCGCTAACGCATCCTTGAAAATCTTTTTGTTTTTCCTTTGTATTTTGAGGAATCTGTCGGTCTTTGCGACCTGAGCGCACCCCACCGCCGCGTGAAGCTCCGTAATGCGGTAGTTGTAGCCGGCAAAAGGATGCCCTTCCGCTCCCCTGTCCTCGTTGCTGTGGTCATGTCCGTGATCGTGGTACATATCGGCCTTTTTGTATATAACATCGCTGTCGGTCAAAAGCGCGCCGCCCTCGCCGCACGTGACCATCTTGTTGAAGTCGAACGAGTAGCATCCCGCGTCGCCAATCGTGCCGAGCGCCCTTCCCTTGTAAGAAGCACCGAACGCCTGACAGGCATCCTCCAGCAGCAGAAGATGATTTTCGCGGCAGAAGGACGACAGCTCGTCCATCGCCGCTGAAGCGCCGCACATGTGAACGGCCACCACGGCTTTCGTCCTTGGCGTGACCGCCGCCTTTATGGAGTCCGGATACAGGCAAAGCGTCTTGTCAACATCCGCGAATATCGGCGTCGCGCCTGACGCGATCACGGACTCGAAGCTCGCGACGAATGTAAACGTGGGGATTATCACGTCGTCCCCGGCGCCTATGCCCATTGCGGCCAGCGCCACCGTCAGAGAGGCGGTTCCGTCCGATAGCATGAGGACGTACTTTGCGCCCGTCCTGGCCCGGATTGCCTCCTCCAGCTCCCGCACTTTCCAGCGTCCCTTTCGGGCGGCGGAAAATCCATACGGCGTGATGACGCCAGTCTCCATTACCTCGTTCACGTGCCTTTTTTCTTCCTGGTCGAACAGCTCGTATCCAGGCATTCAAATCATCCTTTCCTGTCTATATATTGCTCAAAAGCCCGGACGTCGTCCGGCGTGTCAATCTCTATGCTGTCAGTCTCTGTCTGTATGCATTTGATGGCCCGCCCATTTTCGAGCAGCCGCAGCATCTCCAGGCTCTCGCACCGCTCAAGCGGCGTCTGAGGGCATGACGCAAACTCGAAAAGCGCCTCGCGCCTCCACGCGTAAGGCCCGATATGCTTGTAGTAGCAAGCGCCCTCGTTTCGCGGGAACGGGATAGGGGAACGGCTGAAATAAAGGGCGCGCCCATTCCGGTCGAATACCATCTTGACTATCGACTCACGTGCCACCTCATCGGGGTTGTCGATTTTTTTGGCCAGCACGGCAAGATTTATGCCGCTGTCCGCGGCGAGCGCGTCTATTATAGGGTCTATGACGGAGGCCGTCACCATAGGATCGTCTCCCTGCACGTTCAGGACGAAGCGCGAGGGAACGCGCCTGGCCACATAAGCTACGCGGTCGCTGCCCGTGGGCAGTTCCGGCGTCATCATCGCTTCCCCTCCGGCGCTTTCCACAGTCCTTGCGATCCTTTGATCGTCCGTCGCGACTATTACCCTGCCAACCTTGCTGCTTCCGGACACGCCCGCTAAGACCCAAAGCACGAGTTCGCGCCCTTTGAGCTTGAGCAGGGGTTTTTCGGGAAGCCTGGAGCTGTGCAGCCTGGCTGGAATTACCGCGAGCGTTTCTATCATTTAGGAAGCTAAAAAATTATCTCGTCGTGACGGCCAGAGGTAAAGAGCGCGTTCACGAGAACCTGATAGGGCGGAAGCCCGTCTTTCATCCATACCAGATCGAGCCCCAGAAGCTCTTTCGTTATCATCGAGACGTCGAAGCCAAGCGACTCTATCGAGTTTCTCATTTTGTCGGGGAAGCGGCAAGGAAGGGAGTCTATCCTGGCGCATGCGCGGCATATCTTGCAGCTTCCTCCGGACGCGCCCCTGGCGCCCGGATATTTCACTTCGAGGCTGTGAAGGATGTCGAGAAGTTTCAGGTTTACATTGTCCATGAGCCAGACGGAGTATTTTAGCGCGCTTTTCGGGGTATTATGGGCTTCCAGGGCCTGTTTGCCGTGGATCATCTTAATGCCGAATATGTAAGCATAATCATAGCGCGCGAGAAGTCCGTCCACGTCGAAATCGAACGGGGGGCATGACCAATTTTTGCCGAATATCGGGCAAGCGGCGCAATACGACATGACCCTGTCGGCAAAGCGGAAAGAAGCAATCAGTTCTTTCATGCCCATAACGCTTGTTTTCAGCTCAACCGCACCATCGTTCACAGCAATCAACCCGTTCACCCCTTAACGATTCCGGCTTTAGGCCCGTTATTTCGATTCACTATACCACGAGAGCGGGCAAAAAAACAGGACTCCGGCAAAGGAGTCCCGTCAGTTTTGAAGTCAGGTCAATTTGAAATCAGGGGCCTGAAGGGTGAAGCGTAAAAGCCAGTTCATATGCGCTTTCGCCTCCGCCATTAACGCCGGCTTCAGGCGATTTTGATAGTCTTGAAATTTTCCCACAGCCCGTGGATGTTGCAGTATGAGGAAGTCACGAGGGTGCCGCTTGAGGCCAGTTTTACCTTAATGGACGCGAATGGTTCCGTGAAAGCAGGCCCGGGTTTTTCGGGATCCGTGCTGTCGCCGTGCGCGTCGAACGTCACGCTGGCTAGCTCAATCGCGAATTTGCCGCCATCGGGCACGAAGAACAGCTTAATCCATTTGATGTAGTGCGCCGCCGTGTTTGGGTGAGGTATTTCCTTGCCGACTCCGAACTTTACCTCGATGGCCTCTCCCGCCGAAGCATGTTCCGGCGCCTCAATGACCGGAACGTGCTTCTCGCCTTTCCAGTCGCCGCTCTGTACGTAGTCTCCCAGTTTCATTCCTGCTCACTCCTCGTTATGAATTTAGCCTCTTGGGCTAATATTTCTACTATATCCATTGTTTTGAAACGCGTCATGTGAATTTCGCGTATATATTATTCTAATTCCAAATCAACTCATGACAGACGAGTTGATTTGGTTCATTTGATTTAGAATCGGAATTAGCGGATGTGATGTTCCCTATGGCGTGAGGACAATATGACAGCGAGGGGAGCAAACGAGGGAAGCCCAAATAAACAAAATTAAAACGACCAGGTGTCTTCGGTAAGATCCAGCTGGCGTATTTTCTCCTCAAAGCCGAATACTGTGGCATCGATCCGCTCCACCGTGGCGTCTATGCGCGGCATGTTGGCGAACTTGTATCCGTCCGGCATCCTGTTCGCGTAGCGCTTGACCTTCAGCAGTGCCTGAAGATAGTTCCGCTCTTCCTGGGCCAGTATCTCAGCGGCTTTCATCGCGTCCGGGGCGCCCTGCGTCACGAACAGCTTTGCTACGGCGAAGTTGCACGTAAGGCTCATCTCGTCGAACCACAGATCCGCCAGTGCCTCGCGCAGCTTTTCCCTCTCCTTCTTATCCTTTATCAGGCCCAGTGCGCGGTTTATCAGAAGCAGGAGATCCCTTACGCCGGAGAGCGCCTTTTCATAGGTGATCCTCGGCAGGGAACAGTCCGCTATCATCCGCGCTTCCTGCTCCTCCGTCACATGCCCTTTCAGCAAGCGCCCGACCGCTGGCTGTATCGCGATGTAGGCCGGCTCGCTCTCGGAGGCCATGACCTCGCGGTACAGCGTCTCCGTGTCGAAGTCGTAGTGCTCGGCCTTGCTCCTGGGAATGAATGAGACGTAGCCTGTGTCGAAATAGCCCTTTCTTCCGGCCCTTCCTGCCATCTGCAAAAATTCGTTGTGCGTCAGCGGGCCGTCGACGTACTTTGCCATCTGCGCGAATATCACGCTTTCGGCCGGGAGGTTCACGCCTAATGACAGCGCGTCCGTCCCGGCCACGACGTCCAGTATCCTCTCGCGGAACGCCATCTCGACTAAGAGCTTTTCCTTCGGGAAAAGACTGCCGTAATAGACCCCGACGCCGTAGACCATTGTCTCCGAAACGCGCGCGACCTCCAGTATCTCGGCCATTTCGCGCAGACGGGCCCTGGCGGACCGCCCTATCTTCTTCCTCGTGCGGGCTATCTGCTTCGCTGTGAAGTCAGCGCCCCGGCGCGAGAATACGAAAACGAGCGCGTCATGTATGCGCGAGTAGTGAATGCCCTTTTTCCGGAACACGAGCTTAGTCACCCTCTCGCGGGTCTCGAACAGCTCGAAGTCCCTCCTGCCCATCTCTTCCAAGTAGCTCCTCACGGTCTGCGGGTCGCCGAACGTGGCGCTCATCACGAGCATCATGGAGTCGGGGCTCGTCCCGCGTATGCCGTCAATGTAAGCCCTCGTCCGCTCAGATGAGGCGAATATGAAGTGAAACTCGTCGATGATTACGCGCTGACGCGGCATATGGGCGTACTTGAGGGTGTAAATTTCCTGAGTGCAGCAGAGAACGGCAGCCTCTGAGTTTTTTTTGAAATCCCCCGTTTCGAGCCCCACGTCAAACCCCATGCGGCGCAGATCAAGATACCGCTCATTTGAGAGGGCTTTTATCGGGGCTGTGAATATCACGCGCTCTTTCGGCATGACAGGGCTGCCGTTTTCGTCCATCAGGCCGGCCCACCTGTACGCGACCCACGTCTTGCCGCTTCCCGTCGGTGCCGAAAGGATCGCGTTTTGCCCGGCTATTGCGGCTATCGCCGTTTCCTGCCATTCGTAAAACATCCGGGCGCCCTTATAAGTTCATCCTGAATATGGTCATGAGCCTGTCTCCTGCCGGAGTCCGGTCGATCTTCTCGCCGACCGGCGCGGCGCCCATTTCCTTATAGAAATGGCTTTCGAGCAGATCCGAGACGACCGTCAGGAAGCTGGCGCCGGATTCTTCGGCCATCTCGCACGCGTGCAGAAAGAGCATCGTCCTGACGCCCGCGCCGACAAGCTCAGGCAGCACACAGAGATTGCGGATGCTTGACTCCTCGTCCTGAAGCCCGAGCGAGTAAAAGCCAAGAAGCTCGCCCTCGCCGTCGTAGGCAACGTAAGTAGGGTTCGCCTCTATCTCTTCAGGGGTTATGGACAGCGTTGATGACTCAAGCCAGTGGTTCATAAGCTCCCTCGGATATTCCCAGTATGACTTGGCGCGGAAGCATATGTGCGAGAGAATCTCCGCCTCGTCGGATCTTGCGGCGCGTATGCCAGGGCCATCGGATTCCATCAGAACCCGTTCTCCCCGTCTTGGCTCGCGTGCCCGAACACCGAGAACGACAGAGGCGGGAGCGTCAGGTTAAGGGAATGCGGGCGGCCGTGCATCTCGATATCGTCGGCTTCCCTGCCGCCCATGTTGCCGCAGTTGCTGCCGCCGAACTCAGCAGCGTCGCTGTTTAAAACCTCTCGCCACATGCCGCCTGCCGGGACTCCTATCTTGTAATTCTGCCGGGGAAGAGGCGTGAAGTTCCCGACACACACAAAGGAATTCCCCTTGTCATCTCGGCGGAGGAACGAAAACACGCTCGAATCCGCGTCGCTGCAGTCGATCCACTCGAAGCCCCACCTCTCGAAGTCGCCCTTCCAGAACGCCGGGGTATTCCTGTAAAATTCGTTCAATGCCCTGACCCAGGCCAGAATCCCGCTGTGGAACTGGTCGTCCAGCTCGTGCCAGCTCAGGCTTACGTCGTGATTCCACTCCGACACCTGCCCGAACTCGCCGCCCATAAAGAGGAGCTTTTTGCCTGGATGCCCGTACTGCCAGCCCAGAAGCGCCCTTAGATTAGCCGCCTTCTGCCATCTGTCCCCAGGCATTTTCCCGTAGAGCGATCCCTTTCCATGCACGACCTCGTCGTGCGACAGCGGCAGGACGAAGTTTTCGCTGTACGCGTACCACATGCCGAAAGAGAGCTCGTTCTGGTGATACTTCCTGAATATCGGGCTCATGCCCATATAGTGCAGCGTGTCATGCATCCATCCCATGTTCCACTTGAAGCCGAAGCCAAGGCCGCCCACGTAGACCGGGCGCGAGACCATAGGCCACGCCGTTGATTCTTCGGCCGCCGTCTGGATGCCGCCAAAGTCGATGTACAGTATCTCGTTCATCTTGCGGAGGAACTCTATGGCCTCTATGTTCTCCTTGCCGCCGTACTGGTTCGGTATCCATTCCCCCTCCTTGCGCGAGTAGTCCAGGTAGAGCATGGAGGCGACGGCATCGACGCGGAGCCCGTCCGCGTGATACCTGTCGATCCAGAAACGCGCCGACGAGAGGAGGAAGCTTCTCACCTCGTCGCGCCCGTAGTTGAAAATCCCGCTCTTCCAGTCAGGATGATATCCTTTTTTCGGATCCGCGTGCTCGAAGAGGCATGTTCCGTCGAAGTTGGCGAGGCCGTAGCCGTCGTTCGGGAAGTGAGACGGCACCCAGTCGAGGATGACTCCGATGCCGGCCCTGTGCAGCGCGTCCACCAGTTCCATGAATTCCTGCGGGGTGCCGAAGCGCGAGCTTGGGGCGAAGTACCCGAGTATCTGGTAGCCCCATGAGCCGTAAAAGGGATGCTCCATGACAGGAAGGAATTCCACATGCGTGAAGCCGGTGTCCAGCACGTACTCGACCAGCTTATCCGCAAGCTCGTGATACGAGAGCGAGCGGTTGCCCTCCTCCGGGACGTGGCGCCATGAGCCAAGGTGAACCTCATAGATGGACTGAGGGGCGTCGATGGCGTTGCGTTCGCGCCTTCCGGCGATCCACTCGCCGTCGTTCCACTCGAAGCCTTCAAGATCCCACACGCATGAGGCGCTTCTGGGCGGGGTCTCCCACCAGAAGGCAAACGGATCGCCCTTTTCCAGCTCGCGCCCGTTCAGGTGAGAGACGATGTTGTATTTGTACAGATCCCCATTGCCGACTCCCGGCACGAAGCCTTCCCAGACACCGGAGTCGTCCCATCTGACCGCAAGCGGGTGATCGCCCGCCCGCCATCCGTTAAAGTCGCCGATGACGGACACGCTTCTGGCGTTCGGCGCCCAGACAGAGAAGAGCGTCCCCCTCTGCCCGTCCACGGTCATGACGTGCGAGCCGAGTATTTCGTAGAGTTTCGTGTGATTGCCCTCCCGGAAAAAATATATATCTTTCTCCTTCATGAGGCTTATCCCGTGAACTACGCTGCCGACAGGCATTTTATACCTCCCCAATGAGATCGCGCATGGCCTCCACGAATAACCCGGCCTGCTCCGAAGCCTTGAGCAGGAACATCTCGGACGTCCGCGCGCGGCCGGGTTCCAGTTTTCCGTCCATTTCCTCTTCCTCAGACTCCGCTATTTTTCTCCGCAGGTCCGCGGTTTTATCCGCAATGGCGGCAATCCTCCGCGAGTAGTCCTCATCGCACCATCCGACGAGCTTCCGCGACAGCCTCCACGCCTCGCACTCCGAGGCTTTCACGTCCTCGCTTGTCGCGCTGAAATGCAGCCTCGTCAGTTCCTCCGTTTCCTGCGTCAGCTCCGAAGGGCCATGCCCCGCGAAATGCTCCGGGATCGCGCGCGCGCCTAAATGAAACGGCGTCATCGGCAGGATACAGGGGTTGCCGAAGCATGACCAGATAACGGTGTCGTCGCTGTTTTCATGGAGATCGGCTATGAGGCTCTCTCTGTTGCTGCCGTTGCAGATTCTCGTATACGCGTCGCGTCTGTTTTCGTCAGGCAATATGCCGCCGCCGTCGTGAGGGCATGTCCTCCACTCGCCAGATCCGTCCGGCCCGTCAAAGTTGAAGTCGTCCGGACGCTCGCAGTGGCAGGACAGCGTGTCCCTCACGCCTTTTATGGAGAGGGGCTCGAGCGGGCGGACCGAAAACGGCGGGCGCGCGCCCCTCGCGCTGAGGTCTATCTTGACCCCGGCGGCGATGGCAAGACCGAAAGAGTGCCTTGCCTCATTGATCGGGGCCATGACGTAGTCCGGATGCTGATAGGCCTCCGCGAAGTCGAAATCGGAGTAGTGTCCCGGACGGGCGGGGACGTACCATCCGCGTTTTATGGCGTACTCTATCAGCCCCGGCGACGCTAAAAATTCGTCCGGCGAGCCGAGGCGCATATTTCTTATGGAATAGTGGTTGGGGTTGACCAGGACGTGATCGTCCGGCACTCTCGCGGCCGCGAAATGTTTGCCGTTCACTGCCTGAAAGATCCAGGCTTCCCGCGCGTCGGCGAATGCATAGGAGCGCCCGGATCCCCTATAGCCATGGGTCAGCACCAGATCGGAAGCAATCCTCACGGCATCCCGCGCCGAATGCGCCCGCTCGGCCACTATGCGGCGCAAGCCCCACCCTATGCCCCCGTCCGTAAGGTCCGGGGCGTCTTCCCTGGACTTGCAGCACGTGTTGCTGACTACGGCGACGCCGCGCTCGTTCACGAACGAATCCCCGAAGGGCTCGCCCGGCGCGGGGCGAAGCGTTTCGGTCCAGAAAAAGCCGAGGGCGGGCCACACTGCCGGGACAGGCGCGCTTCCCTCCTCGAACGAAAGAAGCGTCTCCTTGCCCTCGCGGGGTTTCACGTAATGATGCCTCATGATAAGCTCGCCCCTGTTATCCTCGTTGTGCCCGACAAGCACGCGCCCGGTTGAGCTTGCGTCACGGCCCGCCACGACGACGAAGCACGCCTCGGCCTTTCCCCGGCCTGGCAACAGATGGCATAAAAACGCTATAATCAAGGCTATCAAAAAAATCGTCAAATGCGGTTCCCCCCTTACTGCATAGTATAAAACTAATTGCGCGTTTAGGGAAACGCCGATCGTGCCATGCGGCAATAATTACCGGCCGGCTCGCCGCTACCCTCCCTCGCTTCTTGCGGCCAGCACTATTGAGACGAGAAGCAGGGCAAGCCCGACGAGCTTTAAGCCCGTAGGGTATTCGCCGAAGAGAAAATAAGCGAGAACGGCGCTGCCGATGGGTTCTCCCAGCAGCCCTATCGATACGAAGCCCGTGCTGAAGTACCCAAGCGCCCAGTTATAGGAGCTATGCCCGACTATCTGCGACAGGAGGGCCATGCCGGCGAACGCGAGCCATGTCCCGGATGAAAAGCCCGTCACTTCCAGCTTCATGAATATGACGGCGCACCATATAATGATCGCCGCCGTTCCGTAACAGAGCGCCGTGTAAGGCAAAAGCCTCAGTTTGGCGCGGACCTCCCCTCCGCAGACGATATAGGCCGCCGCTGCCACCCCTCCGGCCACGGCGAGCGCGTCGCCCAGCAGCGCGTCCGAGCCGAACGACATGTCGCCGTACCCGACGATGGAAGCGCCAATGACGGCTAGAAGCATGCAGAGCCACATAGCAGCGGTGGGAAGCCCCTTGCCCAGGGCCGCGTTTATGAGGACGATCCAGATCGGGATCGTATTCACGAGCATGACGCTGGAGGCTACTGTCGTGTAGTCCAGAGACGTCATCCACGTCGCGAAGTGAATGGCCAGAAACGCGCCGGACAGGAGCGTGATCGCGAAATCCCGCCTTTTCAGCTTCCTGAATTCATCCCTGCTGAACAAAATCGCGGCGGGCCATAGCACGAGAGAGGCTATCGAAATCCTATAGGCTGACTTCACGAAAGGGTGCGCCTCGGCAAACCTGGCGAATATCGCGCCGGTCGACACGCCCATTATTCCGAACGCCAGCACTATGAACGGGAAAATTTTTTTGACGCTTCTGTCCTGCAAGGCGTTTGCCATCCGTCATCCTCCTAAAGCATTTCATCAAAGATTCGCGACAGCGATGTCATAAGGAGGATTTTATCACGATTTCCGCCCCCGGCATCGCGTCATGTTTGCCCGCCGGAATGGAAACGGTAAAAGCCGCGCCTCGCCCGGGGCCGCTTTGTGCCTCTATAGTCCCGCCGTGCGATTCCGCGATGGCTTTCGCGACGGAGAGCCCTATGCCGTTGCCGCCGGAGTCGCGGGCGCGGGATTCGTCCGTCCTGTACAGGTGTTCGAATATAAAGGGCATGTCTTGCGGGGCTATGCCGATGCCGTCGTCCCGGACAGATAGGAGGGCACGTCCGTCGTCCTCATGCGCCGTTACCCATATATTGCCGCCGGGATCGGTGTATTTCAGCGCGTTTGACACGAGATTTGCTATTATCTGGCTGAACTTGTCCGGGTCGGCGTTTACGGGGCACGGGCGGCCGTCAAAGTGAAGCGCGATCCCCTTTGAGGCTATGGCGGCCTCGTAGCCCGTCAAGACGCGCCGGGCCAGAAGGGAAAGGTCAGTTGGTGCCATGTCCAGAGCCGTTTCGGGATTCCCCGCCTGGACGAGGCTGTCGACCTCCGACACCATGCGCGACATGCGGCAAATTTCGGCCAGAAGGCTTTCGAGGCGTTCCCGGGTCGGCTGCCACAGCCCGTCGATCATCGCCTCCAGGTTGCTCTGCAGCACGGCAAGCGGCGTTCGGAACTCGTGCGAGTAGGCGCCTGCCATTCTTTTTTTCAGCATGAGCTGCGTTTCGAGGCTCCGGGCGAGCTGATCGACGCTCCCGGAAAGCGCGTCTATCTCATAGGTGCCCGTTTTAGGGAAGTCCTCCGGCGCATACAGGCCGCCCGCTATGCGCCTCGTGCGTTCCGTGACGGCCATTATGGGGCCGGCGATGCGCCCGGCCATTGTGAGCCCTATGGCGACGGAAACCGCAAAAAAGAACGCCGACATGCTCCAATATGCGCGGTTGAAGGCGCTGAGAAAGCTCTGTGCGCCCTCGTTGTAATAAAACGGGCTGTGATAGCCGAGCCGGACCGTGCCAAGGGCTCTTCCGCCGCGCGTTATGTCCATGGAAACCTGCGAGTACGCCCCGTCTATGTCGTCGCACCGCTCGCCCGGGCTTTTCAAGGCGCCGGGAAGATGATCGCAGTCGGCCTCATCCGTGCAGTAGATCATGGCGCCGGAAGCGTCGAAGACCATCATGGCGATCCCCTGTTCCGTCAGCGAGTCGCCATACCCGGCCAGGAAATTCAAAAACGCGGCATCCGGCAGCCCTGCGCTTCCAGAGTAGCTTTTTGACACTGCCTCGGCTATCTCGGCGTTTTTCATGTCCTGTTTGTGCAGCACGTATATCTGAAACTGTTTTCTGAGGTAGTGATTAGAGACGGCCAGAAGCGAAGCGACCAGAAAAAGCGCTACGGCGGCGTATGACAGCACAAGCTTCGTCTTAAGGGCAAGCCTCATCTCAGCGCTTTCGTTTCCGTCCTGCCGCCATAGCCGAATCTGTAGCCGACGCCGCGCACGGTCAGGATATACAGCGGATTGGCCGTGTCGTCCTCTATCTTGCCGCGCAGGTTTTTAATATGGGAGTCTATGACGCGCTCGAATCCGCCGAAATTTTCCCCGAGCGCGGCGTCTATCAGCTCCTCGCGGGTGTACGCCCTGTTCGGGTGTTTTGCGAGCAGCGCCAGTATTTTGTACTCGTTTGGCGTGAGCGCCGCCGGATGTCCTCTCTTCCAGACCTCCCTCGATTCGAGATCTATCTCCAGGTCGCCGCCGTTCCAGCTCATCCTGCTGAAGAGCGGCGACGCCCCGGATCTCCGCAGCACGCTCCCGACTCGCGCTAAGAGTTCCCTCGGGCTGAAGGGCTTCGTGACGTAATCGTCAGCCCCCAGCGCAAATCCGGCGACCTTATCGTCGAGCCCTGTCTTTGCCGTCAGCATGATGATCGGCACGCGCGAGACGCGGCGTATCTCAGAGCAGAGTTTCTCTCCGCTTATTTTGGGAAGCATGAGATCCAGGATGACTAAATCAGGGTTTAAGCTGTTAAAGGCGGAAAGCCCGGACTCACCGTCCGACGCGGCAGACGCCTCGTAGCCGGCGCTTTTAAGGTACGCCAGAAGAGCTTCCGCGATTTTTGCCTCATCCTCTATCACGAGGATTTTGCGGGGTGTTTCGCGCGCGCCGGATGATTCCATTATTTAGGCCCGGATCGCCTTGGGATGCAAGAAAACGCCGCCCACGTCGAACGGGCGGCGTTTTCCCTTGAATATTGATGAGCGGGTCCGCGAAACCGCGTCGCTATCGCTAATAGCGGCAGCCGGCACCGTGCCCATAGCCGCCCTCGCAGTAATAGCCGCCGCTGCCGTTGCTCCTCCAGACATGCCTGCTCCTCCCGCCGCAATGCGAAAGGGCCGGGCTTGCGATAAACACTATAATCATAATAAGAATGATGGAGAAAAATATTTTTTTCATTGAAATGGCCTCCCCTCTGCTTGTTATGGCATAAGCCACACTGAATTATTGTAATTATACCATACAGATCATTTTTAAGTTTACCTATCTGAAATAAGGCTAATGGCCGATAACGAAAAAATTCCAACGGTTGAATCGCTCACTTTTATGCGTGTCGATGCTAAATCTCTGCTACTGAAATTGTTATTTCTAATATAGGAATGACAAATTAAGGTTGTTGTGGTATACTGCCTAATATAAATAGCATTGGATTATTGCATTAATAAACACTAAAGAGCGCATAGTATCTTGCGTTTGCAAGCACCGAGGGATGTGAGTTTCTTCTGTGTAAAGCAATGAATTGGCAGTTGTATCGCTGAACCGATGTTTTTGCGCAAAAAAAGACGGTCGGGAGGATAAATTGTATGAATGGAGAAAAGTTGCTGGATAATGTCGGAAGGCAGATTTTGAGGGCCTTGCAGGAAAACGGAAGGGTTTCTTTCAGCGAGCTTGGAAGAATGGTGGGTCTTTCGTCACCTGCCGTGACCGAAAGGGTGCGCCGTATGGAGGAGTCAGGGTATATCAAGGGCTATAAGACTATTGTAAACCAGGAGAAGCTAGGTTTTCCAATCACAGTTTTTGTCGATGTCGAAGTAAATGCCGGCAAGATAAATGAAGCTAACGAAATCATTGGACAGATACCTGAAATTACAGAAGCTTATCGCCTGTCGGGCGATTATGGATTCATGCTCAAGGTCGTTATAGCCTCGATGGAACATCTTGAATCCGTAATAGGCCGCGTAGGCGAATTCGGGACGCCCACGACATCTATGGTTTTGTCGACTCCCGTCTCGTCGCGCCCGCTCGACCGCTATGCCGGGCATTCCGCTACGGAATAGGGCGATAGGCTGATATCTGGGAGTCACATTAATATATTGATATATCGCGAGGCATAATACTGACGTCCGGTCGGGTAGCATTGTTGCTTCGCGCGGCTTGCGGCAGATTTACGGGATCGCTGATTTAATGGTAAAAAGACATATAGCCATCTTAGTCCGGCTTCTAACGACAAATCAGCATTCTTAAGGACGCATCGGCGGAACACAAAAAAGCAAAAAACACAGCCCCCGGACGAGACGGAGACGTTTCGGTCATGGGGGGTGTTTTTTTGAGTTCTTCTTTCTTGCTGAGAGCGGTCAAGCTTCAAAAGAGTTACGGCGATCGTGTGATCCTGGACGTAGATTCGCTTGCCCTTTACGGCGGGTCGAAAATCGGGCTTGTCGGGCAGAACGGGGCCGGAAAGTCCACGCTGCTTTCGATACTCGCGGGCGATATTGAGCCGGACGGCGGCGCGATAGACAGGCGCGGGATAATATCAGTCATAAGACAGGACTTTGATACACGCTTGTTATGCGGTGGAGGCGCCGTGCCATCAAAAGAGCGTTTCGGGCGTTCCCTTTCGCTCCGTCCCCTGTCAGAGAGACCAAGCGGTGGAGAACTGACGAGGGCCGCCATAGACGCCGCCTTTGCGGCGCGGCCGGATATCCTCTTCGCGGACGAGCCAACCACTAATCTCGACATGGAAGGGATAGAGTCCCTCCAAAGGGAACTGCTCGCGTTTTCCGGCGCTCTGGTTCTTGTCTCGCACGACAGGTCGCTTCTTGATGCCGTGTGCGGCGATATATGGGAGATAGAGGCCGGACGGGTGAGGTCCTTCCCGGGCAATTACTCGGCATGGATAGTCCAGCGCGCCCGTGAGCGCGATTTCGCCGCGTTCGAGTATGAGGAGTACCGGCGCGAGGAAAAGCGCCTCAGAGAAGCCGCGCGCAAGGCGAACGAACGCTCCAAGAGATGCCTGAAGCCGCCCTCGCGAATGTCGCCATCGGAAGCGCGGATAGACCCTGGAAAGGGCGAAAGGGGCCAGACCGCCGTCAGGGCAAGCGCAAAGGCGATATCAAAACGCGCTTCGATGCTTGAAAAAAAGGAGCGGCCCTCCAGCTTGCCGGAGATAAAGATGGCGCTTGGCATCTCGTCACTCGTAGCGTCGCACGCTGTGATAAGGGCGTCGGGGCTTTCGGTCGCTTTTGGCGGCAGGGTCATTCTGGAGGACGCCGCCTTTGAGGTGCGGACTGGAAAGCGCACCGTGCTGCTCGGCCCGAATGGCAGCGGAAAGACGACTCTTCTGGATATGATAGCGAAAGGCGATCCAAGGGTGAAGATAGCGCCGGGCGCAAAAATCGGCTATTTCGGGCAGAGTCACGAAACAGTCGACCTATCGCGGACGATACTGGAGAACGCAAGGAAGAATTCAGATCTTCCCGAACACGAGGTGCGGACCATTCTTGCCCGCCTCTGGCTCAAGGGCGGCGCCGTGCATAAAAAATGCGCCCTGCTTTCCGGAGGCGAGCGCGCCAAGGTCGTCTTCGCGGCGCTCTTCGCGTCGAGGCTCAACACGCTTGTCCTGGACGAGCCGACTAATCATATAGACCTATATGCCGCCGAAGCCCTTGAGGATCTTCTTATGGCGTGGAAGGGGACGCTCCTGCTCGTGACTCACGACCGCAGGCTTGCCGAAAGGGTGGGAGACAGATTGCTCATGATAAGCAGGCAAAGGATAAAGACCTTCGAGGGCCCGCTGTCCAGTTTTTCGGATTTGCCATCGTAGGGGCGAACCTAAGACAAGACAGCGCTTCTCCGTTCTATTTGACTTAAAGGCCAGGAATGATATAAAATTAAAGTGCTCAGTGGTACCAAGATCAGCTATATAAACGCTCATATCCTTAAGGAAAGGCTGATTTATCGTTATGGGCCTAAAGGGTGAAGATTTAAACCCCCGGCAACGCCTGGGCTCTTAAACGTCGAAATGTCGTTCAGGCGAATTAATCAGCGCTTCCTTAATTCTTTCGTTTTTGCTTTTGCGGCTTTATC
Source organism: Synergistaceae bacterium (assembly GCA_031257775.1). Lineage (GTDB taxonomy): Bacteria > Synergistota > Synergistia > Synergistales > Synergistaceae > JAIRNC01. The sequence continues at coordinate 16,607 of JAIROA010000075.1, forward strand.
GTATAAAAACTTTATAAGGAGTGGTTGGATATGCGTAAGTTCCTGCTGTCACTGTTAATTTGCATCGTAGTTTCCTCTTCGGCTTTCGCGGCGGACGATGTCATCAAGGTGGGCTTCTTCAATTGCCTTACGGGACAGAACGCTTTTGGCGGCCAGCTTGAGCTGGAGGGCGTTCAGCTCGCGCTGAAGGAGTTCCCGGAGGTTCTTGGCAAGAAAATCGAGCTGGTGGTCGTTGACAACAAGTCCGACAAGGTCGAAGCCGCGAACGCGGTCACGCGTCTCATTAACAGGGACAAGGTGAGCGTCATAATAGGGACGTATGGCTCCAGCCTGGCGATAGCTGGCGGGGAAGTGGCTGAGGTCGCGAAAGTCCCCGTCATAGGCACTTCCTGCACTAATCCGCTCGTCACCCAGGGCAAGCGGTATTACTTCCGCGTCTGCTTCATCGATCCCCTTCAGGGCGCGGGCGCGGCCACTTACGCGTATAAGAACCTCGGATTGAAAAAGGCGGCGCTTCTTGTGGACGTGGCGAACGACTACGCAGTCGGGCTCGCTAACTTCTTCAAGCAGTCCTACACGAAACAGGGCGGCGAGATAGTCTCCGACATGCGCTATCAGTCAGGCGACCAGGACTTCACGGCGCAGCTCACCGAGATAATCTCCAAGAAGCCCGACATCGTGTTCCTTCCTGCCTACTTCGCTGAGGGCGCTATCGTTCTTAAACAGGCCAGAGAGCTTGGCGCGACGTTCCGTTTCATGGGCGGCGACGCGATGGACAACCCGGAGATGGTGACGCTGGGCGGCGACGCCATAGAAGGCTTCCTCTACACGGGCTTCGCGTACGCGCCTGATATGAAGGACATGAACCCGGTCGCAAAGAAGTTCACTGAGAACTGGAACAAGGCTTTCCCGGGCAAGGCGCCTAACGGCAACGCCGCGCTCGGTTATGACGCGTTCCTCCTGGCGGTGGACGCGATAAATCGGGCTGGCAGCGCGGATCCCGAGAAGATCCGCGACGCGCTCGAAAAGACGAAGGATCTGCCGACAGTCACGGGGGTCACGACGCTCGACAGCGACCATAACCCGCAGAAAGACATCGGCGTGCTTGAGATAAGGAATGCCAAGAAGGAATTCGTCGGCACGGTCATACCGGAGTAGCTCCTCATTGGAATAACGGGATAACCGAGGCGGCGGGGAGCGCGCGTTTCCTCGTCGCTTTTTTAAATTGGGGGAGTTTGTTTGGACGCAAACATGTTCATGCAGCACTTTATAAACGCGCTTGGCCTTGGATCGCTTTATGGACTGATCGCGATAGGGTATACGATGGTGTACGGCATACTTCGGCTCATAAACTTCGCGCACGGCGACATATTCATGCTCGGAGCGTATTTCGTCTTCTTTGCCACCGTTCAGTACAAGCTTCCGTGGGCATTGGGCGCGTTCATCGCGGTCAGCGGCACCATCGTCTGCGGCCTTCTCGTCGACCGCGTCGCGTACCGCCCTCTCCGCGGCGCCCCCCGCATTTCTGCCCTCATCAGCGCGATAGGGGTTTCGTTTTTCATCGAGAACCTGGCCGTCGTCGTATTCTCCGGAATGCCGCGCCCTGTCGTCCAGCCGCCTCTTCTGATGGAGGCGTTTTCGCTGGGGGGGATACGCCTTGTCCCGCTCGCGATCATGGTCCCCGCGATCTCGTTCATCATAGTGGCGGCATTATTGTGGATGATCTACAGGACGAAATCCGGGCTCGCGATGCGCTCCATCTCGTTTGACATCGAGACCACGAGGCTCATGGGCGTCTCCGTGGACAGAATCATCGCTATGGCCTTCGCGATCGGCTCCGGGCTCGCGGCGATAGCCGGCATCATGTGGGCGCTCCGTTACCCGAGGGTAGAGCCATTTATGGGAATAATGCCAGGCTTTAAGGCCTTTATTGCCGCCGTTTTCGGCGGGATCGGCTCTGTCCCGGGCGCGATGCTGGGCGGGCTGTCTTTGGGCTTCGTCGAGATCATGTCCGTCGCGTTTTTCCCAAGGCTTTCCGGGTATCGTGACGCGTTCGCGTTCCTTCTGCTCGTCGTCATTCTGCTCGTCAAGCCGACAGGCCTGATGGGAGAAAAGCTGGAGGATAAGATATGATAGCGCCTGTCAACGCGGGCCATGCGCGCCGGAACAACATCCTGACCCTGTGCGCGGGTGCGGCGATCGCTCTTCTTCTCTGGCAGGCCCCCGGATACATCGACGCGTACAAGATAAGGATAATCAACCTGATAGCCATCAACGCGATCCTGGGCCTCAGCCTCAACCTGATTTACGGGATGGGCGGCATGTTTTCCCTGGGGCACGCGGGGTTCATGGCAATAGGGGCGTATGTCTCGGCAATCCTCATAATCACTCCCGATCAGAAGCAGATAATGTGGATACTCGATCCGATTGCCCCATGGGTGAGGGACATGCGGGCGCCGTTTCTGGCATCGCTCCTGGCGGCTGGCATCGTGTCGGCGATCTTCGGCTGCCTCGTCTCGATACCGGTGCTGCGCCTTGGCGGCGACTATCTTGGAATAGCCACTCTCGGCTTTTCCGAAATAATCCGCATACTCATTACGAATCTGACACCGATCACGAACGGGCCTTTAGGCCTCAAGGGCATACCTCCTCACGCGAGCCTACTCATGAGTTACGGTTGCCTGGCCGTTATGCTCCTCTGCATGACCAGGCTGATGCGGAGCAACTTCGGAAACGTGATCCGGGCGGTGCGCGATGATGAGGTGGCGGCAAAGACGATGGGTATCGACACGCTCAAAACCCGAGTCCTCGTCTTCACCCTAGGCTGTTTCGGCGGAGGGGTGGGCGGGGCGCTCATGGGCAACCTCATCACGACGATTGACCCGAAGATGTTCATGATAACCCAGACGTACAGTCTGCTAATGATCGTAGTCGTAGGCGGCCTGGGCTCGATCACGGGCAGCGTCGTAGGGGCGGTGCTGGTCACGACAATGCTGGAATGGCTGAGATTCGTCGAAAACCCGATCACGATAGGCTCTTTGAACATCCCTGGCATACCGGGGATGAGGATGGTCATATTCTCGGTGCTGCTGATAGCCGTGATAATTTTCCGCAGGGAAGGCATCATGGGCATGAGGGAATTTTCCTGGGGCTGGCTCTTGAGGGACGGGAAGAGGGGCGGGACGCAATGAGCGAAGACGGCGATTTCGCGATCCGGCTGCACGGAATAACGATACAATTCGGCGGGCTTGTCGCCGTGAACGGCCTCACCATGAGCGTGGCAAGAAGGGGGATCACAGGCCTCATCGGGCCGAACGGGGCCGGCAAGACGTCGGTCTTTAACGTGATAACGGGTTTTTACAGGCCTAATGGGGGTTACGTGGAGTTCCGCAGGCGCGACGGCAGCGTTGGCAGCATCACGGGCCTGCCTCCGCACAAGGTCTGCCATGCGGGCCTTGCAAGGACGTTCCAGAACATCCGTCTCTTCGGAAACGAGACTGCGATCCAAAACGTCATGATAGGAAGCCATGTCCGCCAGAAGGGGCGCTGGTGGATGAACATCGTGCCCTTTACGTTCCCAGGCGCGGCCCGCGAGGAAGAGGAGATCCGCGAGAATGCTATGCGCTTGCTGGAAAGGCTTGGCCTGGGCGGTTACGCTTACGCCCCCGCGTCGTCGCTTCCTTACGGCGCCCAGCGGCGGCTGGAGATAGCGAGGGCTCTTGCCACGAAGCCGGAATTTCTGCTCCTTGACGAACCTGCCGCCGGAATGAACCCTCAGGAGTCCGCGGAGCTTTTGAATTTCATACGCAGCCTCCGCGACGAGTACGACCTTTCGATACTCCTGATCGAACATGACATGAAGGTCGTCATGGGCGTCTGTGAGCATATCTGGGTGCTGGATCAGGGGCAGTTGATAGCCGACGGCAAGCCGGAGGAAATTAAAAGGAACCACAAAGTAATAGAGGCATATCTTGGAAAGGAAGCAGCCAATGCTTGAGATAAAGAACCTCACTGTCTGGTACGGCAGCATAAACGCCGTCAAGGGAATAGACGTGTCCATAAACCGCGGGGAGATAGTAACCTTAATCGGCGCGAACGGTGCCGGCAAGAGCAGCACGATCCGCGCGATAGCGGGCCTCGTCAAGGGATGCGGCGGAAGCATAGCCTTCACGGGAAAGGATGGCCGCGTCACTCAGCTTCTCGGGAAACAGCCTGAGGCGATGGTAAGGCAGGGCATCGCGATCTCGCCGGAGGGACGCAGGATACTCCCTCACCTCACCACCGAGGAAAACCTTCTCCTTGGCGCTTATACGCTCTCCGACAAGGCCCAGATTTCAGAGAACATGGAATATGCCTACTCGCTCTTTCCTCGCCTAAAGGAACGCCGCAGGCAAAAAGGCGGCACCCTGTCCGGCGGGGAGCAGCAGATGCTTGCCGTGGGGCGCTCTCTCATGAGCAGCCCGGAGCTTCTGATGCTGGACGAGCCCTCCCTTGGGCTTGCCCCCATTCTCGTGGACGAAGTGTTCGAGATCATAAAGACTATAAACACGGAGGGCCGCACGATACTCCTTGTGGAGCAAAACGCCCTTGCCGCGCTCAAAATAGCCGCAAAAGCGTATGTGCTGGAGGTAGGCAGCATCACGATCCAGGGAACGGGGGGCGAGCTTCTGGCAAACCCCAAGGTCAAGGAAGCCTACCTCGGGGGCTAGAACGCAAACGAATTTGTCAGGCAGACGCCTCCATTCTCACTCTCATAACGGAGGACATGAAGGCCCGAGGGTTTTTTATTTCCTTGAAGCGGATAGTCTCCTGTCCCTTCCTGAATTCTATCCTTCCCATTCCGAACCTTGCGCCAACCGGGCTTTCGCCTATGCTTGCCTCAAAAATATCGCCAAGCTGGATTTCAACTAAGTTGCGCCCGAACATCCCGTTCTTGACGAGGATTCTCTTGTTTGTGACGGCATAACTGCAGGTTTTCATCTGAACCAGAGGAGGGATAAGCAGGATGAGCGATATTCCGTATGTCGGGACAAGAAGCAAAAGGGCAATGGCAGCAAATGGCAGCAACGATGCCGGGTGTCTGCCTGTCCGGCAGATCATGCGCTCCCCTTCCCCAAGAAGGATGCCCGCGGAATCGTGGCGGCTCATTTTGGCGCAAGCTCCACCGTGTGCATGACGTTTGCCACGTCCGTCACTATGCCGTAGCGCGACGACGTGGCGACCATGAGATTCGAGGTCGTGGAGTTATATACCGATACCCTGGGGCCTCTCGTCATGTCCTCGATCCTCACGACCTCCTCGCCGCCCGCGAGGAGGATCCAGACCACCGCGTCGTTTGCCTTCACGATGCCTTTCGGCGTGGCGATGCTGACGCCCTCCGAGTTTCTGAGGCCGATGCCCCCAGTGTTCACCAGCGCCCCTCCCCTTGCCAGCGAAACGGAAAATCGCGACGACTTGGGAGCGTGGGAGACGTCCAGGATGGCAAGCTCGCTGTATGGCGCAAGCTCGATGACCGTGCCGTCTATGAACTTAAGCGTGACTGACGCGCCGTCCCCCGTGATCACTGAATCGAAATCCTGAATCCTCGAGCCCGCCCCAAGCTCAAAGCGCCTTCCGCTTCTCTCCACCCAGGCGGACGGGCTTATCTTTTCAACCGTTGCCTTAACGGCAGGGACGTACTGATCGGAAAACGGCGCGGCGGAGGTCGGACGCGCGAAAAAAACCGGCGCTGGCGCACCTGTAAACATGAATGACAAAAAAAACGCCAAAAACAGCTTAAACCCATGTCTTGCAAGCATCTTAGTCTCTCCCCTCCGATACGGTGGCTTTATTATAACAACATAAAGATGCCGGCGCCACAATCAATTCTCCATGAACGCGTCTGACGGGACAGGGGGCATTCCGGTTATTTTTTCCCGGCTAGCGCGCACCGCGTCAGAAGCCTTCCGTGACCATGCCTCCAGCTTCCGCGCAAGATCTTCGTCCGAGAGCGCCAGTATCCGCAGTGCAAGGAGAGCCGCGTTTTTTGCCCCGTCTATGCCCATGCTCGCCACCGGCACCCCAGGCGGCATCTGCGCGACGGACATAAGCGCGTCCGCTCCGCGGAGGGGCCCGGACGCTATCGGGACGCCTATGACGGGGAGCGTCGTGTGCGAGGCGATCACTCCGGGGAGCGCGGCGGACATCCCAGCCATCGCTATGATGACCTTGAGCCCCCTGCTTCTTGCCCCGGACGCGTACCGCAAGACGTCCTCCGGGGTGCGGTGGGCCGACGCTATGCCGGCCTCGAACGCGACTCCGAACTCCGTCAGTATTTCGGCGGCTTTAGAAGCCGTCCCAAGATCTGACGACGAGCCCGTTATGATTCCGATAACCGGTCCTTTGATCCCGCTGTCCATTCGCATCAGCCCTCGCTCCATCCGATGTCTTTTCTGTAGTGCGCGCCTTCGAAGCTTATGGCGCCAGCCATTTCATAAGCCTTTGCCTTCGCTTCCGCGAACGTGTCCCCTACTCCTACGACGGAGAGAACGCGCCCTCCTGCCGTCAGGATCTCTTTATTGTCCCCGCGCGTCGTGCCAGCGTGATAGACATGCGCGCCTTGTGCTTTTTTGTCAAGCCCGGATATCGGAAATCCCCTGCTGAATTTTCCG
>JAIROA010000103.1 GCA_031257775.1 Synergistaceae bacterium
CAATACATTGACGCCAAGGTTTTGAAGAAGGCTAGTTTCAACGATTGTCAACATATTGCGTATGCCTGTGTTTACAACTGTGATGTTGTTGTGTCATGGAATTTTAAACATCTTGTTAATTTAAAAACAATGGCGGGCGTAAAGGGCGTGAATGCCCTGTCAGGATACAAGGAAATGTTTATTTGCACTCCGACAATTCTTATTGAGGGAGGCGTGGAAGATGATACATGAGAATCCAAAACCCGAAATTAGCCCAGATTTTACCATCGATGACATTCACAAGATTCGTGAGTGGGAATATGAGCGCCTGAAGGACGCTACTCCCGACGAACGGCGAGCCGATACGTCACGGAGGTATAAAGACGCTTTAATCCGTCTCGGTTTAGCTGAGGTTCCCAGCGCTTCTATCAAAGAAAAAGTCGTATGAACGGACTTCGCCAGCCCACAAGCAAATCACATCCCAGCCAGGGGCAACTAGCCGCATCGCCCCTGGCCTTATCATTTTATCCCCGCGTAGAGGCCCATATGAGCGCGTATCTTTGCCTTGGTGTGAAATGCCCTGCCGGGTTGAAGATACCCCTCTGTGAGCGTCTACGCGGCGCTGGCTAAGATTACGAGGGACGAACAGGGCGAGGGCCGAGGCGGCGAATTTGCGCAGGGGCGTTGATGGGAAGCTCGGAAGGAAACCGGTGGTGGAACAGATTGTGCCACCACTGGACAATGGGAAGGCCAAGACTCACAAAAATCGTGAATTGAAGTCCATTACGCTGGAAGTAAACAAAGGCGCTGTGCAGAGAGCTGAAGCTATCCAGAAGAAATCCCCAGAGCTGGCCGAGAAGGTCAACCGCCGCTGTCCATAACGCCGCTATTGTCACGTGTGACCATCACGAATTCGATACTATCGAACAAAGCGAAGGCATTGATTTTTTCTGGATTCGATAGCCGGTCAGAAAAAGAAAGCACCGGCCCGGGGCAACCACCCGTCATGGCCCCTGGCCTTGCCCTTTACCCTCGCGTAGAGGCCCATATGAGCGCGTATCTTTGCCTTGGCGTGAATCCCCTGCCGGGTTAAAGTCATGTCCTCTGTGCGCGTCTACGCGGGGGGGAATTCGAACAAATCGAACACGGACATTCCAACAAATTCAGCATCAACATCCGCCAATGAGAAGCGCCAGCGCCGAATGTGAGATCATGGATTGTCCGGCAATCCCCGGCATGTCACGTACCTACACCTTAACATCACCTGAATTCCCGGAAAGTTATGAAGCGTTTGGCGCTTCGAACCCCAAAGCGGAATAGATATCTTCATATTAGGCCTTTGATTTCAAATTGGCATCATACATCAATGGGATCCCCAAGGCATAAAAAACGCCGGGGCCGTCGAGAAGATTGGCCTCGGCGTTAAGAGGGGGCAGGGTTATGCCGACAGCGAAAGAAGATTCCTGTAAGCCGGATAAGGCCATATCTCAGAGGATATAAGCTCTTCCGCCGCGTCGCACTTCTTGCGGATGGAGCGCATCAGCGGCACTCCCTCGTTCACGATTACAGCGGCGCGTTCCCTGGCCGGGAGGGTGTCCAGGCGCTCTTTGGTCTCGCCCAGAACATCGGCCTCCCTAAGAAGTTCAGTCTTGAGCGTGCCTAGCCTGACGATGAGTGCTTTCCAGGCAGATGAGTCCTTGAAGTCCATCCCTTCCAGTGAATCGAGCGATTTCTTTTCGAGTATCATCTGCTTCGATATGGCCGGAAGGACTCCCTCGTACAGCATGTCGTGCAGCATGGCCATCTCGACCTCTATCGCGGTGCAGAAGGACTCCATGCGTATTTCGTGTATGACCTCGACCTCGCGCTTCTTGTATATGCCGAGATCCTCAAGCATGGACACGTTGTCAGGGTCTAAAAGCAGATCTATCGCCTCCGGGGTCGTGTCCGAGCGTATCAGCCCGCGGCGCCCCGCTTCCGCCTTCCACTCGTCCGTGTAGGAGTCTCCCTCGAATATGATCTTACCGGCTTCTTGCATCGTGTCGGCCACGACCTCGAGCGCCGCGTCGAGGGGATCCTTGCCCGCTTCGGTCTTTTTTTCCACAGCCTCCGTCACCGTCTTGAGGCCCGCCGCCCAGACGGCGGCCAAACCCGTCACGGGGAAGGCTACAGCGGCCGAGCTGCCCGGCGCGCGGAACTCGAACTTGTCCCCGGTGAAGGCCACGGGCGAAGTCCTGTTGCGGTCGCTGTCGTAAGCGGTTATGGAAGCCAGTTTTGCGAGCCCGAGGTCGAAATTCGGCTTCTTCGAGAACTCTCCGGCGCTAGTCCTGATCTCCTTGATCATTTTCGTAAGCGCTTCCCCGAGATAGACGCTGATGATGGACGGAGGCGCTTCGTGCCCGCCCAGGCGGTACATGTTCCCGTGCGTCGCCGTCACCGCCTGGAGCAGCGTGAAATGCTTCGACACCCCCAGCACGAACGACGCGAGGAACGTCAGGAATATTATGTTCTTCCTTTGGTTCGTCGACAGCTTGAGCAGGTTGCGCCCTTCGCTGTCGACCAGGGAGAAATTGACGTGCTTGCCGCTTCCGTTCATGTCCGCGAAAGGCTTCTCGTGGAAGAGCAGGCGCAGCTCATGCTTTCTGGCAAGCTTGCGCATCGTCTCCATTATCATGAGGTTCTGGTCGCAAGCGATGTTTGCCTCTGAGAAGAGAGGGGCGAACTCGAACTGGCAGCGGGCCACCTCGTTGTGCCTCGTGGCTATGGCTATTCCAAGGCGCGCAAGGTCACGCTCCACGTCTTCCATGTAGGCCAGCACCCTGGGCGATATGGCGCCGAAGTAGTGGTGGTCGAGTTTCTGGTCTTTCGCGGGCCTGGCGCCTATTATGGTCCTGCCGCAAAATCGGATGTCCGGCCTCTGCTGGGCCCTTGGCCTGTCAAGCAGGAAATATTCCTGTTCGGAGCCGACCGTCATCCTGACGTAGCGCACCCCGCGCTGCCCGAAGATGCGCAGAAGCCTGAGCGAGTTTGCCTCCAGGGAGTCAAGCGCGCGCAGGAGGCCTGTCTTGAGATCCAGCGGCATTCCGTCGTAGGAGAGGAATACGGACGGTATGCAGAGGGTGCCGCCTTTCGGGCTCTTTACGATGAATGCGGAGCTGCTTGTGTCCCAGACGCTGTATCCGCGGGCTTCGAACGTCGAGCGTGCGCCGGCGGACGGGAATGACGAGGCGTCCGGCTCTCCCTGCATGAGATCCTTTCCGCTGAACACCTCAAGCGGGGATCCGTCCTCAAGCGGCATGGCGAAAGCCTGATGCTTCTCGGCGGTGTTTTCGTTTATCGGGTTGAACCAGTGAGTCCAGTGCGTGGCACCTTTAGAGATGGCCCAGTTTCGCATCCCCATCGCGACGATATCGGCGTCAGCGGCGTCGAGCGGCTTGCGCCCGAGCATGGCCTCCTCGAGATTAGCTATGACCTTCTTCGGAAGATGTTCTTTCATCGCCCTCTTGTCGAATAGCAAAGACCCGAAAATCTCCCTTACCGGCGGATACCGTTTTTCATCCGCAGCGCCCTCGCACGATGCAGCCATGACAATGCCTCCTTATATATTAGCGGATTTTTCTCAAGAAATTCCGCTTATTTGGCCGAGCATGTTGCATAATCAGGTAAATATTATCGATTGTGCAAGGCTATCATAATTTGTAAGTAAAATCAAGTGGTTTTAAGATATAGCGCGTTGACACAAAACGCCACGTCGCGGAGGTGGTTTTGGCGGCCGCAATCCTCACTCGCCGATCTCGCGCTCTATCTTTTTCCGAGCCGCCCACAGCGGCAGGCCGTTTTCGCGGGAGATCCTCAGTATGTCGTCGTACTCGGGGATTTTTTTGAACGCCTTACCGTCAAGCATGGCGCTTTTCACCCTTATGGTTCCAAGCGACGTCCCGGCTTCGCTCATCTGCCTTTCGAAAAAGAGCCGCCGGTTTTTCGTGATCCTTGCCCCGAGCGTCGTCGTTTCGGTCAGCATCGTCTCGGCGAAGCCGTCCGCGTCCTGATTCCTGCAAAGGCAGCAGAGCTTGACGGCCGGGCGCCCTTTTTTCATCATTATCGTCTCGAGCCAGACATCGAGAGCGCCCTGCTTAAACAGCTTGTCGGCTGCGCTGGCGAAGTCCTGCGGGTTCATGTCGTCGATGTTGGCTTCCACTAAAGACGGCTCGTCGCGGCAAAATCGTTCCGCCGAGACCTCGTCTGAGGCAATAAGCATAACATTGAGCGCGTTCGGGATGTCCGGCGTGTCCTTGGCGCCGAGCCCTGTCCCCGCGCATATCAACCTCCCGGGCGGCAGATCGCGGAAGCCGTCTTCTCCGGCCAATATCCGCAAAAGGAGCGCCCCCGTCGGCGTTGTCCGCTCGATGGGGATGCCGGACGAGTATATTTTCAAGCCCTTTAAAAGCTCCGAGGTGGCCGGTGCCGGAACGGGGAGAATCCCATGCGCGCACTTCACGGTGCCTGAGCCGACGTTGACGGGCGATGAGATGACTTCAGGCCACTTAAGGCAGTCCATAAGCAGCATAGCGCCCACGATGTCCGCTATGGAGTCGGCAGCCCCCACCTCATGGAAATGGATCTCCTCCGGTGTCACGCCGTGCACTTTCGCCTCAGCCTCGGCCAGCTTTGTAAAGGCAAGGGCGGATTTGTCCAGCACGGCCGGCGGCAGGTTGCATCCTTTCAGCAACTCGAGTATGGACGCGAGGTTTCTGTGGCTGTGTCCGTGATGCCCGTCATGTTTATCATGCCCGTGGCGTTCCGGCGTCATGACGTCGACCTTTATTCCGGCTATTCCGCCCCGGGACTCATTTTTCACGGAAAGCACCGCCTCACCGCTCTCGAAGACGCTGATTCGGTTAAGCAGGCCCTCGAGAGAAAAATCGTGGTCGAGCGATGAGGCCAGGCCGGCCATAGCTCCCAGGAACATGTCGCCTGAGATACCGGCAGCGCCGTTTATGTAAAGGACTTTCCGCGTTCCGTTTAAGTCATACATCCGCAAAACTAAAACACCCCCGTTGATTCCGTTTTTAGGGCCGATGCGGCACCCTCATTTAAGCGAGCGCTTATTGCCGCATTATACATCGACGGAGGTAAAAAAATAGGTATATAATCGGAGGACAAACGAGACTAACCATTTAGGAGGCTGTCCCATGCTTGAAAAAATCGACCTTACGAGGAAACTGGACAAGGATGAGTACAAGCGGATAGCGCCGTCTCTCCGGGAAAGGCTTGGGGAATTGCAGAGGAGCGCACATGCCGCAGGCATGCCTGTGATCATAATTTTTGAGGGATGGGAGGCTTCCGGCAAGGGGACGCTCATAAACGAGCTGATACTTCCCCTGGATCCGAGAGGCTTCAGGGTGCATTACATTCACGCTGGCACGGACGACAACCAGAACGCGTACTGGCCGCCTATGCGCAGGTTCTGGCAGATAACCCCCCCCAGAGGGAGGATAGGCATATTCAACAGAAGCTGGTACCGCCTGGTGATGGACAGCCCCGAATCCCTGGCCTCGTGCATGGACATCTCGTCCTTCGAGAGGCAGCTATCGCAGGACGGCTACATAATAATGAAGTTCTTCCTCCACATAGGGAAGAAGGAGCAGAAAAAACGCCTCCGCAGGCTGGACCGCGACGCATCGTCCGCATGGCGCGTGAGCGAGCGGGAGTGGCAGGACAACGAAAAATACAATGATACCGTCAAGCTGGTCGACGAGATAATTCAGTACACCGATAAATCATACGCGCCGTGGACGCTCGTGGAAGCCCACGATAAACGCTACGCGACCGTCAAGATCCTAAACACCGTGGTCAAGAGCCTCGAAAAGGGCCTTGAGCTGCGTGAGGCGAAAAAGCGCGGCTCAGGGATTGCCGGCGCGTCTTTGCAGATTGAGGAAAATGTCGAAGGCGGAGCGGACGATTTAGCCTCGTTCGCCCTTGAGCCATCGGTCCTCAAGAACCTGGATCTCGGAAAGAGCATGGAGGAGGAAGAGTACGAGGAGCGTCTGCCGAAGCTCCAGGAGCGCCTCCGCGTGCTTCAGTACGAACTCTACAAGGCGCGGCGTCCCATGGTGATAGCCTTTGAAGGGAAGGACGCCGCTGGAAAGGGCGGCTGCATAAAGCGCCTTACGCAGCGCCTCGATCCCAGAGGGTACCAGGTTTCGCCGACTGCCGCCCCGAACGACTGGGAGCGCGCGCATCACTACTTATGGCGCTTTTGGGAGGCCTTCCCAAAGGCGGGGCATATAGGTATTTACGACAGGAGCTGGTACGGGCGCGTCCTGGTGGAGCGTGTGGAGGGCTTTGCCGATGAGCAGGAATGGCGGCGGGCCTATGGTGAGATAAACGAGATGGAGGATCAGTGGTACCGTTATGGGGCGATTATCGTCAAGTTCTGGCTGCAGATCGACAATGCCGAGCAGCTCGCGCGCTTTAACGAGAGAAACGAGAACCCGGAGAAAAACTGGAAGATAACGGATGAGGACTGGCGTAACAGGGAAAAATGGCCGAAGTACGAGGAAGCGGCCGAAGAGATGATGTTGCGCACAAGCACCAGCTTTGCCCCCTGGATCATCGTGGAGGCAAACGACAAGCTCTATGCCCGCGTCAAGGTATTGAAGAAGGCCATTGAAGCGGCGGAAGCTCGCCTTGGCAAGAAAAAATGAGCCGGCGCGTCGCGCTGAAGCGTTCAGGCGCCTCTTGTCTGTGAGGTGGGACGTGACTGCCGGATGAGAAACCAGAACGCGGTCTGGGCGTCTATTCTGGCGTTCCGCTCGCTTTGCCGCATGTTGCCTCACGGGGCTGCCCTGTCTATCGGCGCTAGCCTTGGACGGATGATCTGGCGATTGTCAGGCAAGCGCGCGGCAAAAGCTCGGATCAGGTGCGAGAGGGCGCTTGGCATGGATGAGGCTGAGGCGGGTGAAATAATTTCCGGCTCATACGAGCATTTCGGCAGATGCCTTGTCGAGTTTTTGCGCCTGCCTCTCATATCAGGCCGTCTTCGCGGCATGATAGAGCTTCGGGGCGAAGAGCATCTGCGGGAGGCGCTCAGGAAGGGCAGGGGAGTGATATTCCTCTCGGCTCACATAGGGAACTGGGAGTACGGGGCAGCCCTCATGGCGAAAATGGGCTTCCCTATGAACGCCATAGGCGCCGAGCAGCGGGATCCGAGAATAACGGAAGCCATAGCGGATATGCGCCGGAGCGTAGGGGTAAACCACGTGGGCAAGGGGCTTGATCTCAAAGCGGCGGTGTCATGTTTAAAGAGAGGCGAAGTCCTGGCCGTGCTGCTTGATCAGGATGCGAGGGACGCGGGAGTCGTCTCTCCGTGTCTTGGATATCCCGCAAGCACGCCGATAGGCCCCATAAAGCTCGCGAGAAAATTCGGCGCCCCGGTCGTGCCCGTCCATATCATCCGAAAAGAGGACGGGGAGCGTTTTTTAATGACGATAGAGCCGCCGCTCGAAGGCCGGGACGGGCATCCGTTCGGAGAGGACATTCAATACGCGGCGGACAGGTGCAATGAGACGATCTCGGGATGGATACTCGAAACGCCCAAGCAGTGGATGTGGATGTACCCGCGATGGGAAAGCACATTGAGCAATGGGTAAGAAGGGTTTTGCCCGGTGACTGCCTGCGGGATAGACCCGGGGCGTGAAAAATTCGGGCTTGCCTTCGCGGACGCCGCGACGGGAGACAGTCTGATTTTTTCAGCGATAGTCCCGGCCGGCGAGTTTGACTCCGTCACTGAATGCATGGTTTGCGGGAGTTTTGCGCCGCTTGAGAGGTGGATGATCGAAAAGAACGCCGCCCGCTGCGATTTTGCCGCCTGCCGCGTCTTTGTCGGGGACGGGACGGGCTTGATTTTTTTTAGTAGAAAACTGGACGAAAAAAATATAATCTATAATATAATAGACGAGCGTCACACGACCCTGGAAGCGAGAAAGCTGTATTGGAGGGTCAATCCTCCGCGTGGGTTGTGGAGGTTGCTGCCATTATCCTTGCGTGTGCCGCCGCGTCCGGTCGACGATCTTGCGGCGTGGGCTATATTGAAACGCGGGTTATGTGACGAAGGCGCTGTCAAGGTTTCGGGATGAGGCTAAGATAGTGGTTTTTTCAAGCCGCAAACGGTGGTAAAATGCTTCTGCATATGTTTATTTTCGTATTTGGGCGGTGAGTCGCGTCAAGATTCGAAGGAGGGAGGATAACCGAATGTCCTCAGGCGGAAGTTCATTATTGTCAACGCTAGTTAATTCATATACCGGCGCTTTGATAAGCGTAAGCCAGACGGTAGGGATACAGGCGGAATTCCTTAAAGGAGAGGTGACTCCCGGAGTCAACGCTCCCGGCAGCAGGGTAGCCGCCCTTATCGGCATAGTGGGCTCCGGCGTTCACAGCACGGCATCGGTGATGGCGGACTTGAGCGCTTTTGAGTCTTACGTTTCGGCATTCACCGGAGGGATGGTTAAAGCGGACGCCGAGGATCCGATGTCCATGAGCGTCCTCGGAGAACTGACAAACATGATAAGCGGCCAGGCCCTTATAAAGGCAAACGTGCCAGGGCTGGACATCACTCCTCCCCAGCTTCTCTCAGGGGAAAACATCAAGGCCATTCCGACGAAGAAACAGGATGTGAAGAGCTTTACCCTGCCATTTAAGGTCGGAAACGGCAAGCTGTTCCTCATACTCTCGGTTCATGGCTGAACTGCCCCGCGCAGAGCGTCCGGCCCGCGATCGCACGGGCCGCGCAAAGCGGCGGCATCATGCCTTTGGCGACTTCTCAAAATCCATAATCGTTTGACACCCTCTTTAATGCCACGCGCAGACTTAAAGAGGGCTTTTATTTGCTCTTTGTTGCCCTCTTTGCCCTGTTTTTTTGAAGGAACCGCAGGATTAATATTTTATTCTAATTCCAAATCAACTCATAACAGACGAGTTGATTTGGAAAAAAGCTCAACGCTTCGCGTTGGGCGCAACATTGCGTTGCGCTATTCCTGTCATCCAAAAAAACGATCCGTTATAGCGATATTTAAGGAATCGCTGATTAAATGTTCTTTGCGCGAAATGGAGCAGATCCGTTCGCTTCTCGAAATGGCGGCCGTAAAAATGGCCGCAGGCGTAGCAGAGCTACGGTGAGGA
>JAIROA010000140.1 GCA_031257775.1 Synergistaceae bacterium
GGGAAATAATGGAGGATTTCGATGCCTGCTTCCTGGGCGTAGGCGCGGGCGCGCCGAATTTTCAGGGCGTTCCCGGGACGACGCTGAACGGTGTCTACTCGGCGAGCGAGTACCTTACGAGAATAAACCTTATGCACGCCTACGAATTTCCGTCTTACGACACGCCTGCCAAAAAGTCAAAGAAAGCCGTCGTGATAGGCGGAGGTAACGTGGCTATGGACGCGGCCCGCTCCGCCAAGCGCCTCGGCGCGGAGGTCACTATCGTCTACAGGCGTTCGCTCGCGGAGCTGCCAGCCAGAATCGAGGAATATCACCACGCCGTCGAGGAGGGGATAAATTTCCACTGGCTCACGAATCCGACGGAGTACGTGGATGACGGCACAGGGAAACTCAAAGGGGTGAATTGCATAAGGATGGAGCTTGGCGAGCCAGACGCGTCAGGCCGCAGGAGGCCCGTGCCAGTCGATGGGAGCGGGTTTTTCATTGAGGCGGACACGGCGATAGAGGCGATAGGGCAGGCAGCGAACAAGGTACTTCTCGCTACTTTCCCGGAGCTGAAGCTGAATAAATGGGGCTATATAGAAGCCGACGAGAAAACAGGATCCACGTCAGTTCCCGGCGTCTACGCCGGCGGCGACATAGTGACCGGCGCCGCGACCGTCATTTTAGCGATGGGTGCCGGAAAGGATGCCGCCGTAGCCATAGACGGCTACGTCAGGGCGAAGAAAAAATAATATTAACGGGAGAAAGAGCACAGTCATGCCGCTCGTTTTTTTTAAAAGACTGGAAAAACGGAAATGACGGGCAATAGCGGCGCTCATGAGGGCAAATTCAACGCAACGCCAGGCGAAGAGTTTGAGATGACGCTCGCCGGAGTCGGCGCGCCATGCCGGGGGATAACGCGGGGGATCGGCGCTTTTATGATGCTCAAGGGGAGCGCCATGCTGGAGATAAACGGCGAGAGCCGCGCTTTGGGCGCTGACGGGCTGGCCCTTCTTAGCAACAGGGATATTTACTCCATTTATTCGGAATGCCGGGACGCGCAGAACATCGCGCTTCTCCTTTTTGTGTCCGATTCGTTTGTCGAGCGCGCATGCCCAGCGATGCTCAATTTTCGCTATGACTGCGGGGGGGCGGCCGGCTGGGGGCAGGAGGAGCAAAATAAATTCTTTGGCGCGAAGCGCTCTTTGATCCGGATGATGATGGCTCTCTATAAGCACGGGGACGGATACGCGCTCGAGGTAAAGCGCGCACTTATGGACTTCCTGCATAACGTCTACATGAATTTCCGAGCCGCGCCGGCGGCGCCGGCCATTGCCCCGCGGTGCGAGGCGGGCTGGATAAAGGAGGCCGTGTCTTTCATACACTGGAATTACCGCCAAGGCATAAGTCTTGCGGCCGCGGCCGGGAACGCCTCTGTTTCCCCGCAGTATTTTTCCCGCCGCTTCAAGCAAAAAATGGGCATGGGTTTCTGGGAGTACCTGAATAAAATCCGTCTCGACAGCGCCGTGCGGGACCTGCTCTGGACGGACGATCCGATTTTGAAAATAGCCTTGAACAACGGATTTTCCGGATCAAAGCCTTTCACGGAGCTTTTTAAAAAAAGCTACGGGCAGACGCCGCAAAGCTACAGGCATAGGGAATCCGGCAAAAAACGCGTGCCCCTGGCGCCGGGCAGGGACGCGCCGAACGGGCTCTTCTGGCGCGTCGGGGAACGCGACGGCATTGACAGCCTTTTAAAATACGCCGCCATTTACGACATCCGGCGCGATTTCGGCGCGGCAAGCGCGTCCGAGCCTATACCCGTCACTCTGGCGTCCCCGCCGAAAGATGCGGGCATTTCCCTGCCGGGAAAGATTTTCAAGATCGGCAGGTTTGCCGAGGCGCTTCACGACGAGATCAGGGGGCAGCTTGCGGAGGCGCAGGAAAAACTGCGCGGCGACTATATTTATTTCAGTGGAATTTTCGGGGAGGGAACTCTGCCATGCCCGGAGGGCTCCTTTTTTAAAAATTACGACCGGGGCAGGGTCTTTGATTTTTTCTTCGGGCTTGGCCTGACGCCCTTCGTGCGCGTCGACCTCTCGGCCGCTCCTGCCGGGACACTGTGCGATCGCCGGATCGAGGCGGAGGTGTCGGACTTCCTTGACGTTATGCTGGAGAGCCGCCCCGCGTCGCGGTGGAAGAAGGGCATACGCCTCGAGGCCGTAAATTCCAGCCGGATGGGAAATGATGCCTTCGCTGAAGGTTTCTGCGAAATCCACAGGGCTGCCAAATCCCGTTCCCCGGATATCGGCGTCGGCCTTCACTCCGTGGCCTCAACCCGTCAGGAAGAATGGGACGCGTTCCGGGCGAAATTCAGGGCGTGCGCGGAACGAGGCTGCGTCCCAGACTTCCTTTCCATAACGATAGACCCGTCGCTGGAAGGCTACGCCGCGCAGGACGAATCGTCATACGCGGCGTTTAAAAATTACGGCGCATCGCAGGTATCGAAGGCCCTCCGCGCCTGCGCCGAGATAGACGCGCGGAAGACGCCGGAAATTTACGTTACTGAATGGAACACGCTTTCCGGGCGGACATCCTTTGAGTCGTCAGCTTTTTTCCGCGTCGCGCTCATCGCCTCTGAGATCCTTTCATACGGAAAAAACGTCTCCGCCGTGGCTTACTGGCTCAACAGCAAATCGAAGGAAAAGGTGACCGGAAAGGCGGACGCGGGTGTGCTGGCTCTTTATTTTTACGGGCAGGTAAAGCGCCCGCCGTACTATCTTTTGCTCCTGATGGATAAGCTGGGGCATATGGCGGCGCACATAGGCGAGAGGCTTGCCGTCACTTCCAGCAAACCGGGGGAGTACGCCGTGCTCATGATGAACCCATGCTACTTCGACCCGCTCTATTCCGTGGAGGAAGCCTACGTATCGATGGAGAAAGTGCGGGTCGAGGCCCGGATCTCAGGCATCCCGAAAGGGTTCTACCGCATAAAGTCGTTTTTCTTCGAGAAAAAACACAGCAGCGCGTTCGACCGCCTCAGCAGGGCAGGGCTCATGCTGACGGGCGACGAGGACATCACGCTCTATCTTGAGCACGCCATATTGCCCGAATTTAACATCTTCGAGGAAAGAATAGACTCCGTCTGCTCGCTTGCTCCCGAACTGGGCTATAACGGAGTCGCCCTCTATCTGCTTAAAAAGATCTCCGAAGGTTAAAAAATAGGCATCATTTTTTAACTGCATCCCCGTCAATTATTGTTCCATGTAAAATAACGAATGATTTAGCGCAATAATATCCTCGAAATTATTCCTCTCAACCCCTACAATGAATTTATTGACTTCACCACAATAAAGTCCAGCTAAGGAGGCGTCATTATGGATTTTAAGGAAGTGGCAAACAGCAACCTGATGTTCTTTCTGTGTTCGGCGGTCATCGTTTTCGTTATGGTTCAGGCAGTTCTCTTCGCAAAGGCTGCGTGGAAGCGCGGCGCGGATCTCGGGATCGAGCCGTCGACCATGAAAAAGGCCATGACCAACGCTGCGATTTTCTCAGTCGTCCCCTCCCTGCCAATAGTCGTAATGCTTATGGTGCTGAGCGTCAATCTGGGGCAGTACTTCCCGTGGCTGCGGCTTTCGGTCGTAGGCTCGGCGGCTTACGAGAACATGGCGGCCGACATAGTGGCTAAGGCTTCCGGCCTGAGCGGCATAGCTGATCCCGGTTTCGACCTGCCCATCTTCACTATGGCGATGTGGGTCATGAGCATCGGCATAATCTGGGGCATCGTCTTTAACATATTTTTCATGAAATCGCTTGATAAATTCTCGAAAAAGGCAAAAGAATCCGGAAGCAGCTTCGTGCCTATTTTTTCAGCGTCGCTCTTTATAGGAATGCTGGCGCTCATGTCCGCGCCTTACATCACGAACACGCATAATTCAACAGCCATAGTCTCGTTCATCTCCGCTGCCATCGCGGTCCTGGCATGTGGTCAGATAGGCAAGGTTTCAGGCGTCAAGGCCATCGACGATTTCTCCTTGCCCGTTTCCCTCATTGTCGGCATGGCCTCGGCAATAGTCTACACGAACGTATTTTAAGCGTTGCTTGCTTATTTTATTCCGATTCTAAATCAAATGAACCATAATTTGATTTAGAATCGGAATAGCGCAACGCAATGTTGCGCCCAACGCGAAGCGTTGAGGTTTTTTCCAAATCAACTCGTCTGTCATGAGTTGATTTGGAATTAGAATTATACTATCGAAGGGAGCAATATAATCATGAATAACGGCAGCAGCGAAAAATCACAGGCTTTTGACAACAAAATAAATAACCTGGGGCGCATAACGAGCATCATCTCCCTTGCCCTCATGATCGCAGTCCCGCTTGTAACCACCATGTTCTATAAAATTGACATCGTGTTCACTGAAATAATCGCGGCGGCAGGCGGGCTCATAGCGATGTTCGCCCCAATGGCGGTCGCGGAGAATATCTCCTATTACCCGATCATCGGCGCCGGCGGCGTTTACCTGAGCTGCATAACGGGCAACATCATGAACATGAAGCTCCCAAGCGCGCTTTCCGGCATGAAGCTGGCAGGAGTCGAGCCCGGCTCGGCGGAGGGCGACGTCGTCTCCATCATAAGCATAGCGGTATCGTCCTTTGTCACGGTGTCCATTCTGGCGATCTCCATGCTGGTTATTGGGAAGTACATCACTCCGTACCTCTCCAAGCCGATTCTGGCGCCCGCTTTCGCGAACATCATGCCGGCTCTGCTTGGCGCGCTCGTGATGCCATTCGTCATAAAGAGCGTGAAGATCTCGGTCATGCCGTTTGCCTTATCGATCGCTCTCTGCCTCGTCTTTGGCGGAGCGTTCGTGCAGAGGTATCAGAGCTACTTCCTTCCGCTCATAATGTTCGCGTCCGTCCTTGCTTCCTACTGCATGTACAAGCGCGGCATGTTCGGTATGAAGCCGGCCGGAAGCCAGGCAGAGTGACGGGGATACGAAGATGGCAAAAATTTCGAACAACAATGACAAGGACAGGCTCGCCGCGCTGATTGAGGCAAAAGCGGACACGTTCACGCGCGTCAGCGACGATATCTGGGGTTTTGCCGAGACGCGCTTTGACCTTGCGAGATCCGCCGGCCTGCTTACGTCGGTGCTGGCAAAAGAAGGGTTCAAGATAGAGCGCGGCGTGGCTGGGATGGATCATGCGTTCGTCGCGTCTTACGGAAGCGGAGGCCCAGTGATCGGCATACTGGCTGAGTACGACGCGCTGTCGAACCTGAGCCAGGAATCCGGCGCGCTTGAGGAAAAACCTATCGCGGAAGGCGCTAGCGGTCATGGATGCGGGCATAACGCCCTCGCCGCCGGGGCGCTCGCCGCGGCGGTCGGCCTGAAGGATCTCTTGGAGGAGCGCAAGGGCGGCGCCACGATAAAGCTCTTCGGATGCCCCGCTGAGGAGAGCGGATCCGGAAAAGCGTTCATGGCGCGTGAAGGCGTATTTGACGGCGCTGATGCCATGTTCACGTGGCACCCCTGGACGGAGACAAGAGTCTGGGGTACCAGCTCGCTCGCGAATTATCAGGTGTATTTTCACTTCAAGGGCGTCAGCTCTCACGCAGCCGCGTCCCCGGAACTAGGGCGCAGCGCCCTGGATGCCGCCGAGCTTATGAGCGTCGGGGTCAATTACCTCCGCGAGCATGTCATACAGGACGCCAGAATCCACTACGCGTACACGAACGCGGGCGGCGCGTCGCCCAACGTCGTCCAGCCGAACGCCAGCGTCCTGTACTTTATCCGCGCCCCGAAGTCAAGCCAGGTCAGGGAAATCTTCGAGCGGGTCGTTGACATAGCAAAGGGCGCGGCTTTAATGACAGGCACGGCGATGGAGGTAGAGTGGGACAGCGCCTGCTCGGAGTACGTCGTAAACGACGCGCTGGGCCGCGTCATGTACGAAAACATGAGCAGGCTCGGAGACCTGCGGTACTCAGACGAGGAAAAGGAATACGCGATGCGCTATGTCAGGACGCTGCCTGACGGATCGGAAAAAAGCGTCGCGCGTCTCATAAAGAAATCTTTTTCCGGCATCTGCGATGAAAAGGCGGAAACTATGGCGTCCGAGCCTGTGCAGGGCGAGCTTTTTCCGTATGAGATGAGCGAAGAGCCCATGAAGGGCTCTACGGACGTGGGAGACGCAAGCTGGATCGCTCCGACGGCGCAGGCGCTCGTCACGGGCTATCCTACCGGGACAGCCGCGCATTCCTGGCAGTGGGTGGCCTCCGGTAAGTCGCCGGTCGCTCATAAAGGCATGATCTATGCCGCAAAGGCAATGGCGATGACCGCTCTGGACGCGATCGACGACGCGGAAATCCTCAAAAACGCGAAGGGCGAGCATCAAAAGAGGCTGAACGGCGGGAAATATAGCTGCGCGATTCCGAAAGACGTGATTCCGCGCTGATACCAAGTTGCTTTCAAAGGAGCGTTAATGACGAAAATGGCATCGCTTAAACACTGAGTTTTACGCTTTACCCTTTAGGCCTTTGATTTCAAATTGGTATGAAAAGACGATCCCGTGCGATCCCCCGGGGCGAAACCGCGCCGGGGGATTCGTTTAAAACAGGCAGCCATTCAGATCAAAAATCCCTCTCCGCGTTCCAGTTCATGAACAGATTTTGTCCCGTATTTTGTCCCGTCATGGATTAAATTCATTCCAATGTATTGCAAGGCGAAAAAAAAGTGAGATAATTGCGACGACAATATTAAATAATTATATTTTTTAAATAAACTAAGGGGGAAAAGAAGCATGAATGAGCGGATCGAGCGTCTTCGCAGGGAGAGTTTTGAAAAACGCCCCAGCTTCTCGGCAGAGAGGGCATTGCTTGAGACTGAATTTTACGAGGAGAACTACGGAAAATTCTCCACCCCGCTGCTTCGCGGGATGAACTTCAAATACATCTGCGAGAGGAAAACGATATATATCGGCCCTGACGAGCTGATCGTGGGGGAGCGCGGTCCTTGCCCCAAAGCCGTTTCGTCCTTTCCGGAACTCACGTGCCATTCCATCCAGGATCTTGAAATTCTGAACTCGCGCGAAATGCAGAACTACTCCGTCGCCCCGGAGGAGATCGAAATATACCGCGAGCGGGTCATCCCGTACTGGCGGGGGCGCAGCATGAGGGATAAGGCATTCGCGAGGATGCCGCGGAAATGGACGGATCTCTATGATGCCGGAATGTTCACGGAGTTCGGCGAGCAGCGCGCGTTCGGGCACACGGCGCTTGACGGGCTCATATACAGAAAAGGGATGCTCGACATAAAGCGCGATATAGCCGAGTCGAGGGCAAAGCTGGATTTCATCGCCGACCCTGAGGCCACGGCAAAGGACGACGAGCTGCAGGGAATGGACGCGTCATGCGACGCCGTCATTATTTTTGCCCGCCGTCACGCTGAATTGGCGGAAGAAATGGCCTCCCGCGAGAGCGATCCCGTCCGCAGGGCCGAACTGGAGAAGATCGCGTCGGCCTGCCGCTGGGTCCCGGCAAACGCGCCGAGGGACTTCTGGGAGGCGCTGCAGATGTACTGGTTCGTCCATCTCGGGACCATAACGGAACTGAACGGCTGGGACGCCATGAGCCCGGGGCATCTGGATCAGCACCTGGCGCCATTTTATGTGAAAGGGATTGCCGACGGGACGCTGGACAGGGAATTCGCCAAGGATCTCATTTCCTGTTTTTGGATAAAGGTCAACAATACGCCGGCGCCGCCAAAGGTCGGGGTCACTGCCGCTGAAAGCGGCACATACAACGATTTCACGAACATAAACCTCGCGGGGCTCATGAGGGACGGCACGGATGGATCGAGCGAGGTCACGCTGCTGACCCTTGAGGTCTTGGATGAGCTGAGGCTTCTGCAGCCGCAGTGCAACATACAGGTGAGCGCCCGGACGCCGGACAGCGTCGTAAAGGCCGCGGCCCGCGTCGTCCGCAACGGCATGGGCTACCCGTCGTTTTTCAACGCGGACGTCGTGATCCAGGAACAGCTAAGGGTCGGCAAGACGCTCGAGGACGCGCGCGAAGGCGGCACGAGCGGCTGCATAGAGACAGGCTGCGCCGGGAAGGAAGCGTATCTGCTGCACGGCTACCTCAACACGCCGAAGGTCCTGGAACTTGCGCTAAACGACGGCGTTGATCAGATGACAGGCAAGCACATAGGGATCAGTACGGGCGATCCGAAAGATTTCAATTCGTTCGAGGATCTCTATGATGCGTTCGAGCGCCAGCTTGACTATGCCGTCACCGTCAAAATAGAGGTCGACAACTATCTCCGCGCCCGGTACTCCGAGTGTTTCCCGGCTACGTTTCTATCTGTGGTCATAAGCGACTGCGTCAAAAACGGCAAGGACTACTACTCTGGCGGCGCGAGATACAATTCGGACTATATACAATGCACGGGGATAGGCACGGTGACGGACAGCCTTTCGGCCATAAAAAAGCACGTGTTCGAGAAAGGCACGGTTTCTCTCGCGGCTCTCGCGGAGTGCTGCAGGGAAAACTGGGAGGGAGCGGAGCCTCTTCGGCTTACGATGAAAAACAAGACGCCGTTTTACGGCAACGACGACGACTACGCCGACGACATCATGCGGCGCGTCTACGGAAGCCTCTTCGATGCCATAGACGGCAGGCGAAGCATCCTTGGCCCGACATACCACATCAACATGCTGTCGACCACGTGCCACAACTATTTCGGCAAGATGACCGCCGCCACGCCGAACGGGCGCTTTAAGGGAACGCCCATCTCTGACGGCACGTCGCCCAGCCACGGGGCTGACCGCAACGGCCCCACGGCCGTGGTGAAATCCCTAGGCAAGATGGATCAGGTAAAGTCGGGAGGCACACTGCTCAATCAGCGCTTCCTGCCGTCCGTACTGGCCGGGGAGGAAGGCATCGATGGATTGACGGGCCTGATCCGCTCGTACTTTAAGCTCGGGGGGCACCACATACAGTTCAATGTCGTCGACGAGGCAACGCTGAGGGAAGCCCAGCGCGAGCCCGAGTCCTACAGGGGCCTTCTCGTGCGCGTGGCCGGTTACAGCGACTATTTCGTGGATCTCGACACGTACCATCAGGAAGAGATAATTGCCCGCACGGCGCAGGAAGGGATTTGACGGATAACGGGAAATAAAAAATCAATGCTGTGGTGATATTGTATTTATTGTGTCTGTTGACAATCATGCCCTGCTTGATAAACTCTTTGCATTGACTTGAAAATCGACGGACACCGCAAGGGTTTTAGGAGCATATATCATCCACAAAGCAGCACGTTCCGCAAATCAGAACGAGGAGGCGATAGCGCTTAGCGCGGCGATCTTGGCAATGAATGAGAATCTATATTATTTATAAGGAGGAACCAATATGAACAGGAAATCTCTGGCTATCGTGCTTCTTCTTTTGGCTCTATTCGCGGCGACATCAGCGTTTGCGGCAGACGCACCCAAAAAAGTCATCAACTACTCTAACGGGAACGCTCCGCCCGTGCTGGAACCGATCATGAACAACTATCTCGAGGGTTCTTATCTTATCTACAATCTTTACGACGGGCTCGCGCGCATCGGCAAGGACGGCGTCGCCGAACTGGCTTACGCGGAGTCGTACACGGTGAGCGACGACGGGCTTACCTGGACGTTCAAAATACGCAAGGGCTCGAAATTCTCCGACGGCTCACCGCTCACCGCCCGTGACTGGGAGGCTTCGTTCAAACATCGCCTGTCCCCTGAGGTCGCTTCTCCGGGCATCAACCTTTATCTTTTCGTCAAGGGCGCGGAGGCTTACAACCAGGGCAATGGCAAAGTTGATGACGTGGCTTTCAAGGCCATCGACGACAACACGCTCGAAATCAAACTGGAAAACCCGACGCCGTTTTTCATAGATGTCGTCTGTTATTACATACCGTACAAGATGGACGTCGTCAGAAAGGATCCGGAGTGGTTCAAAAAACCGGCGACGTACATCGGAAACGGCGCTTTCCGCGTAAAGAGCCTGAATCCGCAGACAGGCTTCGTTCTTGAAAAGAACCCGCACTATTATGACGCGGCAAACGTGAAGATCGACGAGGTGAACTTTAACTTTATCGACGACGACGCGGTCGCGCTCGAAGCATACAGGAAGGGCGAGCTAAACGTCAATGACTCCATTAACTCGGAGGGCATGAGCGCTTTCAAGGATTCGAAGGAACTCGTCACATTCCCCAGGATAGGGACGACCTACATCTCGCTTCAGACCGGCAACATCAAGGATGCCCGCGTCCGCCGTGCCATGTCGCTCGCCCTCGACCGCAAGGCGATCATCAACATCCTCGGAATGCCCTACATCCCGGCGCAGGGGCTCGTTCCGTACGGCATACACTGGGGCAATAAGGAGTTCCGCGAAGTTGCAGGAAATCTGATAAAGACGGACGTGGCGGAAGCCAAAAAACTTCTGGCGGAGGCCGGCCATCCTGACGGCAAGGGCCTTCCGACGTTCCGCATCATCACGATGAACGTTCAGGAGGACACGGACAACGCTCAGGCATGGCAGTCGATGTGGAAGCAGATCGGCATAAACAGCGAGATAGCCACGTATGAATCCTCAGTATACTGGGATCTCATCGACCCGGGCGAGTGGGAGGCCGCGCGCGACGGCTGGACTGGGGATTACGACGATCCGAAGACGAACCTCTTCCTCTGGATGGCCTACCGGGAAGGCCCCGAGAAGGACGTGCGCTGGTATGACACTCCCAACGCCAAGGAGTTCGACCGCCTCATGAGGGCCGCGGACGCTGAGCTTGACAGCGAGAAACGCATGAACCTGTTCAAGGAAGCGGAGCGCGTCATTCTTGAAGACATGCCGGTAATACCGCTCTGGCACGGCGTCGAGCCGATTCTGATCAAGCCGGAGGTTACGGGCATGGTAAAGAGCAACATCGGTCACGTTTACTTCCAGTACGCGGACGTAAAATAACCCAAAAATCTGAACATAACGCCCAGCAGACGCCGGATCCTTGATCTAAGCACGGCGTCCGCTGGGCTGTAGCTGCAATGATAAACAGGAATACAATTAAAGGAGGGAATCGGCGTGGCGAAATACATACTGAAACGTCTTGCCGCCGCCGGCATTTCGATGCTTGTGCTCGTAACGGCGACGTTTTTCCTCATGCACGCCGTGCCGGGCAGCCCGTTCAGCCCGGGCGAACAGAGAAACGTCCCGCCAAAGGTGCTGGAAAATCTCCGGTCGAAATACGGGCTTGATCTTCCGGTGTGGAAGCAATACCTGAATTATATGGATAACCTGTTTCACGGAAACCTCGGGTACTCATTCAAAAAACTCAATTACACCGTCAACGAGCTTATAACGAGCGGATTTCCGGCCTCGGCCGTAGTGGGCGCGCTTGCGATCCTCTTCGCCCTGGCCGTCGGGATCCCGTTAGGGATAACGTCCGCCTTGAAACGAGGCGGATGGATGGACTGGTTCTCCATGATACTGGCCACGGTCGGCATATCGATGCCGATATTCATCATCGCCATCCTCCTGATGTTCGTATTCTCGATGAAGCTGCAAATCCTGCCGATATACGGGTACGGCACGGCAAGCCACCTTGTCATACCGGTGATCTGCCTCGCGTTCTCCCCCATAGCCTATATCACGAGGCTCATGCGTTCGTCTATGCTGGAGGTGCTGCGCCAGGATTACATCCGCTCCACGCGCGCAAGGGGCGTTCCCGAACTCATGGTCATAGCCAAACACGGAGTCAGGAACTCCATCCTGCCCGTCGTCACGTACATCGGGCCGCTTATCGCCATCCTTCTCACCGGAAGTTTCGTGGTGGAGCGGCTATTTATGATTCCCGGCATAGGGCGGTACTTCGTGACGGCGGTCTCGGAGCGCGATTACTCGGTAATACTCGGCATAACCATATTTTACGGGGCCTTCATAATGCTATGCACGCTCCTGGTGGACGTCGCTTACGCCATAATAGACCCTCGCGTGAAGTTCACGGATTAGGGGAGCTGGCTGTGAAAAAAAACACCGGCTTCATCCCGGACGAGACATATTTGAAGGACATCGACGCGGCGGCTCTCTCCGGCGGGCTCTTTGAGCCTCTGCCTAGCGAGGAAAAGCAGACGGATGTCATAAACCGCCCGAGCGTGTCTTACTGGGAAAACGCCCGCGCGAAACTGAAGGCCGACCCTCTTGCCATGGGGGGCTTTATGATCATAGCCATCATGATAGCGCTGGCGGTTTTTGGCCCCATGATGCGCCCGTATGCCTACGACGAGCAGAATTACTCCATCGCCAACCAGACGCCGAGCGCTGATCACTGGTTCGGCACGGACAAGTTCGGAAGGGATCTCTTCGTGCGAGTGGCTTACGGCGCACGGATAAGCCTCACGGTCGGCATGGCCGCCGCTGCCATAAACATGGCCGTGGGCGTCATATACGGCGGCATCTCCGGATTCGTCGGAGGCAGAACGGACATGCTCATGATGAGGATCGTCGACATCATAATGGCCGTGCCGTCCCTGCTTTACATCATACTTGTCATGGTCTTCCTCGGGGCTCACATGCACAGCATAATCATCGCGCTCTGCTTCACGTACTGGCTCGGAACGGCCAGAATTGTCCGGGCTCAGATACTGTCCATAAAGAGCCAGGATTTCGTGCTGGCCGCTAAAGTAATCGGGGAGACGGATTCTAAAATCCTGTTCCGGCATCTCATACCGAACAGCATGGGCCCGATCATCGTGACAGTGACGTTCCTCATCCCGCAGGCGATTTTCTACGAGGCGTTCCTGAGCTTCATAGGGATAGGCATAGCCGTTCCGGTGGCAAGCTGGGGGACTCTGGCGAACGACTCCCTTTCGAACATGAACACGTACCCGCACCTCATGCTGTTCCCGGCGCTTGCCATAAGCCTCACGATATTCGCGTTCAACTTCATAGGCGACGGCCTTCGCGATGCGCTCGACCCGAGGCTGAAAAGATGAGCGGGCATCTTCTGGAAATCCGCAATCTGCGGACCGCCTTCGCGATTGCCGGCGGCGTGGTCAGGGCGGTCAGGGGCATAGATATATTTGCCGACAAGGGGGAGTTCTTGGGCGTGGTCGGCGAGTCCGGCTGCGGCAAGAGCGTCACCATGCTCTCCGTCATGCGCCTTTTGTCCGAAAACGCCTCAGTGAAGGCAGACCTGCTCTCGTTTGACGGCATGGATCTCCTCAGACAAAGCCCTAAAAAAATGCGGATGCTGCTAGGGGATAAGATCGGCATGATATTTCAGGATCCCATGACGAACCTCGATCCCCTCTACACGATAGGAAACCAGATCATGGAGCCGCTGAAACTGCACAGGAAGATGACCTCGCGCGAGGCGCGGAAGCGCGCCGTCGAGATGCTCGACTTAGTTGGGATATCTAGCCCTGAGCAGAGGCTGAAGCAGTATCCGCACGAATTTTCCGGGGGAATGCGCCAGAGGGTGATGATAGCGATAGCCATGAGCTGCAACCCGAAACTGCTGATAGCGGATGAGCCGACGACGGCCCTTGACGTCACAATCCAGGCACAGATACTGGAACTCATGAAGGACATGCAGGACAAATTCGCTACGGCGACGCTGCTCATCACGCATGACCTGGGCGTGATAGCCTCGACGTGCAGCAGGGTCATAGTCATGTACGGCGGGCTCATAATGGAATCCGGCAGCACTGAGGACATATTCTACAGGCCGGAGCATCCGTACACGATAGGGCTGCTCTCCTCGATCTCGGACGTCGGCGATACGGGAAGGAAAAAACTCACCCCTATTCCGGGAAGCCCCCCGGATCTGATGAACCCTCCGGCAGGGTGCCCCTTTACCGCCAGGTGCGATTCGGCGATGAGAATATGCGCCAAGGCAAGGCCGCAAATGACCGAAACGGGCCCAGGCAGCGGGCATGGCGCGGCGTGCTGGCTGTCCGAAGCCGGCGCCGCGACGGGGAAAGCGGGGCGTGGCTAGATGGCCGGCAATGCGCTTTTAAAGCTCGATGACCTGAAGATGTTCTTCGAAATCAGGACGGCAGCGTTCGGCAAGTCATCCCGCAAACAGCTCAAGGCAGTGAACGGAGTCTCGTTTTCCATAGAAAAGGGGCGGACGTTCGGGCTAGTCGGCGAATCCGGCTGCGGCAAAACCACGGCCGGCAGGACGATTCTGAAGCTCTACAAGGCTACGGGAGGCAGGATCATCTACGGCGGGGCTGACATAACAGACATGAACGAGAAGGATTTTTTCCCCTACCGCCGCAAAATGCAGATGATATTCCAGGATCCGTACACGTCTTTAGACCCCAGGCAGCCCGTGAGCGAGATCATAGGAGCGCCGCTTTCCCTGCACAAAATAGTCTCGAACGCCGCCGAACGCTTCGAGCGGGTGCGCGAGCTCATACACATGGTCGGGCTGAAGGACGACCACATAAACAGATATCCGCACGAGTTTTCAGGCGGCCAGAGACAGCGGATAGGCATAGCCCGCGCGCTTGCGCTCATGCCTGAATTCATCGTCTGCGACGAGCCGATAAGCGCCCTCGACGTTTCCATACAGGCGCAGATAATAAACATCCTTGAGGAGTTTCAGGAGCGCTTCGGATTTACGTATCTCTTTATCTCGCACGACCTATCGGTTGTCAGGCACATCTCGCACGGCGTGGGGGTCATGTACCTGGGCAACCTCGTCGAGGCTGCGCCCGTGAACGAGCTCTACGGAAACGTGAAGCACCCGTACACGCAGTCGCTCCTCTCTGCCGTCCCGATAGCCGATCCGATCGCCGCCAAGGGCAGAAAGCGGATAATACTCGAAGGCGACGTTCCGTCCCCGCTTGACCCGCCGTCCGGATGCCCTTTCAGGATAAGGTGCCGGAACGCGTCCGGTATTTGCGCGGAGGAGAACCCGGGGCTCAAGGATATAGGCGGCGGACATGCCGTCGCCTGCCACAACATGCTGCAGTGACTTGCCAGCCAGCGCGGCGGGGAGGAAGGGCTGTCCTGGGGTTACGTCAGACACGGAATCATAATCCATACTGTTCGAGGAGTTTCCCGTCGCGCAGCAGTTCATCAGGCGCGCCTTCCGCGACGGCACGTCCTCTATGCATTATGACGGCCGTTCCGCAGAGCGCCCGGGCCATTTCAAGGTCGTGCGTCGCGATGATCATGGGCTTAGGTAGCTCCTTTAAGATGGAGATCACCGTGCGGCGCGCCTGCGGGTCAAGCGAGGAGGACGGTTCGTCCAGGAGGATTATTTCAGGGTTCATGACTAGGATGCCAGCAATGGCTACGAGGCGCTTTTCGCCGTTCGAAAGGCGGTGCGGCGGACGGCTTCCCAGGCGCGAGATGCCGAGCCTTTCAAGACAGGCATTCCCGGCCGCAAGCGCCGGTGCCGCTTTGGTTTTCCGGGCCAAGAGCCCGAAGGCGACATCCTCAGCGACGCTCGGCATGAAGAGCTGGTCATCCGGATCCTGAAAGACCATGCCAGCGGAGTCCCTTAAAGCCTGAAGGTTTTTCCCGACCGGCTCTCCGCGCAACAGGATCTCGCCGGATTTCGGCGCGTAGCATCCGGCGAAGTGAAGGAGCAGGGTTGATTTGCCCGATCCGTTCGCGCCGACAAGTGCCGCTTTCTGACATGCGTCCAGCCGGAAAGAGAGCCCGCGCAGCGCGGGAGTGCCGTCAGGGTAGGCGTATGAAAGGCCTCTTGCCTCAAGCAGGGCCGTCATAGAGGCATGGCTGCTCCCGCGTGGGATAATGAGATCGCTATCAGCAACGCGGAATAAATGAAAAAGAACAGGCAAGCGTATGATTCCTTCCATGTCCACCTGGATTGCGCGGCAGATGAGAAGCCGGACATCCCGCCCCTGCACCCGATGGCCAAAGCAGCACGTTCGGACCTGTCGGAGCTGTGGATGAGCGTGGTCCCGATCATATACGCGTAAGCCCTGTATCCCGAAACGCAGCGATTCCCCCCGTCCTTGCCCATCCTTAGATTGACTGCCATGCTCATAGCCGCGACGCGGAGGGCGAGGAGAAAAACATAGCGCATCGTCAGAAGAAGGAGGACGCGGAGCTTTAAAGGGAACCCAAGCCCCTCCATCGCGCCGCCAAGCCGCGTTATCCCCATCGAAGCCGCCATCCGCAGAAGCACGACCGAAATCAGGTTCAGCTTCCATATCACGAAGAGCGCCATGACGGTCCCCCTTGCTGAGAAGAGATAAAAAAAACGTTCCCCGGGGTACGTCAGTGCCAGGAAAAGCACGACTAGAGCGCTTATTTTGTTTGCTGTCAGAAGATGCCTTGCAAGGCACCGCAGCCCCCGTTTCCCGTCGAGGCACAAAAGAAGGAGTGGCAGGGCGCTTGCGGCTAATAGCGCTGTGACGTCGCGGAGTGAGGCTATGGCTATGGCGCACGTGAACGCGCATATTGCCCTGCAGCGCGGGTCAAGCGCGTCCAGCCTCGATTCATGAGCAAAATCGCCGCATGACGGGAAAACGCCATGCGTCATGTCCTGTCGACACCTCTTAGGATGTCCGGGAACGTGCGCCTCAGAAAGAGCGTCATGAACAAAGCCGCGGTTCCCTCGATCGCGGCAAGGGGCAGATGCGCCAGGAAAATCGTCTTGGCCGCAACGGCCAGCTCGCGGTCGGAGGCTAAAAAAAACGCCCCGACGATGACCGTGCCTAACAGCACCGGTGCCGAGCCGGCCAGGAATGAGGCGGCAAAGGCGATTTTTGCGTTTCCCGAGCGCACCGCAGGCCCCCAAAAAAGGCTTGCCATGACAGACGGAACGGCCATCACGGCCGTGTTCGGGCCAAGGACCAAAAGCCCTCCGAACTGAAACAGCACGGCCTGCAGCAAAAGCGCCGTAAAGATGGCCGGGAATGCCGTCCATCCGAGTATGAGGCCTATGGGCCCTATGAGCGAAAGATGCGTTGATCCAGGACCGATCCTGACGTTTACGAGCGAGGCGAGGAAGAATACGGACGAGGCCATCGACACGCGGACGATTTTGCCGGAGTCCATTTTCTTAAGCCCCCACGCGACCCCTGCCGCGCTTATCGCCCAGCCCGCCGCTATAGCCTGTGGCGAAAGGAATCCCTCGCTTATATGCATTTTTCGAGTTTCTTGAGTTTTCTAAGTTTTATGACGCGGATGAGCGAGGCTATATTAAACAAGAGGCTCACCCCCAGCGCGGCGCGGAAGAAAAGCTCCGTCCCTTCCGGCAGCGACGGGCTGACGGCAGCGGGGCGAGGATCCCCGCCGCCGTCAAGGAACTCAGGCGTCACGGATACTGAAGCTTCCGCGCTGTGCCCTTCGCCGTCCCTGACCGCAACCCGCCATGTCCCTGCTTTTTCCGGAATAAAGGAACACCGGCCGGATTCGTCAGTCCGCCCCGACTGGAAAGGGTTTTTATCATCATCGGGCTGGTACACGCGAAATTCCTGATAGGCCATCGTCTCGCCGGTAGAATAGTAAAACTCGAGCGCGACGGTTTTTTTGCCGGCCTGCCTGTAGCCCACCCCATGAGCCGCCGCCCTTCCGAGGCTTGCCAATAAAAGAACCGAAACGATAAAGCATAGCAGCGGCACGCGCCGCGCGCGCAGGGCCTTTTGGGGGTGGCCATGCGCTTTGAAAAGGACTGGCATCCTTTTTGTATGGGCAGGGGGAAAAACGCTCCCCGCCCGGTTGCGCCGCATGTCGCCCATTGGCTCTTCTCGTTCCGGGTTCCCGCATTGCATCGCTTATTTCACCTGGATCGTAAGGATGGAGCGGATTGACCGCGTGTCGAATTCGCCGGGGACTCCAGGCTCGTTGTCCACGGATGCCCTGATGATCCAGATGCCAGGTGCGGTTATTTTGATATTGGCTATGCCGTCCGCGTCTGACTCAGTGTAATAGGCATAAGTGTTCTGGTATTCCTTTACGAACCCGTCGTAAGTTGCATGTACCGGGAGTGCCGCGGGCTGCCCGTTGTAAAGCACCCTGACGCTGAAATACTGGCCCGTTCTGGCGCTTGCCGGGTTTGTCGCCGGCACTATTTCAAGTTCCTGCCCCACGGCGGAGGCGAAATTTTTATCGGATTGCGACGCGTTGATTATGGCCTTGGCAAACTTATCGGTGCGCGAGGCCCTGGTCACCATTATGCCCTGATCTTCAAACGACTTGCGGGTGCCGGGTTTCGAGCCGTCCGGCGTGACGGACCATACTTCCCCTGTCTTGTTTGCCATTATGATGGACGACTGCCCGCCATCCGGGATCTTGACGGAAAAATCAATGCGAAGATCCGGCTCGTTCGGCTCAAGCGGGCTTTCAACAAGCTTCCCGCCCTGGAAAATCCCCGCCTTGATGGCCGATATGTCCTCGACCTCTTCCTTTACGATGAAAACATGCGTGGACTGCAGCTCGACAGCAAGCTCCGCGCCCTTCGGCGCAGCGAAGCCGGACGGCTTGAGTATCAGCTCGTGGGCAATAGCGGGCGCGGCGCAAAAAATCACACATATGACAAGTACAAAAGAAAACTTGCGCATTGGAGTCATCCTTTCCATTTTTGTGGTTTATCTCATGCCAAGCCGCTTTCAAATGCGCGTAAACAGCAAAGAGAGCATCGCCCAAACGCTGGTTTTTATGCCTTTGATTTTAGGCTCGGCACTTAAATTCCCGCCCGCGCCACAGGCAAAACAAAAAGGCGCTTCCCATGCTTCTGCTTTTGGGAATCGCCTTCGTGGCCGCGCGAATACCTTCATGATATCCGGTGATTAAAATAATATTGTATTTTTCCGGTTAAGTCAACACGCCCTAATGTCCCTCAAAACCGTTGCCAATATCGAACTTTATAATATCAACTTGCATGTCCAAAACAGAAACGTCGCTTCTTCCGATTGGCGAAGGGCAGGCGGTTATCGTATTGTTCGGTGAAACGGTCGATTAAATCCCCCTCAGCTTTTTCCGGGTCTCCTTCCAACAATGGCATCCAAGCCACGGGGCATGAACGAATGCGCTCGAGTTGCCATATATACTCCCCACCGTAATGTCTAGCATTTTTGCCAGAACCGGATCGCATGTAAGCTCTCAGTCGATGTCGCAACGTCGCTTTCTTGTGATCTCCTCCGGACTTGCCGATATAAATAACAGTAGTTCCTTCCACCCATTTTTTTTCAAGGCAGTTCACCGACTTGAACCTAGCTACTTGCCTGCGGGGTAACACTGGAGACTCCGGCAAAAATTTGTGCTCAAATCCTTTAGGAACGGAAACAATATAAATGCCGGGAACAGACGGTACCTGCTCGCAGTTTTTGTCCATGAGTTCCCCAATGAGAACAAAACCGCTGAAACCGTAGGGCGATTCCTGAGAAAATTCGGCAAAGTCGAGATGTTTGAATATTTCATCATAGGTTTCTGCTGGTTCGGGCATTTAAATACTTCTCCCTTCAATCACAATTATCGTCAAAGTAGTCCTCGTAGTAGTCCAAGTCCTCGGGCTCTTTGCCGTCAATAAATCTGCGCTTCTGCGCCAATCCGGTGGTGGTGTTGCTCCCCAGATTGGCCCAGCTCTTTCTTGGATTATCTCTGCTCCTGCCACTCTTATTTCCTGTGGATCTGGAGGAACCGGAGAATAGGTAGAAGAGGATGATTAAAAATACTATATGCAATTTGCAATTCCTTCCTTTGTTTTGCTATGCAAGGTCTTTTCGATTGCCCACATTTCAAGCTCTTCTTACCAATTTAATCTTATTCCCGCAAATTAATAAGGGGTAAACCCTCGGCTCTGCCGGGGGACTCAAGTTTGACAAATCCGGGAACGGGCTCAATCCTACGCTTGTGAACCGCTCAAAGTTCGCGAGGGAGGAGAGAACCCGTGGAAGATATAGCCATTTTATGTCACAGCAGCTGGGATTGCAAGTACCACATAGTATGGATACCGAAATACCGCGAATCCGGCGAAAGAAAATGTTCGGCGCAATACGCAGATATCTTGGTGAAGCGTTCCATGATCTTGCCAAGCAAAAAGAGAGCCGGATATTGGAGGGCCATGTAGCGGCAGATCACGTGCACA
>JAIROA010000012.1 GCA_031257775.1 Synergistaceae bacterium
GGGAAGCGCTGATTAATTCGCCTAAACGACATTTCAACGTTTAAGAGCCCAGGCGTTGCAAGGGTTTAAATCTTCACCCTTTAGGCCCCTGACGATAAATCAGCCTTTCCTTAGAATCGAAATTATGGAATCGCTGATTAAATGTTCTTTGCGCGAAATGGAGCAGATCCGTTCGCTTCTCGAAATGGCGGTCGTAAAAATGGCCGCAGGCGTAGCAGAGCTACGGTGAGGACCATTTTCGCGGCTGACATAAAGGGAGCGGACGAAGATGCCCATTGCAGCCAAAGGTTATTTAATCAGCGGTTCCTTATATCCCTCTCAGCTTCATCTGCCTGGACAGGCCGGAAAGGGCTTTAACGCCGGCTACGGAGTTGCCTCCGGCGTCAAGGGGCGGCGAAAAAACGGCGAGGCCCATCTTCCCCGGAACGGCGCAGACGATCCCCCCGCTCACCCCGCTCTTAGCCGGGACACCGACCTTGACGGCAAAATCCGCCGACTCGTTATACAGCCCGCAAACGCTCATGATGCCGATCACCGTGTAGGAATTGTCGAGGGACGTTATCTGTTCCCCCGTTGCCGGGCTTTTCCCGGCATTCGCCAGCGTCGCTCCCATGACGGCAAGATCGCCTGTGCCGACCTCTATGCTGCACATCCTGAAATATAGATCCAGGCTCCTTTCGACGTCAAAAGAGAGCGTCCCTATGCTGTGCATGAAATAAGCGAGTGAGCGGTTACGGTCGGCCGTCATGCTCTCGGATCTGTAGACCCGCTCGTTTACCTCAAGCCCTCTCTTATTTCCCGTCATCCGCGACGCGAACCCTAGGACCTCTTCCAGCGCGCTTTCGCCGAGACGCTCCGCTATCAGACCTGCCATCACTATCGACCCGGAGTTTATAAATGGATTGAGCGGCGTGTGATTCGACGTCATCTCAAGTTTCATGATGGAGTTAAACGGCTCTGAGCAGGGCTCCATCCCGACCTTGGAAAAAACGTCGTCGTGTCCGAACCGCTCCAGCGCAAAGGCCAGGGATATGACTTTCGACATGGACTGCATCGAAAAGCGGGCATTCGTATCCCCGGACGAAAGAACCGCTCCGTCAAGCGTCGCGGCGGAAATAGAAAACAGCTTCGGGTTGACCGTCGCCAGCTCCGGTATATAGCTAGCCGGCTTGCCGTCGCCTGTAAGCGCGCGGCAGTCCTCCGCCGTTTTGTCCAAAATACGTTGCAGATCCAGTCCGTTTTCCATTTAAAGATACCTCTCGAATTTATTTCTTCCTTAAACTCTCCAGGAATGCCGGATCAATCTTCGGATCCGCTTCCCCTGCCTCATGGCGTCTGTTGTAATCGGCGAATACCTTGCATGTCACGCCTGAGAGCATCAGGATCGCGATAAGGTTTATGAGCGCCATTGTCCCGTTGAAGAAGTCGGCCATCTCCCAGACAAGGGGGACATTGCTGACCGCGCCGAAATAGAGCATCCCCAGCACGGCAACCCTGTAAACGGACATTCCCGTCTTACCTATTTTGGGAAAGAGATAGCCGATGTTGCTCTCCCCATAGTAATAATTCGCGAGGATCGAGCTCCACGCAAAGAAAAATATCGCCGCCGCTATGAGGATTGACCCGAAATTGCCGAAAGAGGCTTTCATGGATATCTGCGTAAGCTCTATTCCCGTCTTTCCAGACTCAAGCTCCCCGGAGAGAAGAATGATGGCTGCGGTTGCGGTACAGACCACTATCGTGTCGACAAAAACGCCCATCATGGCGACGAATCCCTGGCGTGCGGGGTGAAGGACGTCCGCCGTCGCGTTAGCGTTAGGGGTGGAACCCATCCCTGCCTCGTTCGAGAAAAGGCCTCTTGCCACGCCATACCTGAACGCCTGAGCTACGGTATGCCCAAGGACGCCTCCGGCGACCTGCTTTGCCCCGAACGCGCTGCTTACGATCAGCTTAATTATTTCAGGCAGCTGCGTGATGTGGGTCGCGACGACGTAAAGGGCCGCAAGGATGTAAATGCCGGCCATGAGCGGAACCAGTATCTCCGCGACTCGGGCAATGCGCCGCAGACCTCCGAAGATGACAAGCCCGGTCAGCGCCATGACGATAACGGCCACTGCCCGCTTGTCAAGCCCAAAACCGCCGTAGATGCCTCCGGCGATGGAGTTGCACTGGACGGCGTTGAATATAAACGCCATCGATACGATGATGCAGACCGAAAACAGGATGCCCATCCACCTCTGCCCAAGGCCCTTTTCTATGTAGTAAGCCGGCCCGCCGCGATAGGTGCCGTCTTTGTTATCGACCCGGAAGACCTGAGCCAGGATTGCTTCAGCCATGATCGTCGCCATCCCGACAACCGCTGTCATCCACATCCAGAATACAGCCCCTGGCCCGCCGGACACGATGGCAGTGGCCGCGCCGGCCAGGTTTCCCGTTCCGACCTGAGCGGCAAGCCCTGTGCAAAGCGCCTGGAACGAAGTGATCCCGTCAGAATTGTTTTCTTTTCTCCCGCCAAGCGTGACCTTGAACATGTAGAAAAAATACTTTATCTGCGGGAAACCAAGCCGTATCGAGTAAAATATCCCGGTACTCAGGAGAATCCATAACATGCCCCATCCCCAAAGAATGCCGTTCGATTTAGTGAAAAAGGTCATAAGCAACGTTTGAAGCGCTTCCATAAAACCATCTCCTCATTAAAATATGATGATAATGTATCGACTTAAAAACCGTAGAGTAAAACATGCGCAATATTAGGGGGAAAATATTGATGTGTCAAGTGTAAATTTGATTACAATTAGAAAAATTATGAATTATTCGAAAAATCAATTAAATATTACGCATTGGCCCGCGGCGTCGTATTGCTCATGCCATCTGTCACCTCGGCCTTGATTCTCTTCTGTATTTCCCTTGCCTTTCCCTTGCCTGTGGTGCGAGGCTCGACTGGATGCTTGAGTTTAAGCAAATTTGCCTGTACAATTGGCTAGCGTGATTCCATGTTTTTTATACGCGCGCACCGCCGAACCTTGACAAATTATAATGGGGTGATTGAATGATGGATCTGATTTTGTCAGCACTTATAGCTGCGGTTGTTGGATTGCTCGCTGGAATATACTTTCACAAGACAGCGCTCGACAAAAAAGAAGAGGGTGCCGTGTCAAAAGCTGAAAAGCTGATCCGGGACGCGGCAAATGAAGCTGAGCAGTCCAGAAAAGAACTGATGGCCGAGGCTAGGGACGAGATACACCGCTTGCGCCAGGAAGTCGACAAAGAGACAAAAGAGCGCAGGAATGAACAGCAGAGGACGGAACGCAAGCTCGAACAGAAAGAAGAGAACCTGGATCGTAAAATTGAAAACGTCGCTAAGCGTGAAGAAGAGCTGAAACTCAAGATCGAGGAAGCGAAACGCCACATGGACGGCCTCTCGGCAAGGGAGGGCGAGCTTCTTACCAGGCTAGAAGAGATTGCGCAGCTTTCCAGGGAAGAAGCTAAGGGCATCCTTTTAGCTGAAGTCGAGTCTGAAGCAAATCACATTATCGGGCTCAGGCTTAAAGAAATGGAAGAAAAGGCAAAACGCGACGCTGACAGAAAAGCTCAGGAGATCATAGCTGTAGCCATACAGAGGTGCAGCGTGGACTTTACGTCCGAGATAGCCGTGAGCGTGGTACATATACCGTCCGACGAGATGAAGGGCCGCATTATCGGAAGAGAGGGCCGCAACATAAGGACGTTCGAGACGCTTACAGGAGTCGACCTTATTGTCGACGACACGCCGGAAGCCGTCACTGTGAGCTGTTTCGACCCGATCAGGCGAGAAGTCGCCAGGCTTTCCCTTGAGCGCCTTATTCAGGACGGACGCATCCATCCAGCTCGCATCGAAGAGATAATAGAAAAAGCTCAAAAAGACGTCGACACGCAGGTAATAGAGGCCGGGGAAGAAGCTCTTCTCGAAACCGGCATAAAACACATTCACCCTGAACTGGCGAAACTCGTGGGGCAGTTGCGCTTCCGTGCCAGCTATGGGCAGAACGCCCTTCACCACAGCCTTGAAGTCGCGCATCTGTGCGGGCTTTTCGCGGCCGAGCTTGGCCTCGACGAGAGCCTTGCCAAGAGAGCCGGCCTTCTTCACGACATAGGCAAGGCCGTGGACCATAAAATTGAGGGCCCGCACGCTGTAATCGGAGCGGACATCGCAAAGAGATACAACGAGCCCCCCGAGATAATCAACGCGATTGCCTCTCATCACGAGGACGAAGAGCCGCAGACGCTCTACGCGCTTTTAGTGGCCGCCGCCGACGCGGCAAGCGCGTCGCGTCCCGGCGCGCGCAGGGAGAGCCTTGACGCGTACATAAAGAGGCTCGAAAAGCTCGAGGAGATCGCGAAATCGTTCGAAGGCGTCAACAAGGCATTCGCGATACAAGCCGGCAGGGAAGTCCGCGTGGCCGTATCTCCTGAGACAACGGATGACGGATGCATGCAGAAGCTGGCCTACGACATAGCGCGAAAGATAGAAGCGGAAATGAAGTACCCAGGCCAGATCAGAGTGACACTGATAAGGGAAACCCGCGTAGTCGACTACGCAAAGTAAGGCAAGCACTGTAATGAGAATTCTTTTTATCGGTGACGTTTTCGGAAAACCAGGAAGAAGAGCATTTGCCGCAAAATTGCCTGAACTCAGCTCAATCGAGGGCCCATTCGATTTCGTCGTTATAAATTGCGAGAACGCGGCTGCCGGTTTCGGCATGACAAAAGGCCTTATGGAAGAGCTTTTCGCGGCGGGAGCTGATATTATGACATCAGGCAACCATATATGGGACAAGAAAGATTTCGTGCCCGTTCTCGATGCCGAACCCGCGATATTAAGGCCGGCGAATTATCCGGCCGGGACTCCCGGCAGAGGGTATGGCGTTTTTGAGAAAAACGGCCTTAGGCTCGGGGTCGTGAATGTTCAGGGAAGGGCATTCATGCCGCCGATCGACTGCCCGTTCAAGGCGACGGAACGGGCGCTTGACGAGTTGCCTGACGTTCCGGTTTTTGTGGATTTTCACGCGGAGGCCACCGCGGAGAAAGTTGCCCTGGCCCGCTATTTCGACGGCAGGGTATCCGCCCTGACTGGCACGCACACGCATGTCCAGACGGCGGACAACTCGGTTTTGCAGGGCGGAACGGCATTTATAACTGACGCTGGAATGACAGGAAGCCACTCTGGCGTCATAGGCATGAAATATGATTCCGTCATCACGAAATTTCTGCTGGGAATCCCCAGCAAGTTCGAGGTCGAGGAAGCGCATCCGAGGATTCAGGGCGTCGTCATCGATATAGACGACGAAAGCCATCGGGCGCTCGACATCCGGAGGATTGACAAACCAGCGGATTAAGGGCGGCTGGTTCGTATGGCACAAACAAATAGAGGGGAGCGATGTTAAAACGCGCTCCCCCTTTTTGTGTCCGGCGCACGTTCTTGCTTCCTGATGATATAATCCTTCTCGTAGCAATTTGATGCCGTAAAAAATGGCCCGCATGGCACAAAGGCGAGCAAAGACAGTCTGAGTGCTGGCTTGGTGTTAATGTGAGAGGAGATGCTTCAATATAATGAAAGATAAACGCAAAATAATCATAATTCTTTCCGGCCTGGCCATTGCCGCTGCCGTTTTCATTTTTGCCGGAAAGGACGCGGAGAAAGTTTTCCCCGCTTTTGCCTCGAAGAGCCTTGAAGGACAGGACGTGACCGACGCGCTTTTTGCGGAAAAAAAGCTCACGATGGTGAATATCTGGACTACATGGTGCCCGCCCTGCATAGGAGAGATGCCGGATCTTGGAAACCTTGCCAAGACAATGCCAGAGGGAAGCCAGCTCGTGGGGATCATATTGGACGCGGATGAACCAGGCGCGCTTGACGACGCCCTGAAAATCCTGGAGGATGCCAACGCGAGCTTTGTCCAGATTCTTCCTGCCGACAGCATGGGGCCGGTACTGAGCATGGTCGAAGCGATCCCGACTACGATATTCGTGGACTCAGCCGGCAATATCGTGGGCAATCCATTAGTCGGAGCGCGTCCCGAAAATGCTTATCGGGCTGAAATAGACAAATTGCTCAAGTCTCTCCAGTAGGCGGCGCGGCCTTGGACGCGGGCAGGCCAGAGCCGGTAAAGACAGACGCGAGGCGCCGGAGAGCGCTCCGTGCTGTTTTTTTTGTAATCGCAGTGGCTTTCATCCTGATCGGATGGCACAGGGGCGAGATAAGGACTGTCTTCATAAAAGCGGCGACAATATGCCTCGAATGCATCGGGATCGGCTAGGCGGCGCGGAATGCATCCGCGCAGAATAATCCAATGGCTCGCGGCTCTGGGATATAATGCCAATATCCCGGGTTTTTTCAAGGGCCGCATCTACAGGGGTGAGCTTAAGTCATTTTGCGTCCCAGGGCTAAACTGCTACTCCTGCCCAGGCGCCGTCGCGTCCTGCCCTTTGGGGGCGGTTCAGGCCGTCATAGCGTCCGCCCGTTACGCTTTCAGTTTTTACGCAGTCGGGCTCATGATCGGTTTCGGGCTTATGTTTGGCCGCCTCATCTGCGGTTTTTTGTGCCCGTTCGGCCTATTGCAGGAACTCCTTCACGCCTCACATGCGCGGCCCGCTAAATTCAAGAAAGCGGAAAAAACAGCAAAAATAGCGCGGCCCGCCAGGCTCGTGAAATATATTCTGCTAGCCGTCTTCGTCTTTGCCCTTCCATTTCTGACGAAAGGCGCCGCTGGGGTAGGGGACCCGGCTTTTTGCAAATATATATGCCCTGCCGGGACTATTACGGCCGGCGGGCCGCTCCTTGCCGCAAACCCCCTCATGCGCGAGGGCCTGGGGCTGCTTTTCGCGCTGAAAGCATCCATAGCGCTTATTACGATAGCCGGGTGTCTCGCGTCCTACCGTTTCTTCTGCAAGTATCTTTGCCCGCTGGGGGCGTTTTACGGTCTCTTCAATAGCTTTGCCCTTTACAGGCTTAGGCTGAATAAAGACGCCTGCACGCGCTGCGGCGCATGCGCCAGCGTCTGCGGGATGGGAGTGAATCCCGCGCGCTCGCCTGACAGCCCCGAATGCATCCGCTGCGGGGACTGCGTCAAAACATGTCCCGCCTCAGCTATCAGCAGAGGTTTCCGAAACCGCGCCTGCCAGCCGCAAACGGAAAGCGCGTCTTGCGCGATTCCGCCCAAAACGCGTTACAAAAAGTAAATTCGGTTGCCCTGCATAAAGCTATTTCGCGCTTGACAGCCGGGCGCAAGCGATATAGAATTTCTTCTCGGTTGCATTACGCGCCGGTAGCTCAACTGGATAGAGCATCGGACTACGGATCCGAAGGTTACGAGTTCAAATCTTGTCCGGCGCGCCAGAAATATCAAGGGTTCAGAAGAAAATCTTCTGAACCCTTTTTATTTTTTAGAACGTTAGTTCTTTGTTATACTTCGTTACCCTCAGCTATCCTTCCTGCGGAGGATAAATGGCGTCAGGCAGAGCAGCGCGGATAAGCCCAGGCCCGAGTCGCATCCGCCGCCGTGACTGTTTTTCTTTACGTCGGGGATCGCGCCGAATGACGCGCCGTCCAGAGACTGGCTGACAGACCTGCCGTTTTTGCCTGTGATGGCAAGCGAAGTCAGCGCGATGCGGCTGTACCAGTCCGCTTTTTTATCGTAAGGCTTGAAGTTAAGCGTGATATGCAGGATGTAGCCTGAGACCGCGTTGCCGGAGATCCTGAACTCATGCCCATTCCGTGGCGTGTCAAGCGGCGCGGCGGGGTTGCCGGAAACCGTGGCCGTGACCTTCGCGATGTCAGCAGTCTCTATGGCGCCGTTTTTGCCGAACGCGTCGACGAACGCCTTAGTGACTGGGATATTCACGGTCAGCGAGTCAGCGGATCTTGTAAACTGCTTTGTCCATCTCGATATCGGCGCGAAGTAATCCGTAATGGAGGGATCGGTGACCCTTATATCGAACGCCGCGTCTTCGACCTCCTTGCCGTCTATCCGGCCAGTGAGCGTGAAGGTCTCGGTCCCGATTTTAGGCATGCCGGTAACAGCCACGGCAATGGAGTTATTGCCGGCCGTGACCGTGAGGCCGTTCCACTCGCGAACGAGCATGTTGTTTTTAACATAATTACCGTTCGCGCTGGCCAGCGAATCAATCGTCAGTTTACCGCTGTTTGAAGCGCTGAGCCTGAGCGATTTTTGAGCGGTGCTGCCAAGAGAGATGTCAATATATCCCGGTGCCTCTACTATGATCGCGGGTTCAAGCGACGGTTTGATACGGATGCTGAACTTCACCGGCACCGCGAGCTGTTTGCCCGCGCCGGGGTGCCCGGCGTATCCGATGACCGTGATGTCACTCGATATTACCTCCGAAGTCATGTTCGACGCCGTGCCGCTCACCCTGATCGTGCTGTCGCCCTCTATCTCGATATTGAGGCCGTTATATGTATTCGGCGCGACCTGGTCGAGCAAGACCGGGACAACAGAGCCTCCGAGCGTTGCCGTGACGTCGATCGACGTTACATTCGCCTGGCCGTGATCGTAGGTTACGACGCTTGGCGACGCGGGAGCGATCGAGAGAATCGGCGCTGAATTGTCGGTCACCTGCAGCGGAAGCTCTATGTCCTTTTTCGTGACGCCGTTAAATCTGACGCTTACCCAGAGCGACGTTTTCTGATTCGCAATCGCAGCGTCGCTAGCTGCCTTATTTACCGTAATCGACGTATCGTTCCATGTAATCGCAAGTCCGTTCCACTCCGTAGGCGCCGACGCTGTAACTGCCGCCGCTATAGCTTCCGTCTCGCCTATTTTGACGCCCGTGATTCTGGCATCGGACGGGATCGTCGTCACTTTCTCCGTCGCGGTTGCCCATTCGCCGACCGTGCGGCTTAACGAAGACTTGCTTAAACCCAGCTGCTGTCCAGGATTCACCCTGCCCTTCACGATCGTAA
Organism: Synergistaceae bacterium; assembly: GCA_031257775.1. Lineage (GTDB taxonomy): Bacteria > Synergistota > Synergistia > Synergistales > Synergistaceae > JAIRNC01. Next base: position 8,960 of record JAIROA010000012.1, read on the forward strand.
TGGGATTTAGCATATAGGGTGTACCGTCCGCGAACTTCCCCTTCGGATATAGATCGAAAGTCGCGGCGGGCGTGCCTATAAACGTATATGTCAGCTTGTCCATATCGCCGCTGCCTTTTGTGCTGCCAAGAACGCGCGTGACCCTCAAACCCAGATAGTCTGCCGATACGGCGTTTGTCTTAAATACGCTGCCTCCGTATATATCGCATAGGTTATGATCTTTCACGTCATTGTTTAAGAAACCTTGTTTTGGCGCTACCAGGCCGTTCTTAAAGTATACCTCCACAGTGCGCGGGCTGCTGTCAGGGAAGCTGAGTGTTTTGCCGTCCGGATCGCGCGTAAGAGCTACAAGATCGCTCGTAGCCTCAGGCTTCACCGATATCAGCTTCGATACGCCCTTTAATACGACCTTATTATTCCCGTCCACTACGTCGCCGGTCACGATAAAATCGGTCTTGTCAGACGTTAACGGCTGCCCTGTAAACTCAATGACCGCAACCTTACTAAACTTATTTTGGGAAAGTGTTGTGTCTGCATGCTTCACGCTCGCCCTGATGCCGTTTTTCTCCTTCGGCTCGACGCTGACGCTCTCCATAACCCATTTATAACCATTAGGACCGCTGATCGATACCTCTATATCGGCCGCGGGCAGCAATTGATTCACCTGCGGGAATACCTGCCCTGGGTTTTCAAGCACCTGCCCGTACAGCGAGCCAACGTACATCACGCCATTACCGGAGCCATGGGCGATGGCACCGGCCGACACGTCAATCAAAACGGGAGTTGCGATCGTCGTCTCGTTGGAAAGCTGGCGTGTGTCGTTAATTTCAAGCTTTACGTTCCCCGAAGAGACCGCTGGCACGACGACATACGCATCCTTTATATGAAACTCATTTTCGCCTTTCTTAATGACGCACTGCTTGCTAGCGGCGAAACCAGCGGCATTGATGGCATTGCTGCTCCATTGAACGGTAATATCGCTTGGGCTGGTTCCTTGCCGGCCGCTGAGCCCATACGTCATATTGAAGTCGAGTTTTTTAACCTCCGCCTTCTTGTCTGCCAGAGTCTTGTCGTAAGACGCCCCGTGAGCGTAATACAGAGTCATGGTAGACTTCCCGCTTTTATTGCTTATGTCAAAAGAAGCGACAGCCTTTTCGCTTTTTCCGATATCTTCGTCCGCTTCGTTTCTGACGCGGACTCCTTCAAGGGCTATATCTTTTAACACGTAATCGTTAAAATCCGCCCAGACCGTATTTCCCATTGCCAGCAGCGCTACAAGCGCCAGCAATAAGATCGAACGCCTCTTTGTTTTGCTTTTCAAGTCAGATCACCCTAGCTTTCAAATATTAAAAATGTTATAGCCCTTATTCGATTTATACCTGTTTATTCAATGATAAACAGGATATATAGGACTGTTTTTTAATAACACCCCTCCTTTTATTATCACAACATTCTACAAAATTCCCTTACAGTATGCAAGTTTCTTTAGTTTAATATCCATTAAAATTTGAAAATATTGAGCGATTAACGAAAGAAAACATGAATTATTTTTAGCATTTTATGTCTTTATTTATAACCAACTTAGGCTTCCGCTCGGGTATGCCGTATAATGAAACCCGTGGCACAGAACCGATAAACGCCGATTGGAGAGTTTAACGATGGCAGACGTTGTTGAACGCGGAGCAGGCTGCGAAGCGCCGATAGTAAAGAGCCTTTTGGAGAACGACCTCTACAAATTCAGCATGTGGCAAGCGCTGATGCACAGCCACCCCGGTTCCAGGGCCGAGTATTCTTTCCTCTGCCGCAACAAGCCGGAGTACCCATTAGCGGAGCTTGCGGAGGACGTCGACAGGGAGATTGCCTGCCTCTGCTCGCTCTTTTTCAGCCAGGATGAGCTTGACTTACACCGCTCTCTCTCCTACACCAAGGATGATTTCATAGACTACCTTACCGTCTTCCGCTTTCAGAGGCGCTTCGTCGAGATCGGCGCAAGCGGCGGTGATCTCGTGATTCGGGCCGCTGGGCCGCTCGCCCACGTGATGGGGTTTGAGATTTACGTGCTTTACATAATAAGCGAGCTGTACTACAGGCGGCTGCGGAAAGAGGGCATACTGGAGGAGGCGCGCGCGAGGCTTGCGGGCAAGGTGGACTTTCTGCGGCGCGAGCTGAAAGGCTCGGATCCGGCGACGCCGTTCATACTCTTTGACTTCGGCCTGCGGAGGCGCTATTCCGGGGCGTGGCAGAGGGAGGTGGTCAGCACGCTGACAAACGAGCTGCCGGATCACTTCAAAGGGACGTCGAACGTGCTTCTCGCGAAGGATCTGGGCATCACCCCGGTCGGTACGATGGCTCACGAGTACATGCAGGCGTTTCAGGCATTCGGCATAAGGCTGCGCGACTTCCAGAAAGCGTCGCTGGAAGCGTGGGTGCAGGAGTTCCGTGGAGATCTGGGCACGGCCCTGACGGATGTGATAGGCATAGACGCTTTTCTGGCAGATTTCGACCTTTATTTCGCGAAGCTCTTTGACGGGCTGCGGCATGACTCAGGCGACCCCTACGCGTGGGGGGAGAAAGTCATCGCCCACTACCAGAAACTCCGCATAGACCCGCGCACAAAACGCCTCGTCTTCTCGGACAGCCTGGACTTATCGCGGGCGATGGCGATCTACAGGCACTTCAAAGGGCGCATACAGACATCGTTCGGCATAGGGACGAATCTCACGAACGACACGCCCATACCGGCTCTCAACATCGTTATGAAGATGACGAGCTGCAACGGGCAGCCGGTAGCTAAAATTTCCGATTCCCCCGGAAAAACGACAGGAGTCGACCCCACGTTCATGGCGTATCTGCGTCAGGTGTTCAGCATGCCGGAATGACAAGGCTTGTTTGACAAAACAAAACTGCTGAGACATAATGATATATTACGCAAAAAGCGGGGTGGCGGTTATCGAAAGCGGATTTCGTAAAATAAAATGGGCGCTGGCTGCCCTCGCGTCGCTTATCGTAATTGCCTCTTTTTTTACCGCGGGGCTCTTCGTGGCCCTTCACGCGGATCACGATTGCGTGGGGGACGGGTGCGGTGTATGCGCTCAGATTCACGTTATCTCGGAAACGCTGAAACGCTTTTCGGGCTGCGCCGCTTTTGCTGTCCTGGCGCTCCCTGCGTACGTTTTTGCTTTCATGCCGCAGGGCATGTCATGCGTGATCTTCGCGCATATCGGGCATTCCCCCGTTCAGGCAAAGGTAAGGCTGAACAATTGAACGCGATAGCCGCATTCGGGCTTCTGAGGATAAATCAGCCATAGCATACGGCAAGATGAGAATCGTTTTGCCGTTTTAGGGATACAGGAGGTCAATCATTAATATGCGAAAATATATAACGCCCTTCATCATAGCGGCGGCTGTTTTTTGTGTTTGGGGATTTTCCGGCGCGTTTGCCCCAACCCATGATGTCACGCGTGAAGCGCACGCCGCGCAGAACAATGACGGCAAGATTAAGATAATAGCGACGATTTTCCCGCAGTACGATTTCGCGCGCGCCGCTGCCGGCGACCGCGCTGACGTCACGATGCTCGTGCGGCCGGCTGCCGAGATCCACTCATTCGAGCCGACGCCGAGGGACATAATATCAATCAGGAACGCGGACGTCTTCATCTACATCGGGGGAGAAAGCGACGCGTGGGTGGACGAAATACTCGAATCGGTGGACACGTCCAATATGAAGGTCCTGCGCCTGATGGACTACGTGAATGCCGTTGACGAGGAAGTAGTCGAGGGCATGCAGCCTGAGGAAGAAGAGGAAGAGGAGGAAGCGAAGGACGAGCATATCTGGACTTCTCCCAGGAACGCGATGCTGCTGACTCAGGCCATAGCGGACGGGCTCTCGGAGAAGGATCCGAAAAACGCCGATTACTACCAGGCAAACGCTAAGGGCTATATCGCAAAGCTATCGGAACTGGACGGCGAATTCAAAGCAGAGGTCGCCGGCGCCAAGCGAAAAATGATCGTCTTCGGCGAGAGGTTCCCGTTCAGGTACTTCACCGATGCCTACGGGCTCGACTACCGCGCCGCTTTCCCAGGCTGCAGCACCGAGTCAGACGCTTCGGCAGCGACCATGGCATATCTGGTGCGGACGGTGAGGGATGAGAAAATACCTGTGGTCTACACGATTGAGCTGTCTAACGGCAATATAGCGCGTGCTATAGCCGAACAGTCCGGGGCTGAGGTTTTAATGCTGCACTCCTGCCACAACCTCACGAGATCGGATTTTGAGTCGGGGGAGACTTATTACTCCCTGATGAAAAAGAACGTCGATGTATTGAGAAAGGGCCTCTACTAGTGATCAGGTGCCAGGGCGTGAGCGTGTCTTATGACGGGAAGGCCGCCGTGGAGGACGTCTCCTTCGAGGTGGAAGCCGGGGATTGCGTCTGCGTCGTCGGCGAGAATGGATCTGGCAAGAGCTCGCTCATGAAGTGCATGCTGGGGCTTTTGAAACCGAGCGCCGGTGAAATTTCCTTCGATGGCCTGAAACGATCCGAGATAGGCTATCTGCCGCAGCAGGCGGGCATCCGCAACGATTTTCCGGCGAGCGTCTATGAGGTCGTGCTGTCCGGCTGCTCAGGCAGGTACGGCCCCTTCGCGTTTTACCGCAAGGAGGACAAAGCCCGCGCCGTCATGAACATCGAACGCCTTGGCATTGCCCCGCTCCGCCGCAAGTCTTACCGTGACCTCTCGGGCGGCCAGCGTCAGCGCGTCTTGCTGGCCCGCGCCCTCGTGGCGGCGGATAAGCTCCTGATGCTCGACGAGCCCGTGACTGGGCTTGACCCGATGATCGCGTCCGATATGTACGCCATCTTGGAAAGCGAGAGGCGTGCCGGCAAGACAGTGGTGATGATCTCGCACGATTTGAAAAGTGCCATCCTGTACGGGAACAAAATCCTGCATCTGCGGAAAAAGGCGCAATTTTTCGGCCCCTCGTCCGAATATGTCAACTCGGATCCTTACCGCAGGCTGAACGGGGCGAGCAATGACTAGCATGGCGGACATATTCGCTTTCTTCGCGGAACTGCTGTCATACGATTTCATCGTCCGGGCCATGGCTGTAGGCATATTGGTAGCGCTATGCGCCGCTTTGCTTGGCGTGACGCTCGTGCTGAAGCGCTATTCCATGATCGGCGACGGTCTCTCGCACGTCGGCTTTGGCGCCCTTGCCGTCGCGATGTCGCTTAACCTCGCGCCGCTGGAGATATCGATCCCCGTGGTCCTCTTCTCGGCCTTCATGCTCCTTCGCATAAGCGAAAACTCGCGCATAAAGGGAGACGCCGCGATAGCGCTCATATCCAGCAGCGCGCTCGCCATAGGCGTCATCGTTGTCTCCATGACGACCGGGATGAACGCGGATGTCTGCAACTACATGTTCGGGGCAATACTCGCTTTGAGCAGGAGCGACGTGTACTTAAGCGTCGCCGTGGCAGTGGCGGTGCTTATCCTTTACGTGCTGTCGTACAACAGGATATTCGCGGTGACGTTCGACGAGGACTTCGCGCGCGCCGGAGGAACGGACGCGTCGCGGTACAACATGCTTATCGCCGGGCTTACGGCGATGGTCATAGTCGTCGGCATGAGGATGATGGGAGCGATGCTTATATCGAGCCTTATAATATTCCCGGCGCTCACGGCAATGCGCGTCTTTGCGAGCTTCAGGAGCGTCGTGATATGCTCCGCCGTGCTATCTGTCCTTTGCTTCATAATCGGAATGGCCGTCTCGTTCGGGATATCCACACCGGCAGGCGCCAGCATAGTGGTGGCGAATCTTGCGGCTTTCGTCCTCTTTTCCGCTGCCGGAAAGGCCGGGCTGAAATTTTAACCCTATTTTTAAATTATTATAAAGAGGTATAATTTGATTTATAACAGTAATCACGTTGCGGTCATTTTGCCGCGCACGGCGCTAAGCGTTGATGTTTTTACAGGCTGGCCCGCATTTGACGGGCTGATCCGTAATCAGAATTAGGGGGCGCGATCATGAAAAAAATCCCATTGGCGCTTGCGTGCCTGCTTCTCATGGGTGGCGCGGTATACAGTTCCTATTCGCGGAATACGGCTGATTTCGGCTACGCGGATGGGGTCGAGGAAGCATATGTATATGACGGGGAGGAATCAGACTGGGCAGAAAAGGCGGCGCCCAGAGCCCCTGAGATTCTTAGCCAGGCACCGCCGCTAGGCAGCGCTGGCATATTCGAGATAAGGGATAAATTTTTCATCCAGCAGTGCAACGACATATACCTAAACCCGGATAAATACATGGGCAGGATGGTAAAGCTGGAGGGCATATACGACGAGTTCAAAAACGAGGAAAAGGACCGCCCCGAACGCTATGTTATCCGCTACGGGCCAGGCTGCTGCGGCAACGACGGCGTCGCGGGCTTTGAGTTCTTCTATGACGGGCAGGCCTTGCCGAAGCAGGACGACTGGATAGAGGTAACAGGCACGGTTGACATGATAACGGGGGACGACGGCGAGGAATATCTAGTGCTTGCCAAGTCTGACCTCAAGGTAATGGCAGAACGCGGGCGCGAGTTCGTCGAAAATTGAAGCACTGGAGGATCTGAAGCTATACTTGACATTTAACGGCATCTTTTTATAATAGTTAATAGAATTATCAGCGCCGCGCTTTTGCATTTTAGCATGAGGTTTTAACAGACGCATATGGGCAGCACTTTTCTGGGGGGATTATCTTGACGGTTTACGCAAAGAAAGATCAAATCTACGAAGGCAAGGCAAAGAAGCTCTTCAGCACGGAAGATCCCGACAAGACGATAATAGAGTATAAGGATAGCTTCACGGCCTTCAACGGGGAGAAGCGGGCCGAGATGTCAGGAAAGGGCAGGCTCAACAACCTCATAAGCTCAGAGATATTCGCTTACTTGTCTGGCCGCGGCGTCCCGCTGCACTTCATAGAAAAGCTGGATGATCTGAGGCAGCTTGCGGTGAAGGTGAACATACTGCCGCTGGAGGTCGTCGTCCGCAACATCACGACCGGATCCATCTGCAAGAGGCTAGGCATCCCGGAAGGGTTAAAGCTGCCGCGTCCGCTGATTGAGTTCTACTATAAGGACGACGCTCTCGGAGACCCGCTCGTGACGGAAGATCACGCGCTTCTCTTCGGCTGGGCCGCGGATGACGAGATCGCGGCCATAAAGCAGATCACGCTCCGCGTGAACCTCCTGATGCAGGAGCTTTTTGAGCCTCTGGGAATCGTGCTGGTCGATTTTAAGCTTGAGTTCGGAAAGGATTCGTCCGGCAAGCTGCTCCTGGCGGACGAGATATCGCCGGACACATGCCGCTTCTGGGACGCCTCGACAGGCGCCAGGCTCGACAAAGACCGTTTCCGCAAGGATCTGGGCGACGTGCTTGGCGCTTATGAGGAGATATGGGATAGGCTTTCCGGCGCGGCTGGAAACAAAGGCCGTCCATGAACTACAGGGACTCCGGTGTCGACATTGACGCCGGCGAAGCCTGGATCGGCGTCATAAAGGGCGCGCTGGCGCGGAGGGGCGGAGAACTGCCGAAATCCGGAGGCATAGGCGGCTTCAGCGGCCTTTGCGGCATCGGGGGCGGCAGGTCGATCGCGGCTTGCACGGACGGAGTCGGGACGAAACTCCTGCTCGCGGCATCCACTGGAATATACAGGGGCCTCGGGCAGGATCTTGTGGCCATGAGCGTCAACGACCTCGTCACGTGCGGTGCCGTGCCTATTTTTTTCCTTGACTACATCGCTTGCGACAGATTGAACGCCCATATCATGGAAGAAATAATGGAAGGCATCATCGACGGTTGCGCCGAGAGCCGCTGCCCCCTCCTTGGAGGCGAGACGGCGGAGCTTCCGGGCATATATCCCGCCGGCGGCTTCGATCTGGCGGGCTTTGCCGCGGGGATCGTGGAGGACGAAAAAATAATAGACGGAAGCGGCATACGCGAGGGCGACGCCATAATAGGGCTTGCCAGCTCAGGCGCTCACAGCAACGGCTACAGCCTGATAAGGCGGGCTTTGGCCGACAGCGGGTTAAAACTGCAGCTTGACTCCTCGCCTGACGAACTGCGCGGCGAAACACTTGCCGAAGCGCTTATGCGGCCCACACGGATATACGTCAGGCAAGCCCTTGCCGCCGTTTCGGACGCTTCATCATGCCAGATACGCGGAATGGCGCACATTACGGGCGGCGGCCTTGAAGCGAACATCAACAGACTCATGCCGGACGGCCTTGCCGCGAGGATAGACTACGGAAGCTGGGACCGTCCGGGCGTGTTCGGCCTCATATCCCGCGCGGGCGTTGACGAGCGCGAGATGCGCCGCGTGTTCAACCTGGGCATCGGCTTCGTCTTTATCGCGCCGCAAGAAAGCGCTGGGCGCCTGTCAGGCTTTTTGAGCGGGCTAGGCGAAACGCCCAAGGTGATCGGGGAGGCAGTCAGAGCAAGCCTATGACCGCACAAAGGATCGCGATACTCATCTCCGGCAACGGCACTAACATGGCCGAGATCATAAAGGCACAGAAAAGAGGCGGGCTGGATGCCGATATCGCGATTGTCATAAGCGACAACCCGGACGCCCCAGGACTGCGCAGGGCATCAGGGCTCGACTGCTCCATATTGGCCGTGCCTTACGCGCCCGGCCGGACGCGCGAGGAAAACGAGAGCGGCATCATTCAGGCTATAGAGCAAAACGGCGTAAGCTGGATAGTGCTTGCGGGCTTCATGCGAATACTGTCGGCCGATTTCGTCCGCAGATATCCGGGCAGGATAGTCAACATCCACCCATCCCTTCTTCCGGCATTCCCCGGCGCTCACGCCATAAAAGACGCGTTCGAGGCTGGGGCTGACATCACAGGCGTCACCATACACATCGTGGACGAGCTGGTCGACCACGGCCCGGTCATCGCGCAGGAAGAGGTCCCTATACTGCCAGGCGACACGCTCGATACGCTGGAAACGCGGATACACGCCGTGGAGCACAGGCTTTACCCAAAAACGCTCCAGGCGCTTCTGAGCGAGGATATCTAGACGCGTGACGGATCATAGTGATTATTTGCGCCAACGGCCTTTTGGCGGAGTATCGCGGAAGAATGACGCGGAAAGCCTTTTTAGAGCATTGACCGAACTGCCGTAGGTCTGTTAATATATATCACGCTTGCGGGGCGGCATAGCCAAGTGGCAAGGCAGAGGACTGCAAATCCTTCATCCCCGGTTCGAATCCGGGTGCCGCCTCCAGAATTAAATTTAAGACAAGCCAAAAAACCGCCGAACCCAGTAAAATCAAGGGTTCGGCGATTTCTATTTGGCCTCTGAGGTGATATAAAGCCGCATACACGAATATAGGCACCGGGTATCCTAAGCTCCCGAATTTTTATAGCGTCTGGAATGGTTATTGAAGAAAATATCCATCACAAGCTCGTAATAAAGTTTCGATAGAACGGCGTACCCCAGGTTCTTTCGGTTGCCTTCGCCAGAGGCGATCGTTTTATTTGGGTCAATGCCGATGTTTGGCAGAGTATTATTCTCCGCCTCCTGACAGTTCATCTCTTCTACGACTTTCATGAAATGCGATATGGATCAGGATACTCTTTTTGCAGATTAGAGGTATGGTATAGTACGATAAACCTTAAAACTCCGCGCAGACTCGGGGCAGCTCAATCATCCGATAAGAAAAAACATAACCTGGGGGATTTATAATGTTAGACAAGATTGACCTCTATAAAACGGAACTCGACAAGAAACGCCCTTTCCGAGATCCTGCCCTGCTAAAAGAACTTCAGAAATTTTATCGCATAGACCTGGCTTTCACTTCCAACGCATTGGAGGGCAATTCGTTAACGATATCGGAGACGAAAATCATCCTGGAGGACGGCATAACCGTTGGAGGAAAGCCCCTGCGGGACACCCTTGAGGCCATAGGACACGGCGCAGCCTACGACTACATGTTTTCCTTGATTCAAAACGACTATCTGTCGGTTAATGACATCTACAAAATGCACCGGCTGTTTTATACGAAGATAGACGCGGAAAACGCCGGAATATTAAGGAAGCAACAGGTGTATATCAGCGGCTCGGAACATAATTCCGAGATTCCGCAATGCCAGGATCTGCCCGCCGAAATGCAAAAAATCGAAACCTGGATGCGGGACGACCGCAATAAAACTCACCCTGTGCTTTTCGCGGCAAGGCTTCACAAAAAACTTGCCCAGGCGCACCCTTTCATTGACGGAAACGGGCGCATTTGCCGCCTGAGCATGAACGCTGTTTTAGTGCAAAACGGCTATCCTCCGGCAATCGTCCCTCCCATCCTTCGCGGAGACTACATCATGGCTTTAGAGAAATCCTGGACGAATGAGCGGTTCCTCGTAGAATTCATCGCCGCGCGGGTATTGGAAACTGAAAAAGATTTAATGAGAATGCTGCATGTCCCTTTTCCAGACAAGCAGAGATAAGCACGGCAGACGAATGGCAATTTAAATAGCCTTCTTTACTATTAATAGATGGCCGCGTAAATGGATAGCGCTATCAATTCCCCAAGCACCTCGGAAGCGCCAAGGACGTCTCCGTTTGCCCCCCCTATATTCCTGTTTGCCCACATGGCCATGCCGAGCGAGGCGAGGCTTACGGCTGGAACGGCCACGATCCACGCGGCGGGGGCAGCAGGGAACATCAGGCAGGAGACGATAAACGCGAGGAATAGTTCGTATCCGCCAAAGTTCCTCACTACATCCAGCCCCATGCCGCTTTGCCAGGGGTATTGCCCCCAAAAGGCCGTCACGGCGAGCGCGAAACGAGCAAGACCGCCCGATACGGCAGCCGCCGGAAGCCACAGCGGATGAGCGATGCCGGACAAAAGAGCCGAACGGATGGCAATCGCCAGGACTATACCGGCCACTCCGAAGCTCCCTACGCGGCTGTCCTTCATCACGGCCATCATAGCGTCTCCCCGCCTGCCCGAACCGAAACCGTCCCACAAATCGCCCCAGCCGTCGAGGTGCAGGCTCCATCCAAGCAGTACGTAAAGGCCGCAAGCGATCCAGGCCGACGCGGATACCGGCACCGCGAACGCCAGAAACCATGCGGGCAGAGTGACCAAAAAACCGAAGACAGCACCGGCCGCGGGCAAAAACGCGACGTCGCGGGCATTAGGCAATGACCGGTACGCTACGAGTTTCTCCGGCAGGGGGATTCTTGTCACGAGCAGCCAGACCGACACGCAAGAGCGCCAGGCATCCGGCAGGAAATCCGCTCCCTTTGCCTCAGCGCCGAGCCGCCCGATATATTCGGGAATCTTCGAGTTCATGGCCTCTTCAGCCACAGAGGCAGGCCAGCCACCATAAGCGCGACCTCGTCGGCGTAGCCCGCCGCGATCTGATTTGCCCTCCCCTGCGTGTCCCTGAACCTCCGCCCCAAAAGGTACGGCGGCACGACGCCAAGCCCAGTCTCGTTGCTGACGGCTATGAGCCTTTTGCCGGCGCTCTTGGCCCTGGAGAATATCATGCCTACGGACTCAAGCATCTCACGCTCGGAGGCGTCCCACGCGGCTTCGTCAGTGCCTTCCGCTTCGGGCGAAGCCAGCATGAGCCTTGAAAGGTACATCGTGAGGCAATCGAGCAGGAGAACCCCCTCCATGCCGGCGATTTCGTCCGGCAAAGAGGCGATGTCCCCCTCCCATGTACGCCAGCCCGAAGGGCGCTTCCTCTTATGAGCCTCTATCCTGGCCTCCATCTCCGAATCCTTGGAATCGGCCGTCGCGATGTATGTGACGGCAGCGGACTCCCTGGCCAGCGACTCCGCGAAAGAGCTTTTCCCGCTGCGCGCGCCTCCCAATATGAGGGTAATCAATTAAACCTCACTCCGATCTGCCCCAGCGTAGGGGTTTTCGCCTTTTCCGACTTCCGGCCCATTATACGTCATATTGCCCGTATTTTCTGACGCTCTCCGGCTTTGGGAATTATGACATGAAACGTGAGCAAGGCCGGGTTCCCGGGCCCGGCCTCTGGCAGAAAATTTTCAATCTGAACTGCGCAAGACGCGAGCAAGGCCGGGTTCCCGGGCCCGGCCTTGCTCAATTCGAGAAGAGTTATGGAGGTGCTCCAGACATCGTCGGTAGGCGACGTGGAAGCCAAAATAAAATAAGGGGAAGCCGCGCGGCTTCCCCGTATTTTATTGCAAACTAAGGAGACGCTTGTGCCCGCGCACTGTCGTCTTGCGACTCCCTCAAGCCTGGTCTCCTGACTCACGATCACCCTACTCCCGCGCCTTCCCGTCCTTTTTAAGGATAGTGGTCTTTGCGGTTTCGTCCCGTTTACAGTGGCGGGGCCGTTCCGGATTCTAACCGGATTCCCATCTGCCAGAGGACTTACCCTATTCAATTGAGCATATTCTACGCCATACGTAGTAATTTGTCTATAGCCTGGAGCTTAATTAATTTTTTCTTTCTCTCCATTTAAGGCATAGACAGTAGCTGACAGATTGTCTAGGTAAAAGACCTCGAACGTCGGGTTGTCCGGCGACTGATAGATATTCTTGAAGCCGTCAAAGAGCTCGAACGCCCGTTCTTTGGCCGCGCTATTCCCGTCGAAGACCGCAACGCCATTAACCCTTATCCATCTGCCGTCGGGGAGCATCGCGGACATCTCCACCTTCGGGTTCTTTTTGGCCTGCGCGTAGAAATCCTTCATGTTGCCTGTCGTGAAATAAACCTTGCCATCGAAGTCCATCACGAAACCAAACGGGCGAACCCTTGCCTGATCGCCGTCGACCGTGGCAATATGGAACACCTGCGCTTCACCGAGTAGCTCTGCGGCTCTGCTCATGAAACAACCTCCCTTGGCGGCGCTCATGCGCGCCATATTTTTGTAATGCAATTATACCCTAATTCGGCCCGGATATCCCAAGGTGCCCTAGGATTCATGTATAATGCCTTACGGCGCGCAGGAAACGCTTTTATAGCGCGTTAACAAAAGAACGCTACGCGGCAAATGTTCCGCGTCCTTGCAATAAGCGCTTTCAACGGTTTTAACTTCAGGCCTTTTATTTAAGGAACCGCTGATTAAATAACCTTTGGCTGCAATGGGCATCTTCGTCCGCTCCCTTTATGTCAGCCGCAAAAATGGTCCTCACCGTAGCTCTGCTACGCCTGCGGCCATTTTTACGACCGCCATTTCGAGAAGCGAACGGATCTGCTCCATTTCGCGCAAAGAAC
>JAIROA010000017.1 GCA_031257775.1 Synergistaceae bacterium
AATTAAGGAAACGCTGAATAAATACATTCCACCACATTCCGGCACAACAAAATAAGACTTGAAGTATGTATTTAATAATATATGATGACATGATATAATATACCCGAACTTATAAAACAACGTCAGGATGTGAATTAATCGATGAATAAACAAAAAACATTCACTGATTTTGAATATGCTAATAGAAAAAAGATAACGAGGCGGGAAGACTTTTTAAAGAAGATGGACGAGATAATCCCCTGGGAGAAATGGAGCGCTATAATACGGCCCTATTACCCGGAAGGTAAGCGAGGCAGGCCTCCGATTGGCATAGATACGATGCTGAGGATGTATCTTTTGCAGGCGTGGTTCAATATGTCCGATGAGATGGCGGAAGATTCTATTTATGATAGCTATGCGATGCGCAAATTTATGGGTATAGATTTTGACGAACATCAGGCGCCAGACGCGACGACTCTTTTGAAATTCCGTCACTTGCTTGAAGAACACGGGTTGCCTGAGCAGTTGTTCACTGATATTGCGAAAAAGCTTGAAGAACACGGTTGCCTTATGCGAGGAGGAACGATATTGGACGCTACGATAATCAGGGCGGCGAGTTCGACTAAGAACGCGAGCGGCAGCCGAGATCCGGAGATGCACTCCACAAAGAAGGGCAATGATTGGTATTTTGGTATGAAGGCGCATATTGGAGTCGACGCCTTCAGCGGCTATACGCACACGTTAGAGGCGACGGCGGCGAACGTGCACGATATCAATAAAGCCTCGGACTTGATCCGGGAAGATGACGAAGTTGTGTACGGAGACGCTGGTTATAAAGGGATAGGCAATCGGGAAGAGATAGCAACAGACGAGAAAAAGTCGGAAATTGATTTTCGGATAAACAAAAACCCTACAGGTTATGACAAGTCAGCAAACAATATAGGCATGCGGTGGGAGAAATTTATAGAGCGTCAGAAATCGTCGGTGCGCGGCAAGGTAGAGCATGTATTTCGTATAGTGAAGGTAACGTTTGGGTATCGCAAAGCCGTGTATCGCGGTATAAAGAAGAATCTCAACCGATTGTATATTCTGTTTGCGAGCGCGAATATATTGATGTACGCCCGATCTGGCCGAGCGGAGCGGTTATGAGAGGATAGTGCGGAAGTGTGCCAAGGAGACTGAAGAAGATGAAGGAGAAGATAAAGAGGGTGAAAAATGGCGTGTTTTGAGCGCTAATATGGCCCATAGATAATCGAAATGCCTCTCGCTGGGAAAATCTTGCGTACTCAGTGAGAAGTTGAACCCATAAGTGCGATTTATTCAGCGTTTCCTTAAATATCGCTATAATCAATTTAGCCTCATATAAGAAAAGCCCTGAATCCTTGTTGTAACTGGATTCAGGGCTACCGTTAACTTGGCTTGAATTTCATTCTGGCGGTGAGGCAGGGATTCGAACCCTGGAGGGCGATTTTGGTCACCCTACTCGCTTAGCAGGCGAGTGCCTTCAGCCTCTCGGCCACCTCACCGCGTGGGTGTTATTCTATCTTTGAGCGCCGCCCGCTGTCAAGCTCTTACGAATTTTGCAAGCATTCTGACTATTGCGGGCTGCGCGGCCTTGTTACGGCTTACTCAGCTTGCCCGATATCCTCGGAGGGCAGGATGCTGGTTTCCTCTTCTATAATTTCGATGGCCTCGTCGCCTGAAATCACAGGCGCGGTGACCTCGGGCTTGCTGAAGATGTCGCTGTCGATTATCTCGACATCAGCCCTGGCGCGCAGCTCCTGCATGAAGCTCGCCTGCAGGCCCTGGCGCTTCTGGCCCAGCACCATCTGCTCTATGTCGCCGCTTACCTCGTCGTAGGTTGCCGTTCTGGCCGATTCCTTAGAGCGCTTGAGGGCAAGAAGGAAATCGCCGTCAGCAAGCTTCACCACGTCGCCGATCTTGTTCATCGGCTGGTCTTTGAGGAACTCGATCGGGCCCGTGAGCTGATTCAGCGGCGCTAATATAGGCGATCCGTAGGGCGAAAAGTCGGTCACGTCGCCGGACGCGGCCTCCATAACGCCGTCCCATGCCTGGCCTCCGGTAATCGCCGCTTTCGCGGCCTCCGCCGATTCCTCGGTGGCAAAGTGGGCGATGTTGACGTTAAAGCCCTCCGGGCGCTGGAACGCGTAGCCCTTCATCGTGTCATAGAACGTGCGCTTCTCCTGCTCGTCTGTGGACGCGGCCGCAGTTACCTCCTCGAAGACCTTCTGGCGCAGAAGCTGCTCCTCGATGCTTTTCCTGAGAGCGCGCTCGTCCATGCCGGCCGCCTGCATCTGCTGGAGGAAAAGTTCCCTGGTCGGGAACGAGCCCTCGATGCTGCTCAATGTCGCGTCGATCTCTTCCCTCGATACTGACAGCTTGCGGGACTTAACCTCTTTGTCTATTCCCTTTATTATCGCGAGCTGATCCAAGACGGTTGAGCGAAGCGAGGGGAAATCCTCGGACGTGATGCCCTGTTCAAGGCCCATGCTCTGGATCATCTGGCCCATTTCCTGCTCGACCTGGGAGCGCATGACCCTGTCCCCGTCGATACGCGCCACGACATAGTCGCCGCTTCCGTCGCCGCGCCCGCCCGTGTAGATCCCGTAACCCGCGAAACATGAGACAACAAACAAGATCACTATGATCAGCATTATCCATCTAACGTTTTTTCTAAAATATTGCATCATGATGTTAAATATCCTCCTTATTCACGCTTTTGTTCATTGCTTTCTGACATAAACCTACTACCGCAACCGAGTGATAATACTATGATTCGCCCCGAATGTCAAAAACGAATCGGCAAACGCGACAGGCGCAAGCTATACGTCCGCCAGAGAGAAGCCGCGTTTCGGCGAAGCCTTGAGCGGGACGTCTATCTTCTTCACTCCCTCCATCGCCTCGACGAGCAGGGACTCCATCATGTCAGCTTGTTCCGGCGGCGTTTCGCATATGATGGAGTCGTGAACCTGAAGGACGAGCAGCGTGTCGGGATGAGCTCTCCCGATGGCTGCCTGAAAGCGGATAAGCGCGATCTTCGCTATGTCCGCGGCAGTGCTTTGTATCGGGGTATTCACGGCAACCCTGGCAATGGAGTTCCCTCCCCGTCCCTCGACGGTCGTGACCTCGGCCAGAGGGCGGATGCGCCCTAGGGCCGATACCGTGTAGCCCCTGTCCTTAGCCTCCGACGCGCTCTTTTCTATGTAAGCCTTCACTCTCGGCAGGACGGAAAAGTATCTGTCGACCAGCCCGGCCGCCTGAGCGCGAGATATCCCCATCCTCTCGGCAAGACCGTGCGCGCCCATCCCGTACAGCAAGCCGAAATTCACCGTCTTGGCAAACCGCCGCTGTTCAGGCGTTATCTCCTCAGCGGGGGCACCGAATACCCACGAGGCCGTTTCAAGATGTATGTCCCTGTCATTGGAGAACGCGTCAAGAAGGCGCTCCTCGCCTGACAGGTGCGCCAGCACGCGAAGCTCTATCTGGGAGTAATCCGCCGCGATGAAGATTTTTGGCCTGCCGCCGCCATTTCCCGGCTTTATCGTCTGCCTGAACTTCACGGCCCACTCCCCGAAGACCGGCAGATTCTGCACGTTCGGGTCGCGGCTCGCAAGGCGCGCCGTTCCGGTTACGTCGTGAAGGAACGTCGAATGTATCCTGCCGTCCGGGGACGATTCGGCATGTCTTATAAAGGGCGTCACGAAGCCGGACGACATCTTTGAACACTCGCGGAAGTCCAGCATTTTGCCCGGCACGCGGCAGAGCGGCTCAGGCAAGCGCGACAGCTCTTCCAGCACGCCGACGTCCGTCGAGTAGCCCGTTTTCGTCTTCTTGATCACGGGCAGCCTCAGCTTCTCGAAAAGCAGCTCTCCGACCTGCTTCGGCGAGTTCAGGTTTATCACGCCCCCCGCCGCGTCCCATATCTCCCTCTCCGTTGCGGCAATGTGTTCTTTCAGTTCGCCGTCAAGGTGCCGCAACTGGCTGAGATCAGCGTAAATCCCGTTTGCCCCGAGCGTCGCCAGGACGCTTACGAGCGGCGCGTCTATCTCTTCCATTATCCGCTCCATGCTGCCGGCGTGGAGATCCGACGCGAACTCGCGCCACAGATCCAGTATCCGCGCCGCGTCAGCTTCCCCCGTGCCGCCCGTGATGATTTCAAGGCTGTGCCCTTTCGCGTCCGGGTGGAGGAAGTAGTGCGCGAGCTCGACGTCCCGGATCATTTGGGGGCAGGAGGCCAGTGCCGGGATTTTTTCGATCCATTTCCCGTAACAGGCCAAAATCAGTTTTTTTCCGCTTTGTTCTCCCTCTTCCCCGAGCCCGCCCGAAATCCAGCTTTCAAAAAACGCCACAGCCTCGCCAGAAAGAAGAACGGCGTTACCTGAAAGGGTCATAGCGACATCCGGATCGGCGGCCAGGACGAGTGTTTTTTCATTAAAGACGGCTGAAACGTCCTCCGGCCCCGAAACGCGAAGCACGGCCCCGCACGACGGGGAAGGCTCTGTCTTGCCGGACTCGGCCAATTTTTCCGAATCCCCGTCCGCGGCCAGGCCGAAACGTGCGATGAGCCTCCGCAGCCCGAGGCGGGCGCATATGGCATACGCCTCGCCGGCAGGCTCTTTTTTTATAAGCAGATCGAGAGGCGCCGGGCTCACATCCTGCGGTATGACAAGGCCGTAGCTCATGTAAGCCGATTCCCTGCCGCTTTCAAGTTTTTCCCCCTGCCCTGCCGGCAGGGTGTCCAGAGCGCCGTAGATCGCGTCCAAAGAACCGTGTGCCGCAAGGAGCGAGCGTGCCGTCTTATCGCCTATCCCCGGAACGCCGGGAATATTGTCCACGGTGTCGCCCACAAGCGCCAGGTAATCAGCCATCGCGCTGGGCGCGAAGCCGTATTCTTTCTCAAATCCGCTGTCGTCGTACAGCTTGAACTCCGATATGCCCTTCGACGGGCGGGCAACGGTAACGCCGCTTCGCAGGATCTGCAAGAGGTCTTTGTCCGCTGACAGGATCACCGTGTCAAGGCCCTCCTCCGCCGCGGCGGACGCCGTCGCCGCTATGAGATCGTCGGCCTCAGTGCCATCCTCAATGAAAACCGGGAAGCCCAGAGCCTCCGACAGCTCGATAATAAGCGGCATCTGCCGCTTGAAAGCATCAGGCGCGGGAGCGCGCCCCTCCTTGTACGCGCCGTACATGGCGTCGCGCGCGGTAGGTCCGTGCGGATCGAAGAAAATGGCTATCCTGTCAGGATTCCATTGCTCCATAGCCTTCATCAGCATGTTCATGAAGCCCAGAACAGCGTTGGTGGGCGTCCCATCGGGAGCGTTCATTTCCGGTATGGCGTAAAATCCCCTGAAAGCGAGCCCGTGCCCGTCTATCAGTAGCAATTTTTCTTTTTTAGCGGCTTTTGCGTCATCTGCCACGGACATGCCTCCATTTGGTGTATTGGTATATAATCTCATTCTGCGCTATTATAATGGAGAGCATGGCATATGCCAAAAATCTCGGGCTATTAAATTTTGTCAGGCCTTATCAGCAGAGCGGGAACAGACGAACAACGAATGAGCAGGGGATGAGCGAAGATGGATAAAGACGGGAAAGTAAGGGCACGTTTTGCCCCGAGCCCTACGGGGGCGCTTCACATAGGCGGCGCGCACACCGCGCTTTTTAACTGGCTCTGGGCAAGGAGAACCGGCGGGACGTTCATACTTAGAATAGAGGACTCGGACGCTGAAAGATCCACGGCCGGCTACGAGGATACGATCATGGACGGCCTCAGATGGCTCGGGCTGGACTGGGACGAAGGGCCAGACAAGGGTGGGGGATATGCCCCGTACCGGCAGTCGGAGAGGATGAGCGTTTACAGGAAATACGCGGACGAGCTTCTTGAAAAGGGCCTGGCCTACAGGGACGACGGCGCCGTCATATTCAAGGTGCCTTCGGGCGTAAGCCTCTTGATGCGAGACGCGATATACGGCGACATAAAAATCCAGAGCGAAAAGGCCTCCGTCAGCCAAGACGGATCCGTGAAGGACATAGTCATAATCAAGAGGGACGGAATGCCTACATACAATTACGCCGTCGTCGTCGACGATCACGAAATGGACATAAACTGGGTCATACGGGGCGAGGATCACATCTCGAACACGCCGAAGCAGATGCTCCTTTACCGCGCCTTCGGATGGGACATGCCTAATTTCGCGCACCTTCCGATGATTCTTGGCAAGGACAAGAAAAAACTCTCCAAGAGGCACGGGGCGACGAGCGTCTTCGAGTACGGCGACCTTGGCTACCTGCCGGACTCCATATTTAACTTCCTTGCCCTTCTCGGCTGGTCCCCGGGCGGCGGAGCCGAGATATTCGACAGGAACGTCGCGTCAGAGTCGTTTGAGCTGTCCAAGGTAACGAAAAAGCCCGCGGTCTTTGACATTGACAAGCTCAACTTCGTGAATCAGGAACACCTCAAGATCATGGATCCGGCGGTCAAAAAAAAGATCATAGAGCCGTTCTGGGTAAAGCTGGGCCTATCGCCGGAAAAGCACTCGGATCAGTACCTGATGGACGCGCTCGTCCTGATGGGCGCAAGAGGCAGGACGACGAGGGAGCTTGCCGAGTTCAGCGATTATTTCGTGAGCTTTGCCCCTGTGAAAGCGCGGTACGACGCGAGCGAGGTCGGATTTGAGCAGAGGGAGCCGCTTAAAAAATTCTTCGCCGCGTTCATGGGCATTCCGAACTGGGACGCGGAGGAGATGGAAGCGTTCGCGCGGAACTGGTGCCGAGCAAACGGGACGCCTTTAAAGGAAATAGCGTTGCCGCTCCGCTGGGCCATGACGGGCCGCAAGGTGAGCCCGGGCATTTTTGAGGTAGTTCAGCTCCTTGGCCCGGACGAGTGCCAGACGCGGCTCAAATATTACGGATTTTTGGAATAAGACGCGCGGTCACTTAATGACAGGCACTCGGCGGGCTTCGCTTCGGATCTCCGGGCTATCGGTCAGCATCTCCCAGATTTCCGTCGCGCGGCATTCTATCTCCATCATCCTGGACGCGTCAGAAACGCCGGAAACGCCTGTAAAAGAATCCGGGGCACGCTTTGGGACGGAGGCCCTGGATATCACGGGCAGGGACGCGGTTTTTCTCATGAGAGACAGGAGCTTCCTGCCGGTCCCGTTTGCCCCGAGAACCCTTATATAGGCAGGGCCAAGGCGCTGGAATCGGCGGCTCTCCTCATGCCCGAGGCTTATCAATAGATGCATTGCGTGGCGCTGAATCCTTCCCGCAGTGTATCTGCGGCTGACGCAGGCCGCCACGAACGACTCGAACGATCCTGATCTCCACGCGGAGTCCAGCATCCTGTTCTCCAGCCCCTCCCCCATCTCCGATATTTTCCTCATGCCTTCCGCGCCCTCTCGCAAGATCGCATGCCTCACCGCAAGCCAGAGGCGCGAGTGACAGTCCGCCAGGCGGCCTGCCTCCAGCGCGCCGCGCAAAAGGCCCGCGCTCTCATCCGGCATGAGGGGAAACGCGCGCTCAGCCTCCCCCTGGCGCAACAGGGCCCTTATGGCAGCGGCGCTTGCGGCCGCGTCGCCGTCGGGCAATTTTTCATCGTGAAAACCGGCGCCAGCGCGCTCCACGGCAAAGGCCGCCATGCCGTAGCCCTTTTCGCGTATGCGCTTCACATATGAGGCCGCGAGGCTATTGTTCGGGCTTTTCAGAAAAGCTAGCGAGCCGGGCAGCGACTCTTCGAGCGCCAGACTGCGCGACTGCACGAACGAATGGCCCGCTCTCAGGAACTTTTTGAGCGAGCCTTTAAAGGCCGGCGGCTCCTCGTTCAGCGCGTCCGCTATGGCGCGCAGCATGGACGGATCCGGAGTCTCCATTCCGAATGAGATGGCTGACGTGAGGCCCGTAGCGGCAAGGATGTCTACCGCCGCGTTTGCGAATATCCCGGCGTTGTGCGATGAGAATACGACTGGCAGCTCCAGCACTAGGTCGGCGCCGCAGGAAAGGGCCATGGCGGCCCGGAGGCTTTTATCCGCCAGGGAGGGCAGGCCGCGCTGGACAAAATTGGCGGAAATGACGGATATAACGGCATCCGCTTCCGCAAGACTCCGCGATTTCCTTATATGATACGCATGCCCCCTGTGAAGAGGGTTATATTCTGCTATAATTCCGACTGTATTCAAGCGCCTACTCCCCTTTTCGCGATACCTTACGTCCGGGGAGCAAATCGGTCAAGGAGGTTGTATGTGTAAGATGAAAATTCTTGTTTTAAACTGCGGCAGCTCTTCGCTAAAATATCAGCTTTTCGACATGAAAGGCGAGGAAGTCCTCGCGAAAGGGCTGGTTGAGAGGATAGGCATCAGCGGATCGCGGGTGAAGCACACAAAAGGGGAGAGTTCGACCGTCCATGAGCCGGACATTCAGGATCACGCACAGGCCATAAAGATCGTCCTTGAGCTGCTGACCGGGCCTGACACGGGCGTAATCGGCGACTTGAGCGAGATAACGGCAGTAGGCCACCGCGTCGTGCATGGAGGGGAGAAAAACACGAAATCCGTGCTGATCTCCCAGGACGTCGTCAAGGGAATCGAGGAGTGCATACCGCTGGCGCCGCTCCATAACCCGGCGAACCTGATGGGCATCAGGGCTATGCAGGAAATACTGCCCGGCGTGCCGAACGTCGCGGCATTCGACACGGCATTTCATCAGACAATGCCTCAGGAAGCCTACATATACGGCGTGCCGTTCGAGTACTACGAGAAGGACAAGGTTCGCCGCTATTCCTTCCACGGCACGAGCCACCAGTTCGTCTCGTCCAGGGCTGCGGAGATCCTCGGCAAATCGATAGAGTCCATCAAGATCATCACCTGCCACCTGGGCAACGGCAGCTCTCTCGCCGCGGTCGACCGCGGCAAAAGCGTCGACTCCAGCCTCGGGATGGGGACAAGCTGCGGCATTCTCATGGGAACGCGCTGCGGGGACGTCGACGCGTCCGTCCTCCTTCACCTATTGGAGCAAGGCAACAGCCCGTCCGAATTAAGCGACATACTCCACAAGAAGAGCGGGCTTCTCGGCATCTCCGGCGTTTCGAGCGACCTGCGCGACGTCGAGACGGCGGCGGCTAAGGGCGACAAGCGCGCCAAGCTCGCCTGCGACATCCTTTACAGGTCGATAAAGAAGTACATCGCCGCTTACGCGGCAGTCATGGGCGGCGTTGACGCTATAGTTTTCACGGCCGGCATCGGAGAGAACAGCGACGTGACCCGCAAGGCCGCCACCGAGGGGCTGGAGTTCATGGGCGTCAAGATCGATGACGCCAAAAACGACGGGCTGCGCGGCAAAGAGGCTGTGATAAGCGCGGACGACTCCAAGGTAACGGTTCTGGTCATCCCGACTAACGAGGAGCTTGTGATCGCGAGGGACACCCAGAGGCTGGCGAAATAAGGGCAGCTCCGTGAAAAACATCAAAGCGCCTCCGGACGAATGGGACTGCGGGATTCAGCTTTCCAGGATACCTAAAAACGCCTCTCCGCACACCGAGGCGTTCAGGCTGGATCTGCCGGCGCCGATCAGCCACTGGGGGCAGGAGTACGAGCCTGATGGCCCTGTCGCCGTAAAGCTGACTTTCACGTTCGCGAATGAGCGGATACTTGCTGAAGTCTCCGTCCGGGCCGCTTTTTACATCCCCTGCTCGCGATGCCTCCGAAAAACGAGAATCGAGGCAACCGGCAATTTGAAATATCTTTTCTCGATGCACCCTTTGAAGGACGCAAAGGATTCTGACGGCGCCGCCATCCCGGAGGAGGACGGAGACGTCGACGTGATACAGGTTGACAGCTTCCAGGCGGAACTTGACATGGCGCAGTGCGTCTGGGAAGCTCTCCTGCTCAGTCTGCCGGAGCGCGCGCTTTGCAGGGAGGGCTGCAAGGGGCTCTGTCCGATATGCGGGCACGACAGGAACGACGGCGACTGCGGCTGCCGGGACGATAATTCAGATCCCCGCCTTGCCGCGCTTCGCGATGTTGATGTATAATACTGCCGTTTTCTGAAGTCCCAGGAGTAGGGGAGGGAATATAATGGCAACTCCAAAAAGAAGAATCTCGCACGCACGCACGCACAACCGCAAGGCAAAGTTCATCGGCGCGCTTACGGCACCAGCCCATACGGTCTGCCCGCGCTGCGGCGAGAGCATAGAGACATACCGCGCCTGCGGAAGCTGCGGCTACTATCGCGGCAGGCAGGTCGTGAAGATCGCCTCTGAAGAAGAGAAGTAGGGGCGTTTCAGGCACTGCGTGATATTGGGCGAGGCTGGCATGAAGTCTCGCTCAAATTTGTTTTACACGGCGCAAGGCGCGCTGGGGATCGAAGATTTCACTTCATGCCAGCTCGCTTAAGCCAATTTGAAATCAAAGGCCTCAAGGGTAAGGCATAAGGGCCAGCGTTTAGGCGATGTCATCTTCGCTATTAACGCGCTATGACGCAAGAAACGGGGGGAATGAACGCTATGCCTTTTATAAATTTTATGAACATAACGAGGGCGCTCTCCGACGAGAACAGGGTGCGGATACTGATGGCGCTTCGCAGCCACGAGTTCTGCGTCTGCCAGATAACGGCCTTCCTAGACCTCTCCCCCTCCACCACCTCGAAACACCTCTCCGTCCTGAAGCAGGCCCGGCTCATCGAGGCCAGGAAAGTCGGCAAGTGGGTCTATTACAGCCTGGCCGGCGCCAAGGGCAACGCGGATTCTCCGGATGGCAGCGACACGGCGCTCGACGCGATCAGGTTCGTGTCCCGCGCCATCGGCGACAGCCCGACCGTCCGCAGGGACGAAAAAAGGATCAGCCAGATAATGGAGGACGAAAAAATCTGTTTCGGGGTGGATGACAATCTCGTCTCCGACGAATTCCACTCTCTAGCCGTGCATTCGCTCGAATCGGCGGAATAAGTGGCAATGGGAGCGCCCGCGCCAAGGAGGGAGAGGACTGATCGCAAAGGACACAAAAAACGCCAGCCTTTTCAGGAAAACCCTTAATTCCCTAAACGGCTTTAGGGTCGCGTTCCTGAAAGAGAAAGCCATAATGCATGAAACAATGGCCCTTGCCGCAACGGTGACTGCCTCTGTCATTCTTGGGTGCGAAGCGCCTCAGGTCATGCTGGTGTTTTTAGCCTGCCTCCTGCCCATCACGCTCGAGCTGATAAATTCCGCGATGGAGATATTTATGGATCACGTCGTCGGCACCCCGTACCGCGAAGAGGTAAGGCGGGCAAAAGACATGCTCTCCGCCGCGGTCTGCCTCGCCCTCATCATGGGCTACAGCGGCTCGATTTGGATCATCTTTTTCTTCGGCAAGCCCGCACCTTAAAAATTTACGCAATCTTCTCCTTCGGCATTGCCTTTATGCGCGAATCGAGCGTCAGCAGGATCCCGGTCACGAACATGGTGCCAACGGTTCTGTCGTACAGGTCAAAGCCAGGGCCGCAAACGCTCGTCATCCTGCTACAAACGCTCGTCATCCTGCTATGGTCGAACCTGGCATAGCCGTCATATCCGGCCTCGTAATAGGCAGTCATGATCTTAGTCATGTCGCGGGTATCGCAAGGCGAGCAGTGTTCAGCCTCTTGGAAAGAATCGTCGTCACGCGCCTTGACGTCCCTCAGAAGAGCGTAATGTATGCGGCCCATCGCGCCATATTTGCCTATCATGCCAAGATATGAATTGAAGCCTGACGCCCCAAGGCCGGCGCATGACATAGCGATGCCGTGACGCTGGTCACCGTGGATGGAAAGGAACCTGTCGATGTCCTCCTCGCCGTTTATGAGCTTCGGCATTTCCAAGCCCTTTTCGCCCGCTCGGCCGAAGCGGAACGCCATGTTTACTCCCTTCCTGAGCGCCACCGGGATTATCTCGCGCACGAACAGTTCAAGGTTCTTCCAGAGCCCGTCGCGGCCCAGTTCCTTGAAAGCGTCGTCCGGGTCAGGCTCAAAGCCGTAGGAAATCACGCGCACGCCTGCCATCGAGAGGCTGGAGATGTTCTCCTTGTAGTTTTCGATATATCGCTCGAAATCGCCGGCGCGGAGTCTTATATCCCGGTGAACCGGCAGATCTTCCAAAACCTCGAAGGAATACCCGCAAGCCCAGATTTTCTCTTTCAGGTCGCTGACGAGCTCAGGGCGCACAAGTTCCCCGGCAGGGACGGAACCTAGCGTCAAGGACACGCCGCGCAGGCCGCGCAGGTAATTCAGGTGATCGATCGTTATGGAATCCTCTTCGCCGAACCATGGAAAAGAAATTTTCATCATAATAAGCAAGCTCCTATCATACAGATATTCATAATATATTCCGCGCAATTCTAAATAACAAGACGCGCAGGATAGCACGCTCTTTATTTGAATTTTTTTGCAGGGTTTCGCTTTTTAGGTTTTTGCTAAGATTTTAAACGCGAAATGAGATTAGGATGGACAAACGTGGGTTAAAGCTTCGCGCCATTCCCTGACGCCAGCGTAGAGGCCGGCCATGTTTTTGCCGCCTTCGGTGATGGATCTGACATATTCCGTTTCATACGCTTTCAGCAGATTTTGAAGGACATGGAACGACGCGCCCCTGGCCTCGCGCTCCGCTTTTCTGAACTCTTCCGACCGATGCCCCCAGATAGCCTTCTGACAGTCGTCCAGCGCGAACGATGGCGGCGCGTCGTACAAGTCGACATGAAACCCTCCGGCAGCGACGCCGGAAAAAACATTGCCTCCGTGCCGCAAGCCTCCCGGCGAGGCAAATTCGGTGAGCAGGGCGCCTCCTGACGAAACATGACTGGACACGCCGCCCGCAAACGGCATTGAAAAAGAGAGCGCGCATAGCACGAAAAACGTAACTGACACAAAGAAAAAACGCTTCTTAAGAACAGCCTCCGCTTTACGCGCCATCGCAATGCCCCCTAAAACCGTATATGCCTTGAAATCAAAGACAAAGGCGAAGCATAATAAAAGCCAGTGTTTAAGCGATGCTATTCTCGCTGTTAACACTCCCTTGAAACCCGCTTGGCACTAATCCCCGCCGCTTAAGCAGCCAGCGAGGATGAAAAAGATGCTAGCACATTTCATGACGATGTCAAGATACAAAAACGAGACCGCTTTTTGAGCTATGTTGATAGTGTGCGCACAAAGTGATAAAGTATATGAGGTAAAGGGGGTGGCTCTCGTGCCCACGACGAATATCAATATCAGGACTGACAGCGAAGTCAAAGCTAAAGCTACGGCGATCCTTGCCGACCTGGGGCTTGACATGACCACGGCATTTAATGTTTTCCTCAGGCAAATCATCAATAGGCGAGGCATCCCATTCGTTATTGCCCAAACACCGGACATCAAAGCGCCAAAACCTGGCGGCTGGGAAGGCAAGATTTGGATGAGCGACGATTTTGATGAACCGCTTGGCGATTTGAATGAGTATATGGAATGAATTGCCTCCTGGATACGCATACGGTTCTCTGGTTTGCCGAAAATTCGCCAAAATTATCCGCCGCCGCTAAAGAGGCAATACTTCATCGAGATAGCCTGAACTTCGTAAGCATCGTTTCCGCATGGGAACTGGCTATCAAAATCAGCCTTGGCAAAATGCGCATTTACGGCGGCGTGACGGAGTTTTTTAACATTGTTGAAAGCAACGGATTTCTACTCCTGCCGATAGAACGAAAATACATTCAAAAGGCAGAAACATTGCCGTTTGTGCATCGTGATCCGTTCGACCGGATTCTCAT
>JAIROA010000027.1 GCA_031257775.1 Synergistaceae bacterium
GGATTCCTCCGCGTCCACAATGGCCTTGAGCCTGTCGTAGCCGACGCGTGTCAATTCGCCGTTCGCGTTCTTTTCCTCAAAAGCGTACCCATGAACGTCGTTGGTGTAAAAAATGACCAGCTCGCGCGGTGCGGCACAGGAGGCGGAAACCGGTAAAGTAACCATCAACGCCGCCAGTGTCATCCTCAATAAAACTTTTTTCAGATTCATCACAAAACCTCCCGGATTTTGATTTAAGGAAACGCTGATTAAATTGTCAAGACAAAATTTAGCCGTTTTGGAACGCAGGCTGCATCAGGGTTTAAATCCGGCCTGAACGTATATACGCAAGCACACTGATTGACGGGTCAAACTCGCATTCTCCGCCCGCCGCGCGCGTGAAACGTTCATTCCTGCTGTTTCATGACGGATAAGCGTCCGTGCAAAAAACCTATCTCGCTATGTCGGAAAGGTTGAATATCGGCAGGAGGACAGCCATTACGACAAAACCGACCACGATGCCCATCACTATGATGATGAGCGGCTCAGCCAAAGAGGACCATTTCTGCATAGAGTTCTGGGCAAAATCCCAGGAGTTTTTGGCGATCCGCTCGAGGCAGTCGGGCAGGTTGCCGCCCATCTCGCCTATGCGGACTATCGCCACGACGTCCTCCGTGAACGTGCCCTGCCTTTCCAGGCTCTGCGAGAAACGGTAGCCCTTTCTTACCTCCTCGGCCAGAAACGGCATCCGCCCTGCCTGATCCATCGGGGCGGACATTTCAAGGGCCTGCACGAGCGGGACACCGGTTTTAATGAGGGTGGCGAGCTGCGAGAAAATAAGCGATATGGCGAGGTTATTTTTGATATCCCTGAAAAGCGGGATGGAGATTTTCTTTCCCATTTTTTTATATTTTCTGTACGCAAGGAAAGATATCAGCAAAGCAGGCAGAATTCCGACCTTGATCGCGGACGAAAGCCAAAGCAGCATCCGCGTCACAAACGGCAGTGTCCCGCCCGCGTCGACGACTATGCTCGTCAGCTGCGGCACGACGTATGTGAGCAGGAAGCCGACGACAAAGATGCCCACTATCATCATAAGCACGGGGTAGATAAGCGCCGACTGGAGCCTGCGCCTGAGCGCTATTTCCCCCTGAAGGAGCGACGACGCTTTCTCGAGGACGTCGGGAAGCGACGATGACCGCTCGCCGGCCTCCACCATCCCTACTATCGACGATCTGAAAACGTCAATGGCGCTCATGGACTGCGCGAGGGATCTGCCGGATTCGACGGATTCCCTCAGCTCGGAAAAAATACCTTTGAGCGGCTTGTCCCTCGTCTGGCGCTGCAGCAGGCCCAGCACCTCCGTTATGGAAAGCCCGCTGCGAAGGAAGGCGGAAAGCATCGTGCAGAACAGGTTCTGGCTGTCCAGGCTTAACGTTTTGACCTTTTTCGAGCTTTCCTTTTTTTTATCGGCTTTTAGCGAAGTGGGGACAAATCCCTCAAGCAGCAGGGATTTCAGAAGCTCTTCCTCTGTCGCCGAATCCCTCCGGACAGTCTTCAGTACGCCCTTGGCATCGTATCCTTTTACCCTGAAAAGCGGCATTTACACCTCTCCTACGACACGGATCATCTCTTCCGGCGTCGTCTGGCCCTGCGCCACGCTCTCCATGCCAAGCGTCAGCAGGCTCCTCATCCCGTTCTTAATGGCCATGTCCTTTAAAGCGGCGGTGCTCTCGCCGGACGAGATGGCTTCAGCGATATCAAAAGTCACGTCAAACTGCTCGTAGAGGCCAAACCGCCCCCTGTAGCCCGTGTTTCCGCAAAAATCGCACCCCTCGCCCCTGTAAGCCTTCTCTATGCCGTATTTCCTCATCGTGGCCGGTGCCGCAACCTCCCTGCGGCATTTCGGGCAGATTCTCCTTACAAGCCTCTGCGCGACGACGCCAAGAAGCGAGCCAGCGATAAGGTATGGCTCTATCCCCATATCGACTAGCCTAGACACGGCGCTCACGGAATCGTTCGTGTGGAGCGTCGATAGGACGAGGTGCCCGGTGAGCGACGACTGAACGCCAATGTGCGCAGTGTCGAAGTCGCGCATCTCGCCTATCATTATTATGTCCGGATCCTGGCGCAGGATGGAGCGGAGTGCGCCCGCGAACGTGACGCCGGCCTTCTCGTTGACCTGCACCTGCCCGACGCCGGGGACGTCATACTCTATCGGATCCTCGACCGTGATTATGTTGACTTCCGGGCGGGCAAGCGCCTGAATGATGGCGTAAAGCGACGTGCTTTTGCCCGAACCCGTGGGCCCGGTAAGCAGGATCATACCGTGCGGGTGGCGGATAAGGGAGTCAAGCCGCTCCTTCTCGTTCTGCGCCATGCCCAAATCCTCCAGAGTCAAAAGCCCTCTGGCCTTGTCGAGGATCCGCATGACGATGCGCTCGCCGTGCTGCGTGGGAAGCGAACTGACGCGTATGTCGACCGCCCTGTCGCCGAGCGTGATGCCGATCCTGCCGTCCTGCGGTACGAAACGCTCCGCTATGTCCATCTTCGCCATGACCTTTACGCGGCTCGTCACAGGCGACTGATGCCCTTTCGTCAGCTCGTACTTGTCGTGGAGGATGCCGTCAATCCTGTATCGGACAAGCAGTTTGTCCTCGAACGGCTCAAGGTGTATGTCCGTCGACCTGTCGCGTATCGCTTCGAGCAGGACGCCGTTTACTAGCTTTATGACAGGCGCGTCCACCGTGTCGCTCAGAACCTCCTGCCTCGCAAGCTGAGAGAGGTCGTCAACGGACTCTATGGCATCCAGCGTCTCCGCGCCCACGCTGCTTTTCAGGTCGTACAGGTTCCTTATGACGGACGCGATCTCAAGTTCCGGGTAAATCGCGAGCGCAGCGGTCCTGCCCGATCCCATCGCGAGTATCTGGGCATCCAGAGTGGCCGATACGCTGGACGCGGCAACCACCATGCTAGAACCGCGAAGCTCTATCGGGATTATGCCCTTTTCCCTGAGAGTGTCGATGCTCACGCCCTTCGGTATAAGCTCCAGCACATGCTCGGAGGGCGGCAGTTTTTTAGGGGCGAGCGCAGCGTCTTTCATATATCCCCAGGCGTCTCTTCGGCGGGCTGCTCCACGTCGATGATTTCCCTGCCGCCGGCTGAGGGCGACAGCATGTCTTTGCTCGTGATCTGCATGGTTTCCTGGCTCACGCCCTCTTGCTTGTTGGATTTCCTGAATTCCTCGTAATTTTTGATGATCGTCCGCATCTCCCCCTCGCTTAGGGCCGGATGTCCGGTCGTAACGTCGAACGTAGCCTCCGTGGCCTGGCTCGGCGTCTCGATGATGCTCGGGGTGAGGAAAACCATCAGGTCGACCTTCTCCCGCTCCCTTGTGGACGATGTGAAAAGGTTGCCAACAAGCGGGATGTAGGAGAGGCCTGGAACGCGGTTTTTAAGCGTCCGCTCCACCTCCCTGATGAGGCCCCCCAGTATTATCGTGTCGTTGTTCCCGACTAAGACGTTCGTCTGGATGAGGCGCTTTGACGTGGTCGGCGTCTGCTGCCCCGTCGTCGAGACAAGTTCCTCTATGGTCTGCTCTATGTCGAGCGCGACCAAGTTGCCGCTCCTGATGTGAGGGGTCACTTTCAGGATGAGGCCCGTGTCCTTGTACTCGTAGCTGTTCTGCACCGCGGAGGGGTTGCTGATGTCCGACGCGGATCCTCTGAGCTGAGGAATGACCTGCCCCACCTGGAGGGCGCTCGGGAGGTTGTCCGTGCACATGAGCCTTGGCATGGAGAGTATGTTTATGGCGTTAAACGTATTGAGCATTTTGATATAAGCGTAGACGAGCCCCATGCCCTGCGTGTTGTTCGTCGTCACCAGGTTCCCGTGCGAGTCGTAATATGTGTCCTGTTTAGTGGTCATTTCCCGGAACCACTGCAGAAACTCGGTCGGGATGCCCTGCGAGCCAAGCTGCGCGTTGCCGCCCATGAGCAAGTTGTCCCCTGCGCTGCCGCCCCAGGCCGACCAGTCAATCCCGGCGCTGTTAAGCTTTGACAAATTGACCTCCGCTATCAGCCCGCGCAAAAGCACCTGCTTGGGCTGAGTGTCCAGTTCCTCTATTATTCCCTTAATCGCGGAGTATTGCTCTTGCGTCGCGGTCAGTATGATGCTGTTTGTCGGCAGATCCGGAACGACCGTCGAGGGGAACGCCCCCTGCGGATCCTGCTGGAGGCGCGCCGCGACTGAGAGAACCTGACTCAGCTGCTCCGCCACGGTCTTGGCGTCGGCGTTCTGCAGCTTATAGACGTGGAAGTTGCCCACAGTGGCTGGGATATCCAGCTCCGCAAGGATTCTCTCCGCCTCCCGCAGCGATTGCCGCGAGCCGACTAAGATAACCTGGCTGCTCCGTTCGTCGCCTATGGCGATCAGGCCGGAGAGCTTCGAGGCCACGTCCTTGCCGATGGCGTTCAGATGGCCCTCCACGAGCTTCGCCGACGTATACTGAAGGGGGATCGTCTTTATTGCCCTCACCCCATCCGGGACATCAAGAGCCCTTATGATGCTGGCGGCGCGGTTCAGCAGAACCGCCTTTCCCGTCAGGAGTATCCCCGACCCGGTTCCAAGCGGCGAGAGATTCACGCCAGGAACGCCAAGCCTCACAGGCTCTATCACGTAGCCCGCCTTCACGTAATCGAGCGGTATGATCTGTATCACTATCTGCTCGCTCGGCGCGACGCTCTGCGGCCCCTTTACGACTTCGTTTCCAGTGGACGGCCCAGCGCTGATGGGCATGACTTTCGAGTAGCCGCCCATGCCTTGCAGGGACAAGCCGTTCATCTCAAGTATGGAAAGCATGACCTGGCGCGCCTCGCTTATGGAGACCGTCTTCGGGGAGACGACGGAGACCGTGCCCCTAACGCCGGGGTTTACTACTATGTTCTCTCCCAGCAGCTCAGACATGAACCGTATGAACTGAATTATCTCCAGATCCTTGAAATTGAACTGAACCCTCCCTGACGACCTCATGGACTGAGCCGCCGTTACAAGGTTCTGCTCGCTGTCGTCGCCGTTTACTTCGGCGGCATGAGCCGGCGCCGAGCAAACGATGAAAGCAAGCGCCAGAGCGAGGATGAAAAAAGATAAAGCCCTTGTTTTTGTCATTTAATTCACTCCTTAAGCGTAATTATCGATTCTTCTGAGATTTTAATCAGCGTCTGTCGCCGGACTTGAAAAGATCGCCGGACGAAGCGTCAGCCAGTTCCGAATATGGCAAGAAGAGCTTAATTGACTCGTTTTTCTTGGTGACCTCTAGCTCCCTCCACCGGTATTCCCTTGCTTTGAGTTTTTCGACGTCAATCGAGGCCGCCTGTTCGCTGAACAGTTTCAGCCCCTCGAGGATGAGGGCGCCATCCATAAATGCGTTCACGCTCTTTTCCTCTACGTTCCATGAAACGTCCCCGCTGATCCCGAACGTGTTCGTAGGATCGACGGACAGCTCTATCATGTACCTGTCCGCCTCCTCGAGCAGGTCTTCTTTGACGCGCACCTGCGCAAGCCCCCGCTCGGAAAGCATGACCAGCTTAAGCGAGGCGGTGACCACAAGCCCCATCACGAGAACCGCTACTAAGATCTCGACAAGGGTAAAGCCCTTCACACTATCTCACCATATAGCGGAGCATTCCGTTTTCCTGCCCGCGTGACATCTGAAGGTCAAAGCGGCTTCCCTGCAGGAGCGATTTCATCACGTTAAGTATATCCGTGCCGCTGTTTATGGCAATCCCGTTTATCCCGGTAAGGAGGTCTCCCTGCCTTATGCCGAGCTGCGCAAGCAAGTTGTCGGAACGCACGCGGAGTATCCTCATGCCGGCCCCGTCCGGTACCAGCCTCACTGTGGACAGGATCTGCATCGGGTTCGCTATGAGGTCGTTCAGAAGCTCGCGCGTTATCGTCCCCTCGTTGCCGTTAAACTCCGCGCCGGATATGGACTCATTCGCAGACTGCGGGGGGGACTGCGGAGGCGGCGGGGCTGTCTGCGGAGCGTTCTGAGCGGGGGCAGCGGCGGCTTTAGGATCGGAGAGGTTCAAAAAGAGCGGGAAGCTCTCCCCGTCCCTAGTAAAGACGACCTCGCCCCTGTCCACGCGCTCCAGGACGTAGCCGTTGAACTCCTGCTTTCTCAGGACGAGCGGCGTTGCGTTATCGACGTTTATCCATGCGCCTATCCTTGGCAGCGTCCCTACGAGCCGGAACGAGTCTATAGGCTTTGCCTCGGCGGTTTCCACTTTTTCATCTGAAGCCGGGTTCGCGTCCGCGACGCCGAAGGCGGCAAACTTTATCTCCGAGCTTTGATCTTTCGCGGATATCCCTGATATGAAAGGGCTCGGGGAGCGGCGGGACAGGAGTTCGGCCAAAGCGCGCTGCTCGCCCATCAGGCGCGACGCGATCATGCCGGAGGCGGCGACGCAGGATATGTACGCCGCGGCGAGCGCCAAAATCAGAAGGTAAGGGTACGGGGAGAAAGCAAATCGCGTAAGCAGGGCTAAAGGAGACCATTTGCTGCCGCTCTTTGAGATGCGCGCTTCCCCCAGCCTCTGTATAAAATCCCTGAGCTTCATCGTGGCGTCAGTATGATAAGGCATTATCTTTAATCCTCCATTCTCCCGGGCTGCCAGCCTCCAGATATCTCCCGACGTACTGCGAGCCTACGCTGTTCATCATGACGTCTATATTTGCGGGGACTTTAATCAGCATGGTATTTTGAGCGAAGATCCCCTTGTTCCTGTCAAAATCCAAGTTGCCGGTCACCTGAAGATCGCCGCCTATGAACGCGTTCGCCACCTTGAGTTTTTTCCGGGAAACCGTAAGCCACAGACGCCCGCCCCCGTGGCTGAATACGTTCTGAAGGACGCTTTCCATAAGGTAAAGCGACGTGCCGCCGCCCGTGAACTCGACATAGCCGACTGGCGCGCCCGCAAGGACGCTCGAAAGAGGAAGCACCTTCACGGTAACGTCAGCGAGGGAGGTCTTTAAAAACTGGCTTTCTATGTCGAGGCTCCTTATCCTGTACGAGGGGAATACAGTCCCGTCCGACTCAAAGCCGCTGTAGGACAAAAACCAGCCCTTTTCGGCGGCAGCGACCCTGGCCTTGTCGAAAGCATAAAGGCCGCCGCTCTCCCAGGGCGCGAAAAGCCATGCCCCGATGAGGAATGTCAGGATGGTGAAGAGGGCGGCCGCGAAAAATTTCAAAATCCGCATCGCGCTCACTCCAGCAGAAAGCTCGCGTTCAGGACGAGCCCGCCCGGGCTCGAGAGGGTTTTGACCTCCGCTGTCCTCACGCGAAGCTCCTTTTCTTCAAGGGAGTTCAGAAATTCGCGCATTTCCGATCCGTAAAGGCGATCGAGCTGAAGCTGAACACCGGACGCATTTGCCTGGAGCTGCGACATCCTGCTTCGCAGCCCGAGGGCCTCGACTATCTCTGACACCGACGCGAGCGAGTCCGTCCCAGACGAGGATGCCGGCAGGGGCTGCCGCAAGTCTGGATACGACCTGTAAGCCGAGGCGACGTTTATTATCTGGTCGCCGCTCTCGAGGATCGCCGTTATCTCTTCCCCCATGGAACGGACGCGCAGGATTACGGCAATCAGCGTTGCCCAAAGGACGAACGCGATCAGAAAAAGCCGGAATATCCTTTTAGCTTCCGGAATTTCCCGTATCTCCTCGATAGTGATCATCATCTGGCACCTCGCGTTATCGTAAAATTAAACCTGAGTTCCCCGCCCGGTATCTGCTGGATGTTGTCGCGGTTCGGCGTGAAGCCCTCTTGTTCCAGGAGCGAGCGGAGATGCTGGATGGACTCGTTGTTCTTCGTCTTTCCCGTCAGGTCCGTGTTTTCCCCGCCATAGCGCAGTATTTCTATCGAAATGTCGTCCGACGCGCCCAGCTGATCCCAGACTGAGGAAACCCCCCTCATCACGCTGTTGAACGACACGTCCGCGTCCGGGCTCGTGACGGATCTGAGCCTGGCTATGGCCGAAGAGAGCGGCGAGCCCACGCTAGGCTCCCTGAACGCGGACGAGTATATCGTCCCTGCCGAAATCATCCCCGCGTCAAGGACGCTTGCCTGGTGCAGGTAAACCCCAAGAGCCATCAAGAGCAGCGCGGCGGCGCTCGTTACGGCGGCCCTTCCCGCTAAGGTGAGCGACGAAACGAGTTTTTCCCTACGTTCGAGGAGGTTCGTCCCCCTGTCAGAGAGATCAAGCTGCCCGTAGGCCGGGCATCCCTCGATCGTTGCCTGCCCCATCTCCTGTATGCGCCGCTTAGAGACATCCTTCCGGTCCGCCATGAAAATTTTCCCGGCCTCGCGCCCCTGCAGCGCGATATAAGCCAGCACGCTCTCCTTTTCCGTCTCCGCGTCGCTTTCCTCCGCGCTTGCTGTCTTGTAGTATATCGGCACCCAGCCGTCAAGCCACACAGTAGTGACGAAATCCCCGTCCGTCCAGATGATAAGACCGTTGCCGCCCACTTCGCCCGCAAAGGCAAGCGGTGCCGGCCACACTATGTAATCCGCCTCTCGCCCGCTTTCTTCCATATCCGCCATCTCGCCGCCAAACAGGGCAAAGACGCATCCGGCCGACAGCTTTCTCTCGCTCTTCACGAAAAACGGTATGATGGACACGCCGCCGGACCCTTCGCCCAAAAGCGGCCTGAACTGGATCATCAGAGCGTCCCTGACTCTCGATATTCCGGAAAACGGAAAGGAGAACGAGTGCGCTGACATATTCCTGAACGGGTAAAGGAGCACCCCGTTCTCTCCCGGCGCCGGAGACGCGACGCCTTCCTCAAAAAGCGTGAACTTATGCCTCTCTTTTTTTTTCATCCTTAATTTCTACTCTCTCCAGTTGATTACTTCGCATTTGCCGCTTCCCCGCCTCATCATCACAACGAAATTATGCCCCCTGTCCCCGTTACGCACACCGATCTGGACTGAGAAATAGCTGCTCTTGCCTGAAACGACGCTGTTCAGGCGAGCCGCGACGCCCGGAGGGAAACCGGGTATTTTGGCAAGATCCGACGCGTTTTTTATGTCGTTGTCCGCCCTATACCTCACGATGGCCAGAGCGCCGTCGTCCCCTATCTCCTGATCCAGCAGCGCCAGCACGTTCCGCGGGGCGAAATTCACGTTGATCCTCTCGTCCCCGTAAACGGTGAAATAGCTTTCAAGAGAAACGCCGTCGGCGGATTTTCCGTAAATCATCTCCGCCGTTACCTCCGGAAGATGCAGAAGCTCGCTCAGGTCGCTTATCTTCCTGTTCGCGAAGTAATCTTCTTCCCTGCCCCCGGCCCTTGGTTCCGTATCGCTGTCAAGAAAATCCAGCACTGCCATACCGGCGTTGTTCCTTCCGAACGAATCCCATATTTCTCTCCAGGCATATTCATACTCCGCCCTCGTTGTGACGCCATCCGGCAGGAAAATGCCGTTTATCGGTATGAGCGCGTCCTGCGGCGTTATCACTATATTAACGTCCCAATCGTCAAAGGGCAAGACTATTGGGAACTCCGGCGAATATAAAAACTCCCTTGCGGAATCGTAATCGTTGCTGTCGCCCGATATCCACTCTGAGGCGGCGCCGCAGACTATCACGGCCAAAGTCCTCGATATAAGCGCGAACTCCTCATCAGCGGCCCGCCTCATCTGCATCCTCGCGAACCACGCGAAGCTTGTCGACGCGCCGAGGAGGATGACGCATATCATAAGGACCGCTACAAGGACGAAACCGCCCCTAGTGCCTCGGCAGCCAGACGTCATAGTTCCTGACCCTTTCCTCTCCGCTGCCGTCAGCCTCTTTGCCGTATTTCAGGACGACGCGGAGAGCCTGCGGGATGCCCCCTGAATACTCGTCCACCCAATCCCGGTCGCTTAGAACCTTGAACTCGACGTTTTCGACCCCTGCTAAGACGAGGCGCCCTCTTTCAGGCACAAGGTCATCCATAGTCACTTCCTCGGGGCGCTTGTCGTCGGACAAAAGCCACCTGTAAAGCCCTTTTTCGTAATCGCCCTGCAGTACGCTTTCCGGCGGCATGCCGAATACGACCGCGCTAAGGGGAAGGCGCGAATAAGACGGCGTCAATGTCCACAGGACGAGGTAATCCTCCGGGCCGCTCAGCGCATCGCGGTGCAGCAACCGGAACGGCCTCGGTTCGCCGGCTGAGGTCGCGTCCCTTACGTCGAGGATCATGCGGTTTATCGCCGTCCTCTCCCTGCTTTCCTCCGTGAAGGACGCCCTTGTCTCAGACATCAGCCTCACGGAATACATAAGCGGAGCGATCCCCGCAACCATGATGATGCCCGCGATCCCCGCCACGATCATCACTTCCACGAGCGTGAAGGCTTTTTTCATGCGGCGTTCCTGCTATTCCTCCTGCTCCTCGGAAACATCAGCCTGAAACCTCTGAACCATATCGGGGTTGAGATAAGTCGACAGGACTCCGAAAAGATCGCTGTTTCCGATCTGCCGCGAATAGTCCGTCAGCTCGAACAGGAGCTTCGACGTAGGCCGCCTTAGGAAAGCCTCGTACAAACCGCTGATGCCTGACATGAAAACCTCGCTGTCCTTCTGCACCACCCCTAGCTCCACAAGGAGGTAGGCGTACTGCTCGCGCGCGTCATCCCGCGACATGAGGTTCTTTTCCGCCCGCTTAAGGAGATTGTCTTTCTCGCGGAACGTGCTGGGCCTTGCCAGAGAGTCAAAAATCATCTTGTCGCCCTGTATGCCGCCCGCCAGGAAGACGAAGCCATATATCGAAACGGCGGCGATGAAAGCGCCGAACGCCCTGTATACCCAGGCGCTGTCGACAGCCGTCCACTTTAAGCGCTGCGGGAGGAGCGACCTGTTGGCAACGGCAAACGCGAGCGCCATCCAGATCGAGTTTTCTATCCTGTGGAAAGGCCTGCTGAAGAGCGCGTCGAACCATAACAGGAACAGCATCGCGCTGCCCCAGAGGGCTTCCGGCGGCAGTTCCTTTTTTTGTATCAGAGCCATCGCGAAGGAATAAAGCCACCATGCGCCCATAGCCGCCAGCAACGCGGCGCCGATGATGCCCGTCTCGCACAGCCACTGGATATATTCGCTGTGCGCCCAGTACGTGAACTGCCACTCGTAATCGCTGTCGTCCAGCAGTTCCGGATGCTTGCCGTAGAGGGCTCTCTGACCTTCGAGGAAATGCCACTTGTAATGACCCATCCCTACCCCGGCAATCGGCCTCATCTTGAAGACCTCGAAGCTCGTCCGCCAGATGCTGATCCTGCTTCCGATAGAGGTAGGGTTCTGTATCATGTCCATCATCTTCGTCACGAGCGCGCTTCCTCTGCCGATTCCCAGGAGCGGGCCCGAGGCAAGCGTCACGGCGAGTAAGAATATCAGCACGCCAAAGAGCCT
The DNA here is from genome assembly GCA_031257775.1 of Synergistaceae bacterium. Lineage (GTDB taxonomy): Bacteria > Synergistota > Synergistia > Synergistales > Synergistaceae > JAIRNC01. The sequence continues at coordinate 11,418 of JAIROA010000027.1, forward strand.
ATACGACCTTTTGATGGAGGCTGAATAGCCGCTCCGCCAAAGCCCCGTGACCAAAAAAACGAAAGCCACTAATAAAGAGAGTATCCCGCCGCGCGCCGTGGAGTTCCACAATCCCCAGGAGTTGGCGGCCAGGAAAAACAGATTGAGCGATATGAGCGCCAGGAGTCCGGGACGATCCGACAATTTCTCGTTTTCCCCGCGCAGGGCCACGTACTGAAGATGAAGGTAGATGCCATTCAGCACGGACATAGCGGTCCAAAGGCCGAACATTTCCTGCTGGGCCGTGTTGCCTATATAGTTCCCAGGGACGTCCAGTATGAAGTGAAAGCCCTTATTCCAGCCCTTCATCAGCATCTCGGCGAACAGCACGTTTATGGCCGCGTTGACGTTGCCTCCCCACAGGAGCGCGCGGTGCAGCTTAGCGCTCTTGCACGCGTTATAAGCCAGCATATAGACGGCAAAGAGGCACGAGAAGTAAAACCACTCTTTAGCGAACGTCGAATAGGAGGTCATCGGGGTGAAAAACGGCTGCGCGGTGACAAAAAGAACCAGGAAAAGCCATAGCGCCCCGAACGGATCGAGGGTGAAATCCAGGCTGCTCAATGGGCGCGCCGCAAGCGTGACCCCGGTAACAAGCGTAAGAATGCCGATCGGAACCATCGTCACTGTCCACTTCATGATGTGAAGCGTGTCAAACCAGTAACGGCCTGAAAAAACAAGGTTAGGAAGCGCGAACGAGACGAAAAAGCAGACAGCGAGGAGCCATTGCGGGACTATTTGCGTTTTTTGCCCGTTTTGCGCTCCCTTGATCCCGATGCCTTTATATTTGACGTTCCCCGGCGAGTCCGCTATGGCCGGCATCAGTCGGAAGCCATCGTTTCCGTGACGCCCATCAGGTCGACCGATATTTCGACGATCAGGGAACTCTGGTTCATCTGCTTCACGCGCAACTGCGCCGACATGCCGTTGTTCCTGTGCCTGTTGACGAGCGCGGCTAGGTCGCCCAGGAGTTCTGACGCGGGACCGTCCGAGGGTGCCTGTTTTTTCTTTCCCTGTTTTCTTGCGGGCGGCTTGCGGTCATTCCAGTTTTCGGCAAGCGTTTCGAGCGCGCGCGCGCTCAAATCCTCGTCTATTGCTTTCTGAGCAAGCTGCTTCTGCTCGTCCACGGAAAGGCTCAAAAGCGATCTCGCCTGACGCTCCCCCAGCTTTCCCGCTACCACCAGATCCTGCACCGACTGGTCAAGCCGGAGGAGACGCAGCTTATTCGCGATGGATGCCTGCGAGCGCCCCATCCTCCTGGATAGCTCCGTCTGGCTCCAGCCTGTTTTCTCCTGGATATCCTGGAGGCATACCGCTTCCTCTATGGCGGAAAGGTTTTTTCGCTGTATGTTCTCGACGAGCGCGATGATCTGCTGCGTCAGAGGTTCCGTCTCTATAAGGACAGCCGGTATGTCCTTCAATCCAGCCCTTTGCGCGGCGCGCAGGCGCCTCTCGCCGGCCACCAGCTCATATCCCGACTCGCCCTGCTTCACCAGAATCGGCTGCAGCACGCCAAGCTCCCTGATGGACTCGGACAGTTCGCTAATCTCGTTTTCGCCCATGACTTTTCTGGGCTGAAAGGGGTTTGGCCTTATATCGGATACGGGAAGCTTGAGGAGCTTTTCTTCCTGGGGTTCTGAAATTTTTTCCGCGTCCTGCCGTTTTTCCTGCCTGACCGGCGTTTTTTCCGCTTTCGGGGACACTTCAGTCTCAGGATCCGCAGCAATGACAGGCGGCGCGATATTTCGCTCCATCCGCGGCGGAACCATCTTAGGCGGCGCCTGGGCCGGAACCGCTTGCGGCGAAACGCTGGCCTGTATCCTGGCGCCCTCCATCTCATCAGTCAGGAAGGCGCTCTCGCTCATGCTCAGGCCGTCATCGTCGTTGCCAATCTGTTTTTCTTCAAGAGATTCTATCAGCTGCGAGTCGATCCGGCCCTTTTCAGCTTCGGCGTTCGTCATAGCCGCGTCGTCCCGGCTGATTTCCCCATCTGGATTTTTCAGAAAGCGAAGAATATCCCACATTTTATCAGCCACAGCAATGCCTCCCGGGAGTGTCCATCTTTAATATATTTCCTCCAGACACTTTTTGCAGTGCATATATGTACAGTATAATACAAACCTGTTCAAATCAGCGCGCGGAGTAGGCCAGACTCTCAAATCTCGAGAATTCCTTGTAGAATACGAGATTCGCTTTACCTGTCGGGCCGTTCCTATGCTTCGCTATGGCGACTTCCGCGGTCTGATCTGCCGACTCTTTGTCCTGCTGGTAATATGCCGAACGGTAAAGAAACGCCACTAAGTCGGCATCTTGCTCTATCGCTCCGCTGTCCCTCAGGTCTGAGAGCATCGGGCGCTTGTCGGCGCCGCGCTTTTCGACTTCGCGCGAAAGCTGGGAAAGCGCGATCAGAGGCACGGAAAATTCGCGCGCAAGGCCCTTCATGGCCCGCGAGATGTCCGAGACCTCCTGCTGGCGATTCTCTGATTTCCTGGAGTTAGCCATAAGCTGGAGGTAATCGACTATCACAAGGCTCTTGCCTGTTCTATGCTCAGCAAAGAACCTTCTGCAACGCGAGCGGAGCTCCATGGTCGACAGCGTCGAGCTGTCGTCTATGAAGATAGGCAGCCTGCTCAGTCTGGCCACGGCATCGGTGAGCGCGTTCCACTGATCGGTCCTCACGTTGTTCGATTGCTGAAGCTCTCTCAGATTCACTCTGGCAACCGAGCTGAGAAGCCTCCCGGCAAGCTGCTCCGCCGACATCTCAAGGCTGAATATCAGCACGGAAACGTCCCCGCCCAAAGCCGCGCGTTCGGCGATATTGAGCGCGAAAGCGGTTTTGCCCATTGACGGGCGCGCCGCTATGATATTTAGGCTTCCTGGCTGAAAGCCCCCGGTCAGCTTGTCGAAATCGTCAAAACCAGACAGAACGCCATTTCGCGACGTTCCTTCCGATATATTGCGCTCTATCTCGTCGAAAGTGGCGACGACGACGTTCGCGATTTTGCGGATGCGCGAAGTCTCACCGCGCGCTATCTCAAAGACCCGTTTTTCCGCGACGGCAAGTGCATCGGAGGACTCGACATCCTCGCTGAAGCCCGTGCGCGCTATCTCCGCTCCGACTTTAATCAGCTCTCTGTGGATAGATTTATCCCGCACTATGTCGCAGTGGTATTCTACGTTCGCCGTCGTCGTGACGGCATCGACTAGCATGGCGATAAAGGGAGCGCCGCCTATCCTTTCGAGAAGGTCGCGCCTTGAAAGCTCTTCCTGGAGAGTCAGCGAGTCAACCTTCTTGTCCCTTTCAGCCATCTCAGTCATGACCTTAAAGGCCATGCCGTGCCGCGGTTCATAGAAATCCTCCGGGCGCAGCGTCTCCACCACGCTGATAAGCGCGTCATGTTCTAACAGGCATGCTCCAAGAACCGCCCGCTCCGCGTCGAGGTTGTTCGGCGGTATCCTTTCTGATCTGTATTCTTGCAATCTAACCCGCCTCTACCGATAAAGTCATTTCCGCCTCAACTCCGGCGTAAAGCCTGACCTTGAAAGGATATCTGCCGAGCTGTTTTATCTGCTCGTCAAGCTTGATCTCTTTTTTATCGACCTCCACCGCGAACTTCGCCGACAGGGCGGAAGCGATCTGCTGGCTCGTGACGCTGCCGAAAAGACGTCCCTCCTCGCCTGCGCTCATCAGAACCGTCACCATTTTGCCGCCGATCTTCTTCTTTATCTCGATCGCGCCTGCCTGTAGTCTGACCTCGCGGTTTTTCCTGGCCTTCTGCTGTTCCTCCCATTCCCTTACCTTGCCTTCCGTTCCTTCAATGGCAAGGTTTTTCCTAAGGAGGAAATTTCTGCCATACCCTTCGGCGACCTCCACCAGATCGCCTTTGGATCCCAGCTTGTTCACGTCCTGAATCAAAATGACTTTCACGGCTGTCTCCTCCTTGCCCTCTTTCTCAGGTCAAACCCGATGTCGATTATCCCGACAATGGAAAATATGCTTCCCAAAAGCTGTACTATCGGGGTCAGCACTATAATAGCAACCCGGATGATTTTGGGGAAGCCATGCATCTCCATAAAATAATACGCGACGGAAAGCCCCTGTATCGCGAAGAGCGTCCATGTGATCATTCCAAGATTGGCGCTCACCTGCGCGAGGAAATAAGCGCCAGGCCTGCCGCGCGCCGCAAACTCACAGACGAGCCCTACCGCGAGCGCCACCACGACGTTCCTAGGAAAAGACCATCTGGCAAACGGAGGGAGTGTGAAAAAAGCGTCCCCTGAGCGAGATCTGTGAATTTTCGAGGATAAAACGTACGAGAAAAAGACTTCAAGCGATGAAAACGTGATCAGGCTGAACGGAATCAGCATGATCACGTTCCGCACGTTTTTCGCTATGTTATCCCTGAGTTCGATCGCGCCGGTGCCGGATAGCGGCGCTAAACGGCTCTCGACAAGTGAAAGAAGCGTCTGCTCTATGGCTGATGGATCCGGAGCAAGCAGGCTCAGCCCCGTAGTCTTGTATAAAAAATAAGCTGCCGCCAGCTTGCAGCCAAGCGAGCAGAATATACCGCCAAGCAGCATGTCCACCCCTTTGGATTTCCTGGCTATCTGGCCTAAGAGAACGCCCGAAAGGCCAAACGTAATAAAGTATATGACTGACGGAACGGCAAGGAACGCTAAAAAAATCGAACAGGCCACGGCAATGGCCGACAGCATCCCCGCCGGAACGCCACGCTCGTACGTGAGCAGGATCTGGGGGAAGGGGCATATTAAAAGGACTACAGGGGAGAGCGCGGGCATGATTATGCACACGGCAAATAACGCCATGCTAGTCGCCGAACATAAAAACCACTCTTTGGTCACTGCGCTGGAAGGCATTCCGCTGCCGTATAAAGAGCAGGAGGGGAGCTAAAGCTCCCCTCCGCATATCTCCTGCCAACTCATTTAATCTGAGGTGAATGGCAGAAGGGCCAGAAATCGAGCCCTCTTTATCGCCCTCGTGAGCTGACGCTGGTGTTTAGCGCAAGCTCCCGTGACGCGCCTTGGAATTATCTTGCCCCTGTCGGTGATATACCTGCGGAGCTTTTCCGCCTCTTTGTAATCCACATGAGCAACTTTGTCCACGCAGTAGTGGCATACCTTCGGGCGGCGCTTGCGCCTTTTCCTGAACTGATTATCCACCTAGAATTCATCTCCTTCGCTAAAACGGAACGTCGACGTCGCCGCTTCCCTGCGAGTCGCCAATTTCGGAAAAATCAAGAGGGAAATCCTCCTCGAAGTCTATCTCATCCCTTAAGCTGCCGACGTCCCCGCCATCAACGGACGGCGACTGGCGAGGCGCAGCCTGCGGCTGATTAGAATACGCCTGAGGCGGCCTCGGAGCCGGGATGTCGCCATATCCTTCGTCTTCCCTTCGCCCGGAAGGGAGCATAGTCAGGTTTTCAGCGACGACTTCCGTCGCCCACTTCCTTGTGCCGGTCTTCTGATCCTCGTACTCGCGGACCTGCATGCGCCCCTCAACGAGAACCGGCTTGCCCTTGCGAAGGTAACGGTCGCATATGTCGGCAAGAAACGCCCACGCAACCACTGGAATAAAATCCGTCTGACTCTGAAGCTCGCCAGTGACTTTGTTCTTCCATTGACGCCCGACCGCCACGGTTATGCGGGCTACCTTCTGTTTGCTGGGCGTATGCCTCACGTCAGGGTCGCGCGCGAGGTTACCCATTATTATTACTTTATTGAATCCTCTAGACATTTAGAGATACCTATTCCTCATCCATTGATACGACAAGATGCCGCAAAACCTGCTGGCGCAGGCTCAAGAGCCTGTCAAGCTCTTGAATCTGGTCGGCCGGGGCTTTCATCGTTATCATCGAGTAGAAGCCTTCCATCTGTTTCTTGATGGGATACGCGAAACGCTTCTTGCCCCAGAGGTCGATCTTCTCAACCTCTGCCCCCAGTCCGCGCACGACATCAGCTATCTCCTCAGTTGCCGCTTTGTGATCCTCGAGTTCCGAAACAAATATTACCGTCAATTCGTAAAGCCGCACGTCAGTCACCTCCTCCCCCTGGTCTGATGAGCCGCGAAACCGGCTCTTTGGCCTCCTTCCACCGAAGGAGGCAGGGATTTAACGGCTAGTAATTATATCCTCCAGCCCGGACTTGCGCAAGCCCCAAAAACAGGGGGGTGAATTGCAAAAGTAAAAAAGTAAGTTCCAGTGTGGGGCGGCATTTACTTTTTTGGGAAAAGGATCTTCGATATGTATCAGCTTGAGAGCCGGTTTTTCGCCGGCTCTCGCGCGTTTGCCCAATCTGTCGAACCTCCTTTACTTCATAAACCAGTAAAGTATTGTGGTCTTCCCGGGATTGATGAGTCTGCCGCCATTTGCCTCTATGGGACTGATCTTGATCTGAGGCGCTAAGTTACCGTCCGCATCGCGCACAAGCGATATCCGCGACTGCTCCGCGTCGACTTGAAGAAGGTTATTAACGTCAGAAAGCAGGTCGTAGGTGGCCACCACTCCGCCATTGGAAAGCGCAGTCAGATCCGTTATCTTCACTCCTTCAAACTCTACGAACTTTGGCCGAGCGTTTTCGCTTCCCTCCCACGTATTCCCCTTGCCGGAGCTAACGTCCACCGAGTACAGCCGGCTGTTGCCGTTCACATCCCTCACCAGTCCGCAGACCGTAGTAGGCGAGACGTCGATCCTGCCAGTGGGGGTAAACGTCGCAATGAACAGCGTCCCGTTGATTATCAACGGCTTTGCCGAGACGTATTCCCCTCTGAAATCCCCCTGCTTTTCCGGATCGAGTTCTATGTACCAGCCCTCGTAATTTTCGCTTGGCGCAAGATAGCTGTTTACGTCGTTGGATACGATAGGCTTCAGGCTATCTCTCGCGAATGGCTCCTTCGGGCTTTCGTATGTCCTCATCGCGAAGATCATCTGCTTCTCGTTTCCAATGACGCCTTCCGGAAGCGTGTCCTTATCCAGCCTCGTCAGCACATCCGCCGTACCGCCGGCAAGCCAGATTGCTGTTTTCGTTTTGGCTACGGCAAGACCGTGGGGCACGGAATAGCTCTTGCCGCTCGTGTTCGCGGCGTTCAGATCCTCCTGCAATGACGCAATCGTCCTGATTTTCCATCTTTCTTTCGGCAGCGCGATTATGTTGCCGTTCTGATCCCTTTCCTCCATTATTATGGCGTGTACGCTCCCTCTGTTATCGACGGCGAAAATTCTGCTGGTGAGATACTTGCTTATATCGGAGCGGAAAAGGGTAGGTTCGGAAATCATCATTCCCATATAAGGCGCTTCCCCGATCTCCTGGCTGCCCAACCGCCAGGGATGAGCCAGGGACGCCCCGGTGAAAGACCTCAGTATGCTGCCGTTTTCAGGGTCTATCATGATGAAAACTGCCCCTTCTCCGCCGTTTTTCGTCAGATCCGGCTTTGACGCGGAACCTCCCGGGAGAGCTATGAAATTCCGCGTTTGCAGCGGTTCAAGCGTGCCTGTCACTCCCATGGCGGGTTTGGGGCTGTTGAAACCCAGTTTCGTGTAACCGTATTCGGCATCCGAGACGTCCACCGATTTTACACTGGGCTCGGCGTCGGTTTTTCCCATTGATATCAGTTTGCCGTCGGCGTTTTCCCTGTACCATGAGAACGACGGACTCTTATGGTTAGTCACGTCCATCATATATAGCCCGTTACCGCCTCTGCCCAGCGTTCCGAGCAGGTATGTACCCCAGCCCTTTTGCGTCTGCGTCATGTTGAAGTTTCTCTTCTGCAAAGAACCGTCAAGGATAAATGATGGGTTGGATTTTACCGAATCCATCCACTGGAGTTTGCCCCCGACTTCCAAAGTCTTGAGGGTCGCGAGCCTCGAAGGAAGAAGAACAGGCGGAGGCAATATGGCGGCGTCTTCCTCCCCGCTGATGGGATTTATGACGTGCAGTATCCCGTCATTTGTCTGCGCGTAAATTTTAGGCACGTTATCGGGGGACGATTTTCGGGCCCATTCCTTAAAACCTGGCAGCGAGTCGATCTCTTTCGGGTTGTCGACAAAGACGATGCCGGACTGCCCGAAATCCGAAAGTATACTGGAGCGTGGGGACAACGTGTCAGTCGAGTAAAAATAGTTGTTCCCCTGCAGCCAATGGTAAAGGGCTTTATGAGGAGGAGTAACGCCGAACGTGCTGCGGCCCAGGTTCGCCGGATCCATTCTGCCGCCGGCGTCCGTCGTGGTCATACCAGTCAGCCTGGCGAAATTTTGGTCATCCTCTCCAAGAGGCGTCCATCCTCTGCTCCGCCAGTAAAGGAGATTACGCTGGCCCCTCTTCTCCTTTATCTTTTCAGCGAAATCCCATCTCTTGCGCATCGTCAAATTGCCGTCCACATCCCTGGACAGCTCGTATCGCGCCAGGTTTGCGTCCCACTGATTACCTGAGATTATGCGATACGTGCCCGAGAAGATGTTCGATTCGGCATCCTCGCCCTCCAGGGCAGGCGACTCGACCAGCGCGCCGCGCGCCGGTTGGTTTATCCGGCTCTCATTGATGATGGTGATAGCGCTGCGGAAAGAACTCATAAGTTCGTCCACATTATCGGCGAAGATAATGGGAACCTCGGGATCTTTGCTTTCAGGATCACCCGTCCACCCGGCTCTCGCCATCTTTTTGATATTTTCCCTCATTTTTAATAGCGTGCCTTTTACGACATCATTGCTCTCCTTATCGGGATCGCCGACAACTCCGATGACGATCGTCCTAATCGGCTTTTCAAGAGATACCGACTCGAATTGGTATTGCCCGTTTTTGAGGTCGGGGTCGCCATTCTTATCGCGCTTGATCGTGGTCACCTTTTTCCCTTTAGCCGGGTCGGTTGCGTCGTAAAGATTTTTTATAGCCTCGTATGACGGGTAAACCAGGCCTTTTTCGCTGTCGCTTATCGGCTCCATCTCCTGGCCTGACGCCAGCAGAACCAGCCAGTTATCCTCACAGGCGGCCCTTATCGGGAACGATATCGGGTCAAGGTCGTCGACGGTAATTTGGGTGTTACCGCTATCGGAGTTTTTAGAAAACGTAAAGTTCGTTACTCCTTTTTTGCTCATACGAGCCACCTGCATCGCATTGGTTGGCGCCCTATAACTCTGCTTCTCGATGCTCTGGTTTTTCACCGAGAGATCGTCTCGCGGAGAGAAGAAATCAAGCACCGACCCTGCCGCCTCGCCTGAACCGGCGTTGTAGCTCGCCCTCGGCGACGCTATCTGGTAAAAGTCGCTGCTTTGAGCGTAGCGGAAATCGCCAAGATAGTTCACGTGATCGTTTTTGGCGGAGTACCAGACATAGCCTTTCGATATGTATGCGTCACGGTTCAGTTCCTTTATCTTCGGGTTTGGAAATATCGCCATCGGCAACTGAAACGTGCCTGCTATCCCTATCTCCGGATCTTTGAAGAAATGGAACTGGCTGTTCCTCGTCTCCTTCACCATTAAATTTTTATCAAGTTCAGTGACGCCCGACAGACTGCTTCCTTTTGTTATTCCGGCTATATCGGCAAAACCGTCGATCCACATCCTGACCTTCTCGAAGTGGCTCATTTTGTCCGTGCCGTCCGGCGTCTTCCATACGTAGTCGGAATCGGCGATCGGGACGTGTAGTGACGCGCGGTTCAATAGCTTGTAAAGTTCACGAGCCCCCGGGTGCTCGGCCCATTCGCCGCTCGTGGGGCTGGGGTCGTAAATCTGGGCTACCGGGGCGTTCATCCAAAGCGGGTACAACTGTCCGTGAATACCGGTCCAATTAGCGAGCTGGCCCGTTATGCCCTGGGTCAATATTCCATTCTTAAACGGCTTCTCTTTGTTCTCTTCATCGATGGCGTGCACGGTGCTTCCCCACGGCTCGACCCTGAAAATGCCGTTCATGTCCCATCTGTGGTGAGCGTTTCCTTGACTGACCTGCTCACTGAGCATGCCGTCCACGATGTTGGACAGCGAGAGGAATGTGCTGGCGATGCCGAAACGCACGTTCTTCAGTGCCTTATCCCTCTCTTCCTCCAAAACCTTCCAGAGGGCGAGCTTGGCCTGGTACATCCTGCTGTCGTTCGGGACGAGATCCTCTTCTT
>JAIROA010000127.1 GCA_031257775.1 Synergistaceae bacterium
CGTCGCTACGTCGTGCCGCATGTCGTGCCAGCGGAAGTTCTTGATGTCGGAGGCTCTCATCAGGCTCGCCCACACGCGCTGGCAATCGGTCATGCGCTTGCCAGTCTTCGGTGACGGGAATACAAGCTCTCCCTTCGAGGCACTCCGCCACTCTTTGAACGCATTGTACGCGGTATCGTTCAGCGGCACGTAGTTTATCCTGCCGTTTTTGGCATCCTCGCCCCGGAGCGTCAGTATCCTCTTGTCGAGGTCAACGTCAGACCACAGGAGGGAGAATAAAGCTCCTCTCCTGATCCCTGTGTTCAGCGAGATGACCACCATCTTCCTCAAATATTCCTCGCTGCCCTCCAGGGCGGCCATAAGGCGCTCTCTTTCGTCCGGGGCGAGAAAACGCACCTTCGGCTGCGAGTCGCGCTCCTGTAGGCGCTCCAGGCGGGCCAGGGGGTGGGCGTCGTACAGCCCTCGCTTGAAGCCCCAGTTAAGGGCGGCGCGGAAAGCGGTCAATTCCCGGTTGATGCTGGCTGCCTTATGGGTTTTTATGGCTTCTACGCGCCATTTCTCGATCTCTACGATGCTGATGTCCTTTACCTGGGCATTCCACAGGTGGCCGAAGGAGCGTTTTATCATGCCAGCCGTTGCCGCCCCGGTTTTGCGGTTCGCCTGCACCCAGGGGAAATAATGCTCTTCCAGGTATTCGCCGAGGGCAGGCCCGGTTCTCTTTTTCACGACATCCTCGCCTAGCGCGACGCGGGCCAGGAAGCTCTTGGCCGCCTCCCTTGCCTGCGCCACTGTCAGGATTTCGGCTGAGCCGAGCTTTTTCGAACTGCGCTTGCCATTCTTCTTAAAGTCGATATAATAAATTTTGTTTCCGGATGGTTCTACGCGGAGCATCAGACCGGGTGTCTCGTCGTAAAAAGTGTAGCGGGCAGATTTGGGCACGGCTTTCTGGATCATGGTTTGCGTAAGGCGGACACGTCGCATGATAAAACCTCCAGACTCAAAATGGAATCAAACGAGATTATATCGCGACATACCGTGAGATACAATGAGATAACAAGTAAATTGCGTAAAGCATTGGCAGTACAGAAAAAGGAAACACTGGGGGTAGGTAAAGATATCCCAGGATATGCGTTAAAACTCTTATACGAGGAAAAATTCATACGCGCGCAAAAACGCCTTACGGCACGGGGAAGGGGAGTATGCATGTCTAAAATAGCTACAGTGCTGGGCAGCCCCAGACGGAACGGCAACAGCGAGCGGATGGCCGCCGCGTTCGCGAAGGGCGCCGCTGAGTCTGGGCATGCCGTGCAGACGCTGCGAGCGCACGGCCTCAAGATCGGAGGCTGCATCGACTGCCGCAGGTGCTGGACGAACGGAGGACACTGCTTCCTTCACGACGACATGCCTGACGTCTACCGCGCGATGGACGGCGCGGATGTTTTCGTATTTGCCGTACCTCTTTATTTCTACTCATGGCCGGCGCAGGTCAAGACGGTCTTAGACAGGCTGCTGCCGTATTACATGCCTGACTCCAAGGTGGATCTCAGGGGGCGCCGCGCCGCGCTTCTGGCTGCTGCCGGGGACGAATCCGATTCGTGCTTCGACGGGCTCCGTAAGTCTTTCGAGCTTTCATGCGCGTTCTGCCAGTGGGAGATAGTTGGCGAAATATGCGCTTACGGGGTTCACGCCGCGGGCGATGTCGCGTCGGGCGACTGGCTCGCGCGGGCGGAGGCTTTGGGCAGGAGCTTGTGAGGTTTTGGATTCCTAAGTATTCATTCTATCGCGGAGGTGGATAACGTGAAGGTAATAGCTGTGAACGGCAGCCCAAGGGAGGACGGCAACACGGCGACTGTGTTGCGCGCGATGGCCGATGTTCTTTTAGGGGAAGGGATCGAGACGGAGTTTATTCACGTGGGCGGTCTTGACATCCACGGCTGCGTCGGATGCGGCTATTGCGGCACGTCCGAACGTAACCTCTGCGTGTTTAAGGACGGCATAGTCGATGAGGCGGCGCTAAGGCTCAGAGAAGCGGACGGCATCATCCTCGGTGCCCCGACGTACTACGCCGGGATTCCTGGCAGCATGAAGTGTTTTCTGGACAGGGTGTTTTTCAGCAGCTCCAGATACTTCAGGAACAAGGTCGGCACGGCGGTCACGGCAGTCAGAAGAGCCGGCGGCGTCGACGTCGTCCATCAGCTCATGAACTATTTTAACCTGTCCGAGACAGTGACGCCGCCGAGCCAGTACTGGACGGTCGTTTACGGACGCGGCAAGGGCGAGGCGCCGCGGGACACGGAAGGGATGCAGACCGCGCGGAAGAACGCCCGCGCCATGGCGTGGCTCATCAAGATCATAAACGCGACCAAAGCGACGATCCCGCCGCCCGAGGACGACCCGCACGTGTTCATGCACTTTATAAGGTAATATTATATTGCCACCTAAACCCGAAAATCCAAAAATGGGGCACCGGGCAGGGGGAAACGCTAACGCTACCAAATGCATTGAAGAGGGTATTTTTGAATCCTCGCGTCGGCAGTAATGACGGCCAGCCCTTCGCAGAG
>JAIROA010000034.1 GCA_031257775.1 Synergistaceae bacterium
CTCTTTGCACTGGCAGTAGCCCTCGAAGGAGCCGAGCGCGCCCTTGGCATACGGGGCGCAGCGCTTGATGAGCGTGCTGACCGCGCAGTCCTTGCAGCCCTTCATCGGAGCGCCAGGCACGCCAGGGCTGAGAGCCATCATGTTCGTCATGGCGGTAGCCGTGACGCATTCCGGCGTCAGGTAGCATGGGAAGTCCGACAGGGACATAAGTGCCGCGAAGCGCTGAGTGATCGCGCAGGCGGGATAGGTATAACGCTGCGGGTTGGAGATGACCGGGTGCTTCGTGACCGGCGAAAAGTCGATCTCGATCCCCTTGATCTTACCACCCTTGTCGATTATGGATTCCCCGCGCTTCAAGATGTCCATGAAATCGACGTTGTGCAGCTCGTCAGCCTCGCCGCGCTTCGGGTTGATGGCGGCGTAGTTGTGGAAGCGTTTTACCAGCAAATCCACGAGTATAGGCACGTTAAACGCGTCGAGCGCCAGGACGCAAGCGGCGGCGGCGGCCGGAGCGCCTGTGGCGGCGGCGACTACGTCCCACCCGCTCTTGAAGGCGTCCATTTCGAGGCCCTTCTTCAACGTGGCGGAGAACACCTGCGTCACAGCCTCATATATCGCGAATACCATGTCATCCTTGAACATATTGTACGCGGACTGCGCGATATGATGGCCTATGTCACCGACGCAGTAGGCAGGCACTGTCACGATATTGGCCGGGTGTACGCCGGCTTTGTACGCCGCTTCTATGACCGGTCTCATCTTCTTGCTGTAGCCATCCATATACTTGCCAAGGTCAAATGAAGAGTGAGGGCCATGCCCGCCGAGGTTATGTGTGGCCATGAGTTCCTTCTGGGCGGCCGTCGGCTGCTCGTACAGGCGCTGGAGCTGCGCCACCTCCGCGGCTTCGGCCTCCCCCGCAGTTTTTCCGGACTCGATGGCTGCCCTGAACGCGCCGCCAAGGCCATAGGACGTGTTCATTCCCCAAGATTTGGAAGCGAGCAGCGTTTCCTTGTCCTTCTGAGGGATATCCAGCGGCTTTAAGATCCTGTTCACCAGGTTCGGGACAGAGCCGACCGAAAAACCGAAGTCGACGACACAGGTAGGCCCGTACATCCCGCCGTAACGGCGTACCGCCTCCAGCCCGATAAGTGCCTTGCTGGCCCCAATAGCATCAATGAATTTCTTAGTGGAAGCCTTGAATGATGGATCCAGTTCGAACAGGATCTCCAGGATAGGCGGGGTCTGGTGGTGTTCGATAAACGGATCGTCCTCGGGACGGATGGTGTCGGTGATCTCTTTCAGCACTTCGTAGTGGGCATTGACTGACTGGACGTGAAGGTCAAAGATCTCTTTGCTCTGCCCGTCCGTTGGCTTCATCGCGTTAACGGCGTCTACATAGGGCTTGGCGTCCGCTATCTTGAACGTCCCGCCCCTTTTCTCCTTGATTACCCCGAAATCAGCCTCTGCCGCTCCGATACATTCCTTCACCATTTTTTCCTGCAAACTCATTCCTGACCATCCTTCCTATTTCTTTCGAAATGACCGCGAAAACAGATGGGTAACAGCTACGCAGAGAAAAAAACACCCAACACTCCTGTAACGGGCAACACCTCCTCACGACCAGACACACGCCCACTATAGGGAAACACGGACATAGGACTCCACTAATCATGACATTATTTACATTTTATTTTACACGACTTATCGTAAAGTTATCATCTGTGCGCGGAAAAGTCAAGCGTGATCGAAAAGCGGGGCGTCATCGGGTGTTGTGACTCAATATGACTCAATATCTATAATAATTGTCACATACTTTAACAACCATTGCGCACGGCATAAGTTACCGAGGCTTTTGCAAATCGGCTTAAGGAAAGGCTGATTTATCGTTAGGGGCCTAAAGAGTGAAGATTTAAACCCTTGCGATGCCTGGACTCTTAAACGTCGAAATGTCGTTCAGGCGAATTAATCAGCGATTCCTTAAGTCCGTTGAGCCGATTCGCGATTAGAATAAACAATGCATCCCCCCGATATGCGACTCCACGGGTGAACGCGCTAAAAATTCTCTAACGTTTCCTTTTTCTAACGAAGAAGACCGCTCCCGTGCCGACTATAGCGAATAGAGCCGGATAGGACGCCGCGCCGCAGCCACCGCCCTCCGTCGGGGATTCCTGGATAACCACGCCCCAGACGTTGCCGACGCTCGACGTATAACCGTTGTATTGCGTCGGGGAATAGCTTTCGCCGGTCGTCACCTCAGCGACAGGAAAGGAGTGACCGCCAAGCGCGGCTAAGATAGTGAACTTCGTGTTTGAGGGAACGCCGGCAAAGACGAACCTTCCGTTGTTATCAGCTGTGACGTTGCCCCTGAAGCTCGGCCCCGTCATGGTGATAAGGGCCCCGGCAGCAGCGACGTCGGTGCTTGTCACGACCCTGCCGCTTATGATCTCGGCACCTGTACTGGGTTTCCTGTCGAAGATGTTGTAGATCACGGAGTCAACGAGGTCGTAGTTAAACACGAGCGGCAAGTTGTACCATAGGTTGTAACTGCCGCCCCAGCCCATGTTGATATGATGGTATGTGGTGCCGTAGCTGTAGCCGTAACCGTCAGCGACGACGCCATGCCCGACTTCGTTCGAGCCTCGGAATATGCCGAGGCCGACAGGTTTCCCCGCGTCCAGATTGGAGTTAACGGCTCTTAAGAGCGTTTCGCTGTTCATCTGGCCTACTTGCGAAGGCCCTCCGGATATTGCGAGAATAGCGTTGCCGTAACCAAACGACGACACGAGTTCGTCCGCAATCTTATCCGGGTGCGACCCTGTCTCGTCCCCGAAATCGGAGCCGATAGCTATAGCGCAGTCCATCATCAGCCTTCCTATGTTATCATCGGTAATATTTGCCATGTCATAAGACCCCATGTCGCCATCGCCGCCCAGCAATACCCCTGAACGCGGCTCTCCGTTGACCGTATACAAATACACCCTGTCGCCTACCAAATTCCTGATGGGCGCGGTAGGCCAATTGAAATATTTCATAATCTGAGCCATCATGACAGCGCCGCAGCCGGCGGGATAATTGAACGGGGTAAACGCGTTATAGATATAAGGGTCGCCGGGGGCGTTCTCCTGATCCCATTCCGTCTGGAGGAACGGGGCGACCTGCACGGTTTGCGGGGCACCCGGCAAGGGCCCTTGGGCCGCGATCTCGCCGTCTGATTCTCGGCGACCGTCTTCTTGAGCCAGTTTCTCAAGGGACGCCCACTTTTCCCTGGCCTCGCTCGTGCCGGACGCGCGCCTCGCTGAGCCCCTGTGTTTTTTTACCATCTCGGCGATGCTCGCGCCTATCGAATCGTAGAGCGGGTTTGCCGGGGACGGCCCGTACCAGGTCGCGTCACGCGCGTAGGCAGTGATCGGATCCAGCTCGTCCTCGGCGGGGATGAGGGCGATTCCGCTTGGATCCATGTAAACGGCGTAGTACAGCGCCTCAGACGGGCTGGAGGCTTTCCCGTTCTCCCCGTATGCCTCTACTTTTGAAAACTCGCCGGCAAGCTCGCCAAATGGAGATGAATTATAGTTTAGCCAGCCCTTAACGACATTCGCGGCCTGAGCCTCCGTCGTGGGGGCGGCAGATGCTGCCGAGCATAGGAAAAATACTACAAAAAACGACGTTCCAATAAAGCGCCTGTAACCTTTCATGACGCACCTCCGATTTAGTAGCGGCTGGCCGCTTTTTGTCAGCTTTGCCTTTTTGCCTGTTTTATCTGCCTTGCCAGCTTTGCGGGATGATTGTATCACATCGGCATAGAGCTATAAAGGGCGAGCCACGCCTCAAGCGGAAGCTCCTCGGGGCGGGAGCGCGGGGGGATGTCGCAAGACGCGAGCAGTTCCGCCGCGCGATCCTTTGGGATCCCGAACGAGCCGGCCCAGTTGTTGACGAGCGTCTTGCGCCTCTGCGCGAATGAGCCGGACAGGAGTTTTCGCCATTTTTTGTCGGCAGGAAGCTCCCTGCGCGCATCCTTTCCATCATATAGCTTTATCTCGACGATCGCGGAGTCTACCTTCGGTGCCGGCGAAAAGGCACCGCGCGGCACCTGCCGGGAAGACGCGATATCCCCCATAGCGGAGAGCGTTATGCCAAGAGGGCAGCTTTCGCGTGAAGCGGCGCCGGCTGCAAGCCTCGCGGCCGCTTCTTTCTGCACCATGAGGAGCATGTAGCGCAGACAGCCAGAGGCCAGGCTTTCAAGCAGCGCCCAGATGACCGGGGTCGTGATGTGATACGGGAGATTTGCCACGACGTGAGTCGGCGGAGGTGAGAGGCGGGAGTAATCGAATGGCACCGCGTCCGTCCAGAAGAGCGCCAGGCGTCCGTCCTGCCCCGCGATTGGCGCCAGATCGTCCTTGAGCTTCGTGTCCAGTTCGATGGCGTAGAGGCGCGCGCATGGGTATTTCAGCAGCTCCTTTGTCAGTATGCCCTTGCCGGGCCCTATTTCCAGTACTACGTCAGAGGGGCCAATATCCGCGCGGTCTGCCATCCATTCCGCGACAGACCTGTCGCGGAGAAAATTCTGACCTAAATGTGCTATATCCCATCACCTGCTTCCGTGTTGTTCATTATACAGCCAATTCGGCGTAATTCGCGCAAACACGGCGTAATAACAAAATAATAGCCGATAATAGCCGAATATAGCAGATATTTGTAAATTGCAAGAGTTGTGAATTAGGATGATGATGGGTAAACTTTCAACGTAACATTTAGCACTCGATCAAAGTGAGTGCTAACACAAAAACAAGCTCACAATTACTAAGGAGGTTGTATGAATGAAACTGAAGCCATTGGGTGATAGGGTCGTAGTGAAAGCGGCGCCCCACGAGGAGATGACGAAGGGCGGGCTCGTCCTTCCGGATACAGTGAAAGAGAAGCCTGTCGAGGGTATAGTTGTGGCAGTCGGCGCGGGCAAACTCAACGACGACGGCAAGAGGCAGCCTATGGATCTCAACGTCGACGACCGCATTATTTACAGCAAGTACTCCGGCACAGAGGTCAAACTGGACGGCGAAGAGTACCTCGTCCTAAGCGAGCGCGACGTCCTGGCAGTAATAGAGAAGTAAGGAAGATCTGATTTATTGCCGGGTACTGGCATCCTAAAACATCCAAACGCCTTTTGCGATTCAATCAGCATTTTAGCGAGCATCGAGCCAGCTTTAATAAAAAAATTTTTAAGGGGGAAAATATAAATGGCTAAAGTTCTGCTTTTCAGAGAGGAAGCCCGCCGCGCTATGGAGCGCGGGATCAATAAAGTAGCTGACACAGTCGGCATCACGCTTGGCCCCAAGGGCCGCAACGTCGTGCTTGAGAAGAAGTTCGGCTCGCCGACCATCACGAACGATGGCGTCACGATCGCCAAGGAGATAGAGCTTGAGGATCCGTACGAGAACATGGGGGCGCAGCTCCTCAAGGAAGTCGCCTCAAAGACGAACGACATCGCCGGAGACGGCACGACGACCGCCACTGTGGTAGCGCGCGCCATGATCCGCGAGGGCATCAAGAACGTCGCCGCGGGCGCTAACGGAATGCAGCTCCGCCGCGGCATCGAGAAGGCCGTAGATCTCGTGGTAGACGAACTCAAGGCTCAGTCCGTCACCGTAAAAGAGCATGAGATGATCGCTCAGGTCGCCTCTATCTCAGCGAACGACAAAGCGGTAGGCGAGCTTATCGCTCAGGCGATGGAGAAGGTCGGCGAGGACGGCGTAATCACCGTAGAGGACAGCCAGTCGGTCGGAACGGCTCTTGAGATGGTCGAGGGGCTCCAGTTCGACAAGGGCTACATCAGCCCGTACATGATCACCAACCCCGACCGCATGGAGGCCTCGCTTGACGATGCCAACGTGCTGATCGTCGAGGGCAAGATCGCAAACGTGAAGGATATGCTTCCGGTTCTCGAGAAGGTCGTCCAGACCGGCAAGCCTCTTCTCATCATCGCTGAGGACGTAGAGGGCGAGGCCCTTGCGACGCTCGTGGTCAACAAGCTTCGCGGCATTTTGCAGGTAGTGGCCGTCAAGGCGCCTGGTTTCGGCGACCGCCGCAAGGCAATGCTCCAGGACATCGCGACAGTCGTGGGCGCGCGCGTCATCAGCGAGGACATCGGCCTCAAGCTCGACAACGCCGATCTCTCCATGCTCGGCAAGGCTAAGAGGGTCCGCGTCGGCAAAGAGGAGACGACGATCGTCGAGGGCGCTGGCGACTCACAGGCTATCAAGGATCGCGCGGCGCAGATCCGCAAGGAGCTTGAGGATTCGACGTCCGAGTACGACAAGGAGAAGCTCCAGGAGCGCCTCGCGAAGCTAGTCGGCGGCGTTGCCGTTATTCAGGTCGGGGCGGCGACAGAGACGGAGCAGAAAGAACTCAAGCACCGCATTGAGGACGCGCTGAACGCGACCCGCGCCGCGGTGGAAGAGGGCATCGTGGCCGGCGGCGGCGTTGCTCTCGTGAAGTGCCTCGATCCGCTCGATAAGTTCATCTTTGACCTTGACGGCGACGTAAAGACAGGCGCCACGATAGTGCGCAGGTCGCTGACTGAGCCTCTTCACCTGATCGCTTCAAACGCCGGCCTCCAGGGCGACGTCGTAGTCGAGAAAGTCACCACGCTCAAAAAGGGCGAAGGCCTCGACGCAGCGAAGGGCGAGTACGTAGACATGGTGAAGGCCGGCATTATCGACCCGGTGAAGGTTACCAGAAGCGCGGTGCAGAACGCGGGCTCCATCGCCGCGATGATCTTGACGACCGACGTACTCGTAGCCGACAAACCCGAAAAGAAGGATTCTGTCCCAGGCATGCCCGGAGGAATGGGCGGCATGGGTGGCATGGGCGACTTCGACTAATATAGAAAGTAACGAAAAAACGCATTCAGCCAGAGAGAGCGCCCCGAAAACGGGGCGCTCTCTCTGGTATTGGCGAAGCAATTGTCTGGAAACAAGCGAAATAGGAAGGCTGGCCTTAAATTTGCGTATGAAGCAACCGAGGCCGCGGAACCGCGATCCGGGCCTCGGGATTCTAAGCGAGCTATCTCTTAAGCGGCTTTCTCAAAAACCATTCCGCCAAGAGCGCGCTTGCGATGTAAATTGAGCTGTACGTGCCGACCGCGATTCCGATAAGAAACGCGAACGCCAGGTTCGATATCACTTCGCCGCCGAAGAAGAACATCGCCAGAACCGGAAGCAGCGTGGTAAGGGACGTGTTGATCGTGCGGGACAGCGTCTGGTTGATGGATCTGTTCACAAGCTGAAGTATGCCTATGGAGCGCAGCTGAGACCAGTTTTCGCGGATGCGGTCGAGAACGACTATGGAGTCGTTCAGGGAATATCCGATCACGGTCAGGATGGCCGCTATGAAGGAGGTGGATATCTCCCTCCCTGTAAGGCTGTAGACGCCAAGCATGACTATGGTGTCATGGACGAGCGACAGCACCGCGACGATGCCGAAGCGCGTCTGAAAGCGCACCGCCATGTAAATCAGTATGGCGGCTATGGAAACCGCGACAGCGATGAAAGCCTGTTTGCGCAGCTCCCCGCCGACTACGGGGCCTACGTTGTCGACCTGCTCGACAGTGAGCGCGCCGTGATTTTCCTCAAGCGAGGCCAGGATCTGACGGCGTAGGCTGTCGTCTGAGTCCTGGTAGCGTACCAGCACGTTTTTCTCGTCGTATGTCTGTATAGTGGCCTGCCCCTGTCCGATCTCGGCGAGTGTGGCCCTGATCTCGCCCACGTCGGCCGGGTTCTCGAATTCGATCTGCATCGCCACGCCGCCCGTGAAATCAACGCTGTAGTTGAGGCCCTTCACGGCCAGCATAACGAAGCTCGCCAATACGAGCGCCACGCTAGTGCATACAGCGACCTTGCGGTATTTCATAAATGGCAGATTAAATTTTGAAGCGTCGAAAGTAGTCATGTATTAAAATCTCCTCCGCAAATCCGCTTAAAGGACTATGCTCTTTCGCACACGCAGCATAATCTGGAGCAGCGCCCGCGTTACGATGATGTTGCCGAACATAGATGTCATGACGCCCAGGCTGAGCGTGACCGCAAAACCGCGCACCGGGCCTGATCCGAAGTAAAACAGGACAGCCGCCGCTATGAGCGTCGTGACGTTTGAGTCGAGTATTACGACAAGCGCCTTGCGGAATCCGGAGTCGAGCGCTGCCATGATTGTCTTTCCCGAGCGGAATTCCTCCCTCATCCGCTCATATATCAGGATGTTGCCGTCGACCGCCATGCCTATGGTCAGGATAATGCCTCCTATGCCAGGCAATGTGAGCGTGGTCTTTAGCAGTATCATAATCGCCATCAGCATGAGCATGGAGATTGCCATCGCGATGTCGGCCGCTATGCCCAAAAAGCCGTAATAAACGAGCATGAAGGCGACGACCAGCCCAGCGCCGATCAAGCCGGAACGGATGCCCGCATTGACGGAGTCAGCCCCAAGCGTCGGCCCGACGGAGCGGTTTTCCAGAACCTCGACCTCAAACGGCAAGTTACCGGCCTTGAGCATTACGGAAAGACGCAGAGCTTCTTCATACGTGAAATTCC
Source organism: Synergistaceae bacterium (assembly GCA_031257775.1). Lineage (GTDB taxonomy): Bacteria > Synergistota > Synergistia > Synergistales > Synergistaceae > JAIRNC01. The sequence goes on from JAIROA010000034.1 coordinate 8,580, forward strand.
CGGAAATCTGCGCCTCGCCTCCGCTGATCCTCGCGCGGACGACTGGGGCCGATATGACGGTTCCATCGAGAACTATCGCAATCTGACGGTCTATATTTGCGCCAGTGGCGCTCTCGAACGCGCTTGCGCCATCGCTGTTGAATCTCAGGGAAACGGCTGGCTTTTGCAGCTCGTCCCTCGTCGGCCACGCGTCCGTCAGATCCCTGCCGGTCACGTACAGCTCGCCCAAGAGATATGCTTCGCCGTTTTCGCCCCTTGCCGCGATCAATGAATCATCAGACTTCACCCTGTTCTCGAATTCCTGGATCTTGAGGATTGACTGCGCGTTGAGGCTGGCGATGTTCTGCATTGCTCTGTTATAGTCGTCGTCATTCCTGTAATTTTTGCGCTCAACCTGAGGCGGCATGGACGGCCCGGCCTCCGCCACTTTCCTGAACTCCAGCAACGCCGTGCGGCCTATAAGCTCAAGCGCCGCTTCGGGATCCTCGACTCCGGGAAGGTCTATCGCTACCCTGTCGTCTCCCTCGCGCTGAATCTGGGGCTCCACTATGCCGTATTGGTCAATCCTGTTCCGCAGAACGGCAATGAGGCTGTCTATTCCAGCCCTGTCCACAGGTGCCGCGTCCGTGCCCTTGGCCCGCAGGATTATATGCGCGCCGCCCTTTAGGTCCAGCCCAAGCTTTACGCGCCCCTCAATGGGGAACACCGCAAGGGCTGCCAAAATCATGACGATCAATATCAAACCTAATCTTAATTTATCCCTTTTTAGCATTGCATATGCCTCCTGGAAATTACGCCGCTTTAATCGCCGTTTTTGATAGGATCATCAATCAGGGCGGCGCTTTCGTCTGTAGTTACCTCGCTTGTCGGGCGCGTGTCCTGGGATGAAGGCTCGGAAGGCGCTTCGCCGTTTTGTGCCTCAGCCTCCGGACGCCCGATAGGCCGCCTTCTCTTTTTCCTTGGCTTGAGGGGCCTTTGCTTGCCTCCCGCCGCGTCGCGCCTTGACGTGATCGATGTTTTAAGTATCCGAGCCCGGACGCCGTCCGCGATCTCAATGAGAAAGGAATCCTCAAGCACGTCGCTGACGCGCCCGAAAAAGCCGCCAGCGCTGATAACAGTGTCGCCGGGAGCTATCGAGGACAGCATTTTTTCGTGTTCCTTCTGCTTTTTCTTCTGCGAGCGCGAGGTGAAAAAAAAGAAACCGAGCATAATCACTATGAATGGAAGAATACTCATCCAGCTGCCTTGTTGCGGCGCCGCCCCGCCTTCGGCGGCGTAAGCCGGCAGCGCGCCCCCCAAAAGCCCTGTCAAACCTTGCAGATGCAGCAAAAAAAACCCTCCTGTCGGACATACTGCCCAAATTAAATTTAAAAGGCATAACAGCCTTCGCAAACGTTGAACATTTTAACATGACTCTCGGAAGATTTTGCACGTTTGCTTAAAAATTTCCCTCAATACATCAAACTCTCTTCTGTAATTTCTATTACTTAATAAATTTCTGCCCGCGCTTAGGGAGGCGCGGGCAGAAATTGAATTATTGCCTGTGAGCAATTGCCTCGATTTCGACGCTGCCTCCGAGAGGGAGGGCCGCTACAGCGACGCAGGAGCGGGCTGGCGGCGAATCGCCGAAAAATTTCGCGTATATCCCGTTTACCGTTTTGAAGTCCGATATGTCCGTCAAAAAGACAAGAGTCTTTACGATGTCCGCCATGCTTAATCCCTGGGACTCTAGAATCGCTTTCAAGTTTAAAAGAGAGCGCTCAGCATGAGACGCTACGTCCGCGCCAGCAAGGGCACCGGTAGCGGGATCCAGCC
>JAIROA010000088.1 GCA_031257775.1 Synergistaceae bacterium
TCCCAGCGCCAGACCGTGTTGGTCGAAACCCCGCATCTCCCGGCGAGGGTTTTCAGCGTCCATCCCAGTTCTTTCCTAAGCGTTCTCAAGCGTTTGCCTATCATATCGGTTTATTTGACATTCCTTGTTTTTTTGTTGAACAAGACGCGTAGCTGCCATGCACATTTTTTGCCGATTCGCCTGAAAGCGTTTTTTGTCATCTGTATTGAGATTTTCAACTGGTTCCTTCTCGTCGCGTCCGACATTATGTAGATTCCTAAACCGACTGTCGTCAAAATGTTCAACAGTTGAAGGATCGCCGGAAAACAAGAACTTCCTTCCCGCAGCGCGGTCTGTAAATCGCCGCCCGTCATGATGACGAGCAAAAATTCGCAGACGAGCAGGAAAGAGGCGGCTGACAGTTTAAGTACAGCCCATATTATGAAGCCTGTTCCGGGCCGCAATGGTTCCTTCCCGCGTTTTGTCAGTTCGATGTAGTTCATATCGTTGAATATTTCGCGTTTCGTTTTTCCCTTAGACATGTCTTCACCTCATACGTCGATATTGTCAGTCCCGATGACATCAAAACACGATTTCGAGCAAATTATCGCTTCTCTCAGGCGGCGGTATCTTCGACCGCCTGTCCATCTCAGGGTTCTGGAAATACAAGGTTTGCTGCCCGTAAATTGCCGAAAAGCCGGCCGGGAAGATGAGCATGTTCCCTGCGTCCACGACATCGCCGCTTGAGTTTTTCCGCAAGCCCGGAAGCCTCCTGCACTCGTCAGGCGTCATGAGCGGCCGCTGTACCTCCTGCAACGAGGTCTGACGTGATCTGCTCCCGAACAGCTTCCCCTCCTGGAAAGATTCCGAGAAGTTTTCTTTAAGAACCGTTGTCTGGCCTGTGGATTTCGACAAATACTCGCAGGTTTCAAGGTCGTTAGGCGCGAACGCCACCTGAATGTGAGCCAACGCGAATTGACTCGTCCTTGCCATAAGACTTAAAGAGCTGCGGAAGCCCCTGCACCATGATGTACGATTTAATTCCGTAACCGCCTATGAACCCCAGCGCCCGCTCGAACAGGTCCATCTTCCCCAATGACGGAAATTCATCGAGCAGGAGCAGAAGCCGGTGTTTGTACGCCTCAGCGCTGCGCCCGTCGGCGAACTCCATCTTCGCGGCCAGCGTGAATACAATCTGCGTCAGGACAAGCCGGGTAAGAGGCATGAGCCGGAGCTGGTCATTGGGGTTTATCACGAGATAGCAAGACACGGGATCGTCGTGGTTCATGAGATCTCGGATTTTGAAGCTGCTCTTTGAAGTGTTCCGCGCCACCACGGGATCGCGGAAAAGGCCCATGTTGGAGATGACGGTCGATAGCACGCTCCCGGCTTCCTCGTCCGGCTTGTTCAGTATCGCCTGGGCTTCCTGCTCGACGATGGGGTGAACCAGCGGAGCTATCCCCTTTTCTCCCTTGGGCATCGTCTTTTCCTCGTAACCGAGATGGGGATACTGCTGCCACTTTTCGACCACTGTCCTCCACGGTATCCCAGGCTTCGACAGCTCCTTGAGGACGTCCGATATGCCGGGGACGCCGCGCCTCTCCATCCTGAACTTGTAGAGCATGTGGGTGATAGCGCCCAGCATGAAACTGGATGCCGTTTTCTCCCAATGGTCAGAAAGACCTTTACCATTGGGGTCGATGATTATCGACACTATCTGCTGGATCGTCGCCGTCTCGCTGTTCGTGCCGGAAGGCACGAGCTTGAAAATGGCCTCTTCCGGGTTGCTGGGATCGGGCAGGCGTTTGCCCGGCTCGAAGACGTAATCCAACAGGACTTCCTCCAAAGGATTGAACGTCGCCGACGTACCCTTTTCTATGGCGTCAGGATCAGTGAAATCGAGTTTAAGAATTTTTTGTCCCAGCTCTTTCTTGCGATAACCCGCGCTCAGCGCGAAATTCTCGCTTTTTATGTCCAGAACAAACACGCTCTTTTTCCATCCGTCGAGCAGAGTGGGGAGCACGAGGGAAATTCCCTTGCCGCTCCTGGTGGGCGCGTAGCAGAGCACATGTTCGCGGCCCCCGTGTTTCATCATCTTCACCTTCTTGCCGACCTGGACGCCGCCGACGACGACGCCATCCGGGAAGGGCTCGCCCTTCTTGTCCAGAAGCCCGGCCGCTTGTATCTCCTTGAGCGTCGCCCAATGCGCCGATCCGTGCAGTGATTCCAAACTCTCGCTCCTGCCGTTCAGGTAACAGCGCCTCGCGGCGAAAGCGGAGATTATCAACCCCGCCGAGAAGATGAACGCGCTCATCGCCGCTATGTTCGAGCGGGATTCCTCATACGCCGACATCAGGGCATAGAGCCAGTAGACTGCCCGGTAGAGCGGATACAGGCGGTACTCTCCCAGAGGGAAGCTCCAGCCCAATGCCGGGTGATGCCCGTAGGCGTGTCCGATGTACTGCGCCGTGGCCTGCAATGTGAGGGCGAAGCAGACGGCGAAGGCTATTGCCGCCTTTGCCCTGTATCCTATCCCCTCGCGTTTTACGCCGCGAAACGAGTAATCCCTTGTCTTGACTATATTTCTGGCCATCAGCGTCTATGCCCTTCCCGCCTCTGCGACAGCGTTTCGTTTTTGGCCTTGACGGAGCTGTATCCCTGCCCGTCAACGGCGAGGCTCACGTCCTCGCCGACCTCGAGGATGCTCTTGTCCGAGATGTTCTTTATGTCATGCAGGACGGCCTGGTTGTCGGATATCGCCTGAACCGCCCCGCTTTCAGGGCTGGCGGCCCCTCCGAGAAGCCCGATGATTCTGCCGCTGTACGTATGGCCGGGCTGTGCGCTGATGACCGTCGCGCCGTCGCCGAGCTCTTTTCTGGCGACGTTTTTAGCCGCCGCGATTTTGTCTATGCCTGTCCCGGCTTCGTGAGCGTTCGCTTCCCTGGTTGCGGCCGAAGCCCTCAGATCGCCCGCCTGCGTCGCCGCCTTGTCCGCCGCCTCGATAACTGCCTCCTGCACTCCCGAAAGGTCGGCATTGGGGAGGTTTGAGTCGAGCCCTCTGGGGATAGCGGCGGCTTTGGCCGCGAGTTCCTGCCCTGTCTGGGCCTCGGCGCGCTCCTGGTTTGCCCGAAATAATCCTTCCTCCTGTTTCAGTTTTATGTCTGTCAGCACTGCCCCAGCCAGGAGATTTCCGTCACGGGCAGCTTTGGACAGCTGGGAGGGAT
>JAIROA010000020.1 GCA_031257775.1 Synergistaceae bacterium
TCAAAGCTGAGGCCAGTGACATCATGCGCTTTCGTCCCGATCACAGTGGCGTTTCCGTTCCGGGCTCTCACCGGATTCCGCTTGCTGGACTTAACTTTCTAAAGCAATGGCATTATACTCCCCTCCCCGAGTTTTGTCCACGAAAGCGAAAACCCTTGCGGACACAGGAAAAGATTGAAAAAGATCGGAGCGAGGCCGAAAAACCGCAGGAAAACACGAGGGGCAGGCACACGGGCCTGCCCCTACAAAAAATGTCACATTCCCCGCGTCCGAAGCATCATCCGCCAAGGTAGGCGCGCTTTACCTCGTCATTGTTCAGCAGATCAGAGGCGTCAGCGGAGAGCGCTATCCTGCCGGTCTCCAGGACGTAGCCCCTGTGCGCGACCGAGAGGGCCATCCTTGCGTTCTGCTCGACTAAGAGTATCGTCGTCCCGGCCTCGTTCAGCTCCTTTATTATGTCGAATATCTGCTGCACAAGCACGGGGGCAAGACCCATGGAGGGCTCGTCCATCATCATGAGGCGCGGGGACGACATGAGCGAGCGCCCCAGGGCGAGCATCTGCTGCTCCCCGCCGGAGAGCGTTCCGGCAATCTGCCTTTTCCTCTCCCTTATGCGCGGGAATGTCTCGTACACCTTCTCGATGTTCTTCTTATTTATCGAGGCGCTGTGCGGATAGCCGCCCATCTCGAGGTTTTCCTCCACAGTGAGCTGCTGGAATATCCTCCTGCCCTCCGGCACGTGCGACAGGCCCCGGCGGGTGAGTTCGTAAGCATTGACAGAGCTTATGTCCTCGCCAAGAAAGCTTATGGATCCGCCCTTGGAGCGCAGTATGCCGGAGACTGTCTTTAAGATCGTGCTTTTGCCAGCGCCGTTCGCGCCGATCAGCGTGACTATCTCGCCCTGGGCGACCTCGAACGAGATGTTTTTCACCGCGTGGATCGTGCCGTAATATACGTTGATGCCCTCCACCTTCAGCACGGGCTATCCCCTCTCTGCTGCCCCAGGTACGCCTCGACGACGAGCGGGTTGTCCCTGATTTCATCTGGCGTGCCTTGAGCGATGATAAGGCCGTAATTCAGGACGATGATCCGCTCGCATATGCCCATCACGAGGCTCATGTCGTGCTCTATCAGTATTATCGCCACTCCGAATTTGTCCCTCACGTCGTGTATGGTGCGCATAAGCTCCGCCGTCTCTGACGGGTTCATCCCCGCGGCCGGCTCGTCCAGCAGAAGGACTTTCGGGTTCGTGGCAAGCGCCCGCACGATTTCGAGGCGGCGCTGGGCACCGTAGGGAAGGCTCCCGGCAGGGGAGTCTGCCATGTCCTCCATGTCAAAGACCGCCAGAAGCTCTCGGCTGAATTTCCTGGCCTCAGCCTCCTGACGCCAGTATTTGGGCAGACGCAGGCACGCCTCCGGCAGGGAGTAGCTCATGCTGTTATGCAGGGCTATCATGACGTTGTCCATGACGGACAGGGATTTAAAGAGGCGTATATTCTGGAACGTCCTCGCTATGCCGTATCCTGTGACTTCGTGGGTCCTCTTGCCCAGCGTGTTCCTCCCGGTAAGAGATATGCCGCCCCTGGAGGGGTGATATACGTTCGTCAGCAGGTTGAAGACCGTCGTCTTGCCAGCGCCGTTTGGCCCTATCAGGCCGACTATCTCACCGCCGTGTACCTGTATGTTGAAATCGTCCAGCGCCTGCAGCCCGCCGAAATTTATGCCTAGCTTCGACACGTCAAGAATCACCGCCATCAGAGACGCCCCCCTTCCTGGAAAAAATCCCGCGTATCCTGGAGCAGAGGCCGTCTATGGAGTCGCCGAGCGAAAACTCATAGCGCCCGCACAGCCCCGACGGTTTGAAAATCATGACCCCTACCAGGAGAACGGAGTAGATCACCATGCGGTAATCCGCAAAGCCGCGGAGGGCTTCCGGGAGGATCGTCAGCGCTATGGCGGACACCACGGAGCCGAATATAGAGCCAAGCCCGCCCAGGACGACGATGACCAGTATCTCAGCCGACCGCATGAAGCCGAACGAGGATGGATCCATTATGCTGAGATAGTGCGCGTAAAGACCGCCCGCGACCCCAGCGAAGCCAGCCGACACAGTGAAAGCCAGCACCTTGTAGTAGGTGGTCGGTATGCCCGACGCCTCGGCCGCGATCTCGTCCTCCCGTATGGAGAGTATGGCCCGGCCGTGCCTCGACCTCATGAGCGTGCTTATTATAAAGAGCGTGATGACAACGCAGATATATACCCATGTCACGGTCGTCTGCCTGCCTATCCCCTTAAGGCCGTAAGCGCCTCCGGTGAATTTGAGGTTAAGTATTATGACCCTTATTATCTCGCCGAACCCCAGCGTTATTATCGCAAGGTAATCGCCCTTGAGGCGGAGGGCCGGAAGGCCGATGACCAGTCCGAAAGCCGCCGCCACGACCCCGCCTATGGCAAGCGCCAACGGCAGCTCCACGTTTGTAGGGAGGGCTGCGGACATTGAAAAGAGCGCGGCCGCGTAGCCGCCGACCGACATGAAACCGGCGTGCCCCAGGGGCAATTGCCCCAGAAATCCCGCCGTGAGGTTGAGGCTTGCCGCCAGTATTATATTGAAGCCTATAGGTATGAGCATCAGCGCCTGGTAACGGTTCAGAATGCCCGTCTTTATAAGAAGCATGATGACGGCATAAAGGCCTATGATGGCGGACGCGTTGAGCGCGTATCTGAACGGCGTTGACTTTAGAAGCGTCTGCATGTTCGCGCGCCCTACACTTTCTCGTTCCGCTGCCGGCCCAGTATGCCGGAGGGCTTTATGAGCAGCACGACTATCAGTATCCCGAACACGACCGCGTCCGTCAGCTGCGAGCTTACATAGCCCTTCGTAAGGCTCTCGGCGACGCCGATGCACAGCCCGCCGATCATGGCCCCGGGGATGGAGCCTATCCCGCCCAGCACGGCCGCGACGAACGCCTTGAGACCGAGCATTCCCCCCATAGCCGGCTGTATCTGCGAGTAGGAGCAGCAGTAGAACACCGACGCGATTGCGGCCAGCCCCGAACCCAGCGCGAACGTGAACGAGATCGTGTTGTTCACGTTTATGCCCATGAGCGTCGCCGCCTCACCGTCCTCGGAGACGGCCCTCATGGCCTTGCCTATTTTGGTGCGCTTGACCAAGACTGTGAGCCCTATCATGATTATGACGGACACGGCGATGGTGACGGTCGTGGCGTTTGAAAAGCTTCTCTCGCCGACCGTCACCGTTCCGGTGAATATATTGGCAAACATCCTGGGATTCGCGGAGAAAATGAGCTGCGCCAGGTTTTGCAGCAGCAGACTAATGCCGATTGCCGTCACGAGAAGCGAAAGCCTGTCGGATTTCCTCAGCGGCTTATACGCTATTTTCTCTATCAACATGCCAAGGGCCGAGCATATCACGATGGAGGCCAGAGCGGCGAACCAGGCAGGGGCGGAGTACTTGGCCATGATGTACCATGTGCTGTACGCCCCGACCATTATGATATCCCCATGCGCGAAGTTGACGAGCTTCACTATCCCGTAGACCATGCTGTAGCCAAGAGCCACCAGAGCGTAAATGCTTCCTATCTGAAGCCCGTTTATCATCAGATACAAGAGAGTCATGCCGCACAATCACGATCCTTCGAATGAAATTGCGGCGGGCGGCGCGAACGCGAACTGTGTCGCATTCGCCCGGCCCGCCGGCTGATACGCGTTTTTATTTTTCTTTACTGATACTTTGCCTCGAAGACGTACTTCCCGCCCTGAATCTTGATGATGGTGACGTCCTTTATCGGGTTGTTGTTCTTGAAGGTGATGTGCCCCGTCACGCAGTCAAGATCCGTGGCAGCCATCCTGTCGATGATGGCCTGGTACGATTTGGGATTCGCGCCGATCTGAACCCCGGCCGACGACGCCTTGGCTATGGCATCGTAAAGTATCATCGCCGCGTCGTACCCGAGGGACGCGAACGCGTTGGGCGTCGTGCCGTATGAGGCCTCGTAATTCTTGCGGAAGTCCTGCACTAGCTTCGACGGGTCTCCGCTGAAATAATGGTTGGCGAAATAAAGGCCCTCGAAGACCGAGTAGTCCGCGCCCTCTATCTCAAGAACCCCGTCCGTCCCGTCAACGCCAAGAAACGTCGACTTGATGCCGGCTTTCCTGGCCTGAGAGCTGATGAGGTACACCCTGTTGTAGTAGTCCGGCAGAAAGAGGACATCAGGCGCGAGGTTGGCTATGCGGGTGAGCTGCGCGTTGAAATCCACGTCGTCCGTAGTGTAGCTCTCAGCCCCAACGATCTTGAGGCCGGCAGCCTCGGCGCTTGCGATGAACGCGTTATAGAGCCCGGTCGAATAGGCATCGGAGACGTTGTAGATGACCGCCGCCGTCTTGGCGTTCAGCTTTTCAAACGCGAACTTGGCCATTGTGCCGCCCTGGAACGGATCCTCGAAACAGGCGCGGAAGAAGTGCTTCCCGTAGGAGGTTACGTCGGGATGGGTGGCGGTGCCGGTTATTCCCGGGATATTGTCGGCGGCGGACGCCTCCGCGACGCCGAATGTCGGGGAGCTAGTCACGGGACCGATGATAGCCGCGACCTGATCGGCGGTGACGAGCTTGTTGTACGCGTTCAGAGCCTCTGTCGGGTCGCCCTTGTCGTCGTAGACAACCAGCTCGACCTTAGCGCCGTTGATCCCTCCAGCCTCGTTCAAGAGCTTCGTGTACAGCTCCGCGCCGTTCTTCGCGGCGGTCCCGTACACGGCGACGCCTCCCGTGAGAGGAGCTATCACGCCTATCTTAATGACAGGATCCTTGGCGCTTGGCGCGGCTGAAACGGCAAAGCTGAAACAAAAAGCGAAGACTGAAGCCATTGCTGAGATTGCTAAGATTTTCCTCATTACTGTCAATACCTCCCTCTAAATTTGCGATTACCGCATTATACAGAATAACCAATTCTTTGCCTATTGCCCCAAGAAAAGAATTTTTCGTCAATTTAAAATCAATTTAAATCGTTTAAAATCGCTTGCGAGTGGCGACCGCGACACCGGAAACTGCGACACACCGCGAAACTGCAACTTGACAACATAGCGACGCGTGATAGAATGTTCGACGTGTTACTTGGGGCTGTAGCGCAGTTGGGAGCGCGCTTCCCTCGCACGGAAGAGGCCGTCGGTTCGAATCCGATCAGCTCCACCAAGAGATAGCAAGGGTTCAGGGCAATTCGCTCTGAGCCCTTTTTCTTGTCTGCACTCCGTATGCACTCCGGGATGAGAAAAAAAGAAAAACCCCGCAGCCTGGGCTACGGGGGGCCGCAGGGACATGCCCTGCGGGGATCAGCTTTTGGTTAAAATAACCCTCACGGGGGTAATTCGGCGGGAACTTCCCGCCCCTTCCATGAGG
>JAIROA010000029.1 GCA_031257775.1 Synergistaceae bacterium
TTCGTCGATATCTTTTACAGCCATACGATGCCCCTCTTTCCTCCGCGCAGATACAAGAAAACCTCCCGTATGCGTCCGAGCCCTATATCAGCTCCGCCCAGTCCGCCTATCGCGTTGAGCGTCGCCACTCCGAGCCCGGCAATTGCCGACTCGACATTGACGCATACCGTACCCTTGTTGCCGAACGAAATATCTTTTTCGAGAACGGCAAGCGCCTTCGCGCCCTTTACCGCCTCCAGTATCTCGGCATCAGGGAAGGGACGCAGGTAACGAAGGCGCAGGAAACCCGCCCTGACGCCTTCGTTTCGAAGGCTGTCCGCCGCCTCGCGGCAAAGCCCGCTGACGCAGCCCAGGCTTACCAGGATATATTCCGCGTCTTCACATCTGTACGCGTCGACGAGACCGCCGTACCGTCTGCCGAAAACCTCGGCGAATTTGGCCTCTGCTTCGTTTACCACATCGCGGACGCGAATCGCCGCTTCGTGATGGGCTTTATGAAATCCCGCATTCCACTCGGGGCCGGCGCTGAAGCCAAAATTTCGAGGATGATCGAAATCGATTCTGTTTTCAGTCTCATACGGCGGCAAAAAAGCGTTTGCCTCCTCCATGTCCGGTATGTCGGCAACCTCGTATGTATGCGTCAATTGGAAGCCGTCCAGGTTCACCATGAAGGGAAGGCTGACACTGGGATGCTCGGCGACGTAAAATGCTATCAGCGTCATATCCAGAGCTTCCTGGGCATTTTCCGCGTACGCCTGAATCCATCCGCTGTCGAGCTGGCTCACGCTGTCCCGCTGGTCACCGTATATATTCCACGGCAGCGCGAGGCTGCGGTTCGCGTTCATCATCACGATGGGAAAACGCCCGCCGGAGGCGTAGACAAGCACTTCCGCCATATACAAAAGCCCCTGGCTGCTCGTTGCCGTGAATGTGCGTACTCCCGCAAGGCTCGCGCCCATCGCCACGCTCAGCGCGGAATGTTCGCTTTCGACGTGGACGAACTCCGCGTCCAGAGAGCCTGTTTCGACAAATTCGGAGAGCCTCTCTACAACGGTAGTCTGCGGCGTGATGGGATAGGCCGATATGACTTGGGGACATGCCAGCCGCACGGCTTCCGCCACCGCATCGTTGCCGGAAATGAATTTACGCATGAGATGACGCGGTTTCCTTTTCCATAGAAATCGCCCCTACAGGGCAAATTTTCGCGCAAATTCCACAGCCCTTGCAAAAATCGTAGTCGAACTCGATCTCACTGCTGATAGTTCCGTCAGGACAGTAGAGATAGCACTGAGCGCAACGGACGCATTTCTGTCTGTCGATCACCGGATAATTGCTGCGCCAGCTTCCGTTCGCGCTTACCAGATACCCAGCGTCAAAGGCCGTGAATTCAGGCGGTGCAACCGGAGATTCTTTCAACCGCCTCAAAGTTCTTCCTCCATAATTTTTCGGGCATTACGAGTTCGATGGCTGACTTTACATATTCTGTCTCGAGCCCAAGCTCGCGCGCGAGCCTGCCCAGCATAAGAGTGTTGAGCGCCGGAAAATTCATCCGCTCCGCAAGTTCCGCAATCTCGGCGGGAGGGTTGATCAAATCGATTATAAAGTCGGGGTGTTTTATCTCGCTTCTGTCGACGACTGGCTTCGTATCGAGTTTTGTGAACGCGCGCACAGGCGCGCCGCGGCGTTCTGGCCCGAAGGACGGAAACACGAGCGCGTATGAGCCGCGCAACACCCAGGCGGTTCCAAGCAGACGTGCCGCCGTGAACGCACCCTGACCGCCGCGTCCATGCCATAAAATCTGTATCATGCCTGCCACCTCAATATAAATTTTTGAAGCCGGCCGACCGCTGCGTATACGACGCTGATCACGATCCCTATGAGAAAAACGCCGACCATCGTTCGCGTGTAGTCTCCCAGATCCGAGAAGTAATTCACATAGTAGCCCATGCCGTTCCGCGCGCCTATCATTTCCGCCGAAGTCAGCAAAATGAACGATACCGAAAGCCCCTGGTTGCAGCCCGTGAATATCTGAGGCAGCGCGCTGGGCAGGACGATGCGGAACAATGTCCTGAACTTTCCGCAGCCGAGGTTTCTGGCGACATCGAGATACTTTCTTTCGGTATACATGACGCCGGCGATAGTGCCGGAAAGCACCGGCCAAAATGTCGCTAAAAAGATTACCATGACGCTGACGCTCCGAAATGTGGGCAGCAGAGCTATCCCGTAAGGTATATACACGATTGGCGGTATCGACGACAGAAACTTCGATATCAGTGTCGCCGTCCTGCCGGCGCGCATGCTGTATCCTATAAAAAGTCCGAGAGGCACAGCCGCCGCTAGAGCGATCACGTAGCCGTTAAGGATGAGCCCCAGTGAGCTGAAAATATGTCTGACCAAGTCCCGGTAATCAAGTATAAATTGCCGCAGAACTTTGCCAGGCGGAGCGAAAAGAAACTCCCTGAGCAGGTTTAACTTCGATGTCGCGAGTGTCCACACGATGAGAAGGGCGAACATGAAAAAGACCAGATCTTTCACGACCGCCCTTTTCCTGGACACGACGGCGATAGCCTCCAGCACAGCCGCGAGAACGATCGCGTAAAACGCGAAACTGTCGCCTTTTATCCTGTTCGGCAGCAGGTTGGTCAGCAAAAACGCCGCAAACAGCATATGCGGGTATATGCCTTTTATTATCCGCTTCGAAATTCGGGGCGTTTTCCGATGAGAAAACGCCCCGAATGAAGCAGTCTCAGAAACGTCTCTTGGCAAGGACATTCGATTTCTCGAAGCGTGTCAAAAGCTCGGCGTACACCTTGTCGCCGGGATTTTCCTTAATCAGGGATCTAAGGGCGGCCTCGTAAATACTTGTGTTGTACAGAGGCTCCATATCGTAGTTTTTGGTATAGCCAAATTGGACGACGCTTGATTTCAGAGCGACCGTCGCGACCTTGTCAGGGTCTGGGACGGACTGCGCGTATCCGCCGTAGACTTCTGTTTCAATGAGCTTACGATCGATTTGAATGTACTTGGCGACATCGTCGATCGTCTTTTCCCGATTTTCCTGAGAGAACTTGTACGCCTTGATCAAGGCGCGCTCAAACGCCTTGTACGTCTCGGGTTTGGCGGTCAGCGCGGAAGACTCGGCCACCTGACGGCAGCAGGGTTGATTCAAGAATTCCTTTTGCTGGGAACAGTAGTAGATCACCCTGTACCCCTCGCTGATAGCACGGGACGCATAGGGGCTGTATACGCTGACTGCATCGATCTCCGCGCCTAAAATCGCGTTGTACGCATCCCTCTGGCTGTCGAAATACACTATTGTCACATCCGCTTTGCCTTTCTCTGTCGAATAAGAAAGGCCGGCGTTCGTGAGAAGTATCTGCAGTTCAAGGTCTTGCACGCTGGGTTTTGTGGTGGCCACTCTCAGGCCTTTCAGCACGGTGATGTCAATTTCATCATCGCTCTTGCCCTCGACAAATTTTTGCTTCACCACGTAACCGTGGCCATTTGTCATCGCACCGCCGAAAATGGTGAGCGGCTGGCCTTGGCTTTGGAATGTGATTGCCGGGACAGATCCGATGAACGCCGCGTCGAGCTTCTTGGTAGTCAATCCGGCAGCGAGTTCGCCGGCGCTTGCGAACTGCGTGAGTGTCGCGTCGAGTCCTTCCTCCTTGAAAAACCCTTCCTCGGCGGCAACGAAAGCCAGCAGATGAGCGGTCGAGTTCAGATGACCGAGGTTGAATTTGGTCTGTTCGAGACCGGCGGCCGAGGCCCCAGTCAGGGTACAGCTCCACGCGATAAATGCAGCGACAGACAACGCTGTAAAAATTTTCTTTTTCATATAAAGGTACATCCTTTCCTGTTCGTTAGATTTTCGATCCTTCATTCCAGTAAACGAAACCCGGCGGAATTAACATCGCTCGTCAGGATACATTCGACAGCTTCTCATATCGTGTAATCCTCCTGCATGGTTTTAGCAAACTCCAACTGTTTCAGAATATTGACCCGAAACCCCATAAAATCGCCGGAAGCCCGATCGCGCGGATAACTCATCGGGATATCCAGAATGTTCTTGACGCGTCCGGGGCGAGGCGACATCAATATTACGCGCTGACTGAGATATATGGCCTCGTCCACATCGTGCGTCACCATGACCATCGTACTGCGGCGCTCCCGCCAAAGCCTGACGAGTTCGTCCTGCAAAGTCATCCGGGTAAAGTTGTCGAGCGCCCCAAGAGGCTCATCAAGCAGCACGACATCGGACGCGACAGCCAAAGTCCTGACAAGGGAGGCCCTCTGGCGCATCCCTCCGCTGAGTTGATGAGGATAGCTGTCCGCAAAACTTTCCAAGTCAGCGAGACTCAGCCATTCGGCAATTTCGTGCCGTTTTTCCTTGTACTGCCTAGTGGATTTCAGCGCGAACTTGATATTGTCCCGCACGGTCATCCACGGAAACAGCGTATGTTCCTGAAAAACAAGGCTGCGGCTTGGATCGGGGTTTATCACAGTCTCTCCGCCGCAAAATATCGTCCCAGATGTCGCCTTGTCGAGCCCCGCTATGATTCGAAGCAAAGTGCTTTTACCGCAACCGCTTGTGCCCAGAATCGAAACAAACTCACCAGACCTGATGTCGGCGTTTATATTATCCAGCGCAACAACTCCCCCTTTTTCGTCGTGCCCTGCGAAAACCTTGCTCACTCCTTTGATTCCAATACTTGCTCCCATGCACCACTCACCTAAACCTATTAATCAGATAGGATTTACTATAAGGATATTATGGTTGATTCGCGTTTTTTTGTCAATAGAGAAATCAAAAAATCTGAAGCCGCGGGCCGTCCATGCCCGTAAGATAGAAGCAGTGCTGCTTCTTTGTCAGTATCTGTCGTAACCGCTATAAAAAAGAACGAAGCCCTTCACGCATAGAGCGCGAAGGGCTTCGCTTGAGGTATCGCAAAGTAATGGCGTTACGGCTATGCTTTCGCGGCGTAAACTAAATCCTGGGCTTCAGACGCGCAGGCTGCGGCAGTTCCTTCGATTTTTTTTACGACATCGGCTACCCTGCCATGTTCCAGATAAACCGTCCTGTCGGCCTCGAACGCGACCTCAGGGTCATGGGTGACGACGATTATCGTCGTTCCGGCGTCGTGGAGGCCGCGAAGGATATTGAGGACGATGCGCTCGTTCGTCTCGTCCAGGTTGCCTGTCGGCTCGTCGGCAAGGATCAGCCTCGGATAGTTTATGAGTGCGCGGGCGATGCAGACCCTCTGCTGCTCACCGCCGGAAAGCTGGCTAGGCAGGTGCTTTGCCCTGTCGGCAAGGCCGACACGCTCAAGGGCGAGCAGCGCTTCCTTCTCGTCCGTCATGCTGTGGTAATACTGAGCCACCATAACGTTTTCGAGCGCCGTGAGGTAGGTTATGAGGTGGAACTGCTGGAATATAAGGCCGATTTTGTCGCGCCGGATGGCCGTAAGCTCTGAGGGCGTGAGCTTCGAAAGCTCTTCGCCGTCCAGGAGGACCGATCCGCTCGACGGCTTATCCATGCAGCCGATTATATTCATCATCGTCGTCTTGCCGGACCCGGACGGTCCCATGATCGCGAGCCATTCGCCCTGCCCTACGGAAAGGCACACGTTCGAAAGCGCCCGGACCTGCCCGTATATCATCGAAATATCCTTCAATTCGAGTATGTTCATCCTATACCTCTCCTTATTCTCCCCGCAACACGAGCGCCGGCTCGACTTCCACCGCGCGGCGCACGGGCCACAGGCACGCTGACACGGTGACGGCGATGGAAACCAGCACCGTCAAAGGCAAGAGCCGCCAGTCAATGATTATGCCGCGCCCGAACACGCTGACACATACCGCGTGGGCGAAGACGAAGCCGAATGCCGCGCCCAGGATGCCTCCGGCGCCGCCCAGGAGAACGCCTTCTCCCAAAAATTCCGCAGCGATGCTCCTGTTTTCAGCGCCTATCGCCTTTTTCAGGCCTATCTCCCGCCTCCGCTCCATCACGACCGTCATCATCGTAGTCGCGACGCATATCATGGTCAAAACCAGCACTATGAGCGAGACGAGTATCACGAGCGCCTGCAGCTTCGACAGGACGGCCGCCTCCGACTGCGTAACGCGCCTGACTAAGCTTGCCGAGACCTCCGGGACGTTCTGCCTTATCAGCGACGCTATGGCGTCCAGCTCCGCTTCCGTGCCGGCTATGCTGACTTCGACCGCTTCCGCGCCGCCCGTGCCGCCAAACATCCCTTCCATGACAGGAAGCGACATGAAGATGAACTCGTCCTCGACTCCGCCAGAGCGGACGGTGCCAGAAACCGTCATGTCGCGGCTGAATCTCGCCCCGCCAGTGCCCCTTCCGGTAATGGCGATGGCGTCTCCTGGCGCCAGCCCCGTGAACTCGGCGATGTCGGACCCTATCAGGATGTCATCGTCTTTTTGCGGCCACTCGCCCGTGACGTTCCAGTAAGGCCTCGTCTTTTTCGCTCCTTCAAAAACCGTCCCCGCGACGGTATATCCCTGCATGTTGACCCTGACCATCTCGTAACGGTAAGGCGTCGCCCCGACGAGGGCGTCAGGCGGGATGAGGGCCACCGCCCTGTCAGCGTCCTCAATGTCGAGGAGCGCCTTGTCGCCGGACGCGACTAACACCATATTGGCGCCGTAACTCCTGAACTCGCGCCCCATCTGGCGCGGGATGTCGTAGCTGATGGACATCATCCCGAGAAGCACCGTTCCCCCTATGGCTATGGCGCACAGCGCGGAAAACATGCGCGATTTGCGGCGCGCGAGCGAGCTTGCCAGCATCTTGATGAAAAAAGCCCTTTTGTTCATTCCGTCAGCCCCCAGCTTTATCTTCCATGAAGAACCTCGGCCGGGCGCAGCGAGAGGATGAGCCTTATCGCCGGAAGGCTTCCCGCGACAGCGACCGCTATCACAAGGAGCGCTACGAGAGGTATGACGACCATCCTGGCCGCTATCGCCGAGCCAAACACCGTGTGCCCGATGAGCTGCGCGAAGCCCATCCCAGCGAAGTAGCCAGCCGCGCCGCCGACGAGCGCCGTTATCATGGTCTCTGTGATTATGAGGGACGACACCTCAAACAAGGACGCGCCGACAGCCTTTATCAGGCCTATTTCGGCGCTGCGCTCCATCACGCTCGCCGTGACGAGGTTCGATATCGCGAGCGACGCGCAGGCCATGGAGAGCGCCGTTAAAAGCAGCATAAGGAGCTGCGTCTTCTGCAATATCGCGCCCTCCGATTCCGCGACCTGGAGAACCGGCTTCGCGCGGGAATTGCTGATTACCTCCTCTATCTGGTAAGCTATCGAGCTGATATAAGCCGTGCAGTACCAAGTGTCCCACTCGTGCCGCGAAAGGCTGTTGGGGTCTCTGGCGGCGCGGCGCGCCAGATCATTCTCCGGCGTTGTGAGGGCGCTTGCCTCGATCCTGCTCACGAGGCCCTGCCTGCCCGAAATGCCCTGCACGAGCCAGAGCGGGGCGAAAAGCCAGTCGTCCTCCGCGCCGCCGCTATTGACGACGCCCTTTATCGTGACGGGCGCTTCGCTTTTTTCCGAGACGAACACCTTATCGCCCGGCCCGACCCCCAGCTTGGACGCGAGGTTCGCGCCGATCATGCCGGATGCCTCGCAGCAGGGGCTTCCGTCCTCCGCCCAGCTTCCTTTCACGTCCCACCATGATTTCATACGGGCAATGCCCGTCTCGACGGATTCCCCGGTCGGAGCGTCGAAACGCTTGTCGAACCATGTGCCGGCGACAGGGGCCTCCGCCGTGACGCCCGGCCCCCTTATGAGTGCCTTCGTGTCCAGATATGGCGCGAAATCGACTATGTTGAACGCCCAGAATATCGTCTTTATCCTCGGAAGCTCCTCCTCCGCGAGAAATTTATCAGGCTTAGGCGTTTCATCACCCTCAGCAGCGCCGTACAGATCCCCCAGTATCGACGCGCCCCGGGGGACGACCACAAGGTTGGCGCCGTATGACTTAAGCTCCTGGTTCACCTTGTCGCCTACGTCAAACATCACGTTGAGCATGGCGGTGCTGATAGATGCCCCGAGAGCCATCGTCAGCGCGATCATCGCCATCCGCCCCCTCTGACGAAGGAGCGCCCCCGTCAGCATACGGAAGAACATTTTTTCAGCCTCCTCATAATCAAAACCTTCGCGCCTCCGCGGCTAAGTCCGAAGTCTTTATCTCGAGGTTGCCGCCCGTTATCTCAAAATCGAGCGGCACCGGATTGCAGCCGCCAGGCAAGCCTATCGTCGACTTGTTCATCACGACGTCGCAAAGTATGCAGACAACCTGCCCCTTCCGCTCGTAGTAGCCCGTCGGCCCGCAGACGTCGCAGGCATCCAGCCCTACGCCGTAAGCCGTGTCGTTCTTTTTGATGACTATGTAGCGGACGTCGATCGTCTGAGAGCCGCTTTGCGCCTTATGGACGAACCTGTGGAGCTTGCCGTCGTTTACCATCTCCAGAGGTATCACGATCCGCTCTCCCTGAGCCGGAAGCTCAAGCGGCGGGGAAAGCTCCACGCGCCTTTCGTTGTAGCTCACGCCGACCGTGACCGTAATGAGGGATATGGCGACGGCCAGAAGCGCCGTCACGCAGAAGCGGACCTCTTTTCTGGCAATGTGCCTGGCGCGCCTTACGAGCGCCGGGTTTTCGCCAGACGGCACCAGAGATCTGACCTTCAGCCATTGCAGGAGGGCCATTGCCGCCACGATGCCGATCATCGCGTATAAAAAGAAATTCACGTGACCCAGCGTCCAGATGACGCTTCTCGTGAGGATCCTGTA
>JAIROA010000099.1 GCA_031257775.1 Synergistaceae bacterium
AGAGATCTGACCTTCAGCCATTGCAGGAGGGCCATTGCCGCCACGATGCCGATCATCGCGTATAAAAAGAAATTCACGTGACCCAGCGTCCAGATGACGCTTCTCGTGAGGATCCTGTATCTGGGTATCATATTCCGCCCGAGAAGTATCTGCGCGATGTTGAGCCCTATCTTGACGTCCAGGACGACGAGGGACAGCGACGATGAGGCGGCAAGGAGCCGCCCGCCCGCGCGGGAGGCCACCTTAAAAATCGCCACAGCCGCGAGAGCCGTCAGAAGAAGGCCCGCAAAGTAGCCTACGGCCTTTAGGAGGAATTCCACGTTAAAAATATTGTCCATCCCGACGGAAAACTCGAACGGGTAGAGGAAGATGTTCGGAAACGCCGAGGACGCCCCAAGCGCGAAAAGGGCAAAAGCCAGAAATGCCAGAGCCTTATCCGGAAAGCCTTGTGGCGTTTGCCAAGATCTGAGACGCCGGGAAACCCGCCACAGCGGATAGAAGATCGCGATGCCGGACAAAAGCGCCGGGACGAAAACCCCGAGGTCGTAATATTCGCGCACCCCGAAAGCCGTGTTGCGTTTTATGACGGCGTATATCAACGAGGGCACCAGCCCCAATAGAAGACCCCGGGACAAAATCCGCCCGGCAGCCGGGCGCGCCCTTTTGAGAAAAGCATACAGCAGCGAAAGCGGAATGACTATATATAGAGAGTTTATCGTGAGCTTGATGATATATTCGAGCATTGCGGTCTCCTAAAAATAAAAACAGTTTGAAAGCTCTTCAAGGAAAAATAACGCCAGCATACGCAACACCGGGCCAGCCGATTGCCGGCTGACCCAGCTCGTCTTATGCAAGTTTATGCCAGGGCTGTTACCAGGCTCTCGGAATGTAGTCGAAGTCCCACGAGACTTCGATCGGGGTCTTCCAGAAACGCCCCTCCACGCCCGTCTCCTTGTCCACGTGGAGCAAGTAGCCCTGCTTCTCTGGGCTCTCGATGATGAACGTGATCTTGTACATGCCGGCACCGTCAAGCTTGACGTTATTCCCATAGTGCGGGCCGTCCGAAGCGCTCATTGGCATAAACGTGCCCTCAATGACCTTGGAGCTGCCTTGCTTCTGGGCGCGGTACCTGACTGTCAGGTCGGGCACGAAGTCCCCTACGCCGTAGCCAAGATTGTTGCCCTCCGCGGCGGCTATGTCCGCTTCAAGGTGCATGTCAGCCTGCGACGCCGGGATGCCTCCCATTCCGGCCGGCTCCATGTCGACGGGCTGAAAGTACACGCCCGCGATGTTAAGCGGCCCTACGACATGATCTTCCCCTAGGGGGAATTCCTCAAAACCCGCCGTTGCCGCCCCTGGCGCAGGCGCCGCCGCTTCTCCCGCCGTTGCCGCGAAGGACGCGGCCGCTATGACCGCCGCCAGGAACACTACCCTGCAAACTACAGAAAACCTAGAAAACCCACGAAACTTCTTCACTGCTATAAAACCTCCTATATTATGATTTTATGCGCATCCCAACGCCTTTAGGTCTATGCCGCAGCGCGCGCCTTGCGTCCCTTTGCGCGATAGTAGACGACCGAGGCGATCGCCAAAGCTAGAAGGACGATCTGCGGAACCAGAGTTTCAAGGGTTGGATAAATGCCAAGGATATCAACCGACTGCACGAAGCCCACAGGAGTGACGCTGATCACGTCCGCCTCCTGAAGCTCCTTCACCCCGCCGCCCGCGAAGGCCACAGACATGATGTACATTAAAATGCTCGTTCCTAGGAAGAACGGCTTGATGGGAATGACGAGCGATCCGTAACGCACGAGCGCGAATATGACGACGAGCGCGGCGCAGCCTACGGCAAACCCGATCCACACCATGTTCTGGTACGCGGAGGTCTCGCCCAGGAGAGCCTGATAGAAGAGTATCGTCTCGGCGCCTTCCCTGAAAACGGCCAGGAAAGCCGCGGCGCACAGCGCGAACACGCTCCCGGTCTCAACGGCTGACTGCACTTTTCCTTCGATGTACTGTTTCCACGCCTCCGCTTCGGCTTTGGCAATCATCCAGTTGCTCACGAAGAAGAGGACGACGACGGCAAGCAGCATGGCGGCCCCTTCGAGGATTTCCTGATTCGCGCCGCTCACCTTGAAGACGTACTGAAGCGCGTAAGCCGCAAACCCGCTCGCCACAAGGGCCGCGATGGCGCCAGCATACACGGGACGCGTCTGCCTCGCGTTGCCGGAACGGATGAGGTACGCGACGATAGCGGCAATGACGAGTATCGCCTCGAAACCCTCGCGGAGTATGATCACTAAGGACGCGAGGAACACGCTGACCGCGCTCTCTTCCTTGCCGTCCAGGCTGTTGGCGTCCTCCCTCAGCATCCGTTTCAGCCCATCCAGCGACGAGGCGACCTCCTGAACGGAAGCGCCTTCGGTCATGAGCCTTTTCACGGCGCTGAACTGATACTCCACAACCGAAGCCCTCTTGCCGGATATGTAAGACAGAACGGCCCTCTCCACGCCTTCCTTTTCGTAATAGCCGAAGTAGGCCTCGTTGACGAAATCCTTCGCCTCGTCAGGGTTATTGCCCTCATACGAGCTGAGCGCCTTGTCCAGCGCGACGTGCATGTCATCGATTATCGCGTTCCATGACGCGTACTCGGCCGCGTTCAGGCGGCCAGGCAAAATAAGCATGGTCACACATAAAAAAGAAATGAAAATGGTCAAAAAATTTTTCCTCACGGTTCTCAAATCCTCCCAATAGAACAATCTGCCATAGCAAAAGAAACACGACAGTTAAATGTTTTAAGTCACTTACTTTCAAATGGATGACAAAAAAATATAGACTTGAAACTTAAGCCAACCGCCCCTAAAATCAGCGTAACGCATAATACACCCTGGAGTTATTTATGTCAAACAATTCAAAATGGCCTACTTGATAATTCGTCAGTTGTAATATAGAATTTGAATGTATCATCAAACATTTGCCTGACAGGAGGATGAAAACGAATGAAGAAATTTCTTGCGCTGACTGTTCTTTTTATATTTGCCATGCTGGCGGCGCTTGCGGAAATTCACGTGCCGCGGGCAAGCGCCGACACTAAATTGCCGGAACCGCAGACAAGCGGGGGGATGGGGCTGTTTGAGGCGCTTAAAAAAAGACAGTCCGCGCCAGGCGGAGACTTTCCCACCGCCCCGCTCTCCGACGCTGAGCTTTCAAACGCGCTGTGGGCCGCGACCGGGCTAAACCGCGGGGAGACGGGCTGGACGGTTCCGATGGACAGAGGGCTTCCGCCTTATGTGGACGTCTACGCCGCGCTGCCCTCAGGCGTATTCCGGTACGACTGGAAGGCTCATTCGCTGGCGGACGTGTCGAAACAGGACATCAGGAGTAAGATCGGCCTGCAGAACTTCGTCGCTTCCGCGCCCTGCTCGCTCATTTTCGTGGCAAACGCCGAATCCCTGGCCGCGATAAAAAATGAGGAGCTGCGGCATCAGTTCGCCGACGTAGCCGCTGGGGCCATGACGCAGGATGTATACCTGGCCGCCGCCTCGATGGGCCTGGGCGCCCGCTACATACATTCCATAAAAGAGGCCGACATCAAGCGTGAGCTTTCGCTGAACGACCGAGACAGCGTAATCTGCCTGATGCTGCTGGGCAAGTAGCGCCGGTCAGGCACATTCTGAACGACGAAGAAGAAGCGCTTTGCCCCGACGCGCTTCTTCTT
>JAIROA010000105.1 GCA_031257775.1 Synergistaceae bacterium
CCTCCATCGGGGTCTGCCCATTTGAATTTATTGTCGTCTGTGCGTGTGATCGTTATTGTTTCGTCTTCATGTGTTTCTGAAAACGTATCAAGGGTACTTCCGCCGTAATAGGCTTCCACTTCGGACTCTGCGGATAAAATGGCCGATGCCGAATTTGTGCCGGAACTTTGAATAGATGATATGACGGCATTCGCCGAGAGCAATGTCAGATCGATCCGCTCTCCATTGATAGTCAATATCCCGCTCCCGCCTGGTTGCGCCGTATATGAGCCGGCTAAATCGGAAAAATCGACAGTCCCGGCAGTCCAGCTATTTCCGTCTCCGCCGCCTCCTCCACAGCCACCCGCCATGAGAACAAACGCAAATACCGCTAGAAGCACCCACAACGCGAAATCCTTTTTCCTCATCGCACAAACCCCTCCAGTCCTGTATTGGCATATCTCGTTTAAGTTTTCAAACACATTCTGGCAAAAACAAAAATATGAGCATATTTTTTCATAGCGCTCTTTTTTTCAATGCTTCCTGAGATCAATTGTTGTCCGTTGTCAAAAAGGACTAAAACATCATCTAGCTTTAAATTAAAATTGTCAATAGGCCAATATGTTCATAGACATCCAGAAATTCTTAAATTCCGCGAGTGTTGCCTTGAGAATGATATATGTTCTTAAAACTCTGGCTGCGCAATGATTTAGCCGCTCAAAATCATTCTATAAGTAATGCCATTTCTGCTTTATCCTGTGTCCTTTTCTTCCTCGCCATCCTCCTCGCCGCTCTCGAAAGCCTCTCCGAGAATCCCGGCCGTCTGATCATGCGGCAATTCCTGCACGGTTTTCAGTTTCCTTTCGATTGCCCTGGAACGGATTCCGGCCTTTTCGATGGCGTTTGTGGCTTCCTCTAGCTTCTTTTTCGTCTTGCTCAGTATTTCCCCGAACGCCCCGAACTGCGTTTTGACCGCGCCAAGTATCTCCCAGACCTCGCTGGAACGCTTTTCGATGGCAAGCGTCCTGAAACCCATCTGCAAGCTGTTTAAAAACGCAACCAGATTCACTGGCCCCACCACAGTGACCTTAAAATCGCGCTGAAGCGTCTCGAAAAGCCCTCTCCTGCGGAGAATTTCGGCGTAGAGGCCCTCGCTTGGCACGAACATTATCGCGAAATCCGTCGTGACCGGAGGTTCTATGTATTTATCGCGGATATCCTTCGCGTTCTTTTTTACGGAGCTTTCGAACTGCCTCAATATCGCGTCCATGTCCTTGGGGCTAATTTCCGCTATGCTGTCGTACGCTTCAAGCAGGCGCTGATAGTCCTCATTCGGGAACTTCGAGTCTATGGGCAGCAAAAGAGGCCTGTCGTCCCCGCTACGGCCAGGCAGCTTAACGGCGAACTCCACCCTTTCGAGGCTGCCCCTGACCGAAACGTTCTCTTCGTACTGTTCTTTCGACAATATCTGATCTAAAATGGCGCCAAGCTGTATTTCTCCGAGATTGCCGCGCGTTTTCACGTTCATGAGGACTTTTTTTAAGTCCCCCACGCCGGAAGCCAGGGTCTGCATCTCTCCAAGCCCTTTATGCACCTGCTCAAGCTGATTACTGATGATCCTGAATGACTCGTTGAAGCGCTTTTCTACCGTTTCCTGCAGCTTTTCGTCAACGACCCTGCGCATATCCTCAAGTTTTTTATCGTTTCCGTCTTGCAGCGTCTGGAGCTTATGTTCAACCGTTTCACGTATCTCGCGCAGTTTGTCTTCCGTGACCTGCCTGTCCTGGTCGTGTTTTATCATGAGGTCGCCGAATTTCTGACGCTGCGTTTCGTTAAAATCCTTTACGTTCAGCGAAAAGCGTTCCTCGAACGATTTCAGCGAAAAATTTAATTCCTCTCTGTTTTCCTTGAATGATCTTTGATTTTCGTCACGATTGCGCCCAAATTCATCCCGAATCAATGAATCGATCCTGGATATCGCGTCATTGAGCTTTAAGAAGTGCCCGTTCAGCTCGTGTGACACATTGCCTTTTCGAGCTGAAAAACCAAGCCACGCGTTAATAGCCGCAAGCACAGCCGTAAAGGCGAGCAGCGATATCATCAAAGTTTCGGTCATCTTACACGCCCCTGATCAATACATATTTACGGGTGGCTGCTCCAGAAACATCCCGTCTTTCAACCTGTGCACTGACACCCCTTTATAATCCAGGCTGTCCGCTGAAGCCCCGAATACCTGACAGTCCGTTTTTAACAGCGCTTCCACGAGAGAATTCCTTCCTTCCTCATCCAGCTCCGATGTCAGTTCGTCAAAAATCAGGATAGGCTTTCTGCCAATCCTGCGCTCCACGACTGCAGAGGCGGCTAAAATCAGCGCGGAGGCGGCCCTCCTGCTCTGCCCACGCGATAGGAATAAAACGGCGTTTATGCCTCCGCACAGTATCCGCACGTCATCCCTCTGCGGACCTACAAGCGGCGTCCTTAAATCCCTCTCTCGGTTTTTTTTGACGGCAAGCGACCCCTTGAAATCCTCGGACGGGCCTTCCGCGGTGCCGCCCCCTCCGCGCGTGAATAAAAGCTCCATCGGACACGGCGTCAGCTCCGCGTAGCTTTCAAGGGCAGAGGACAACAGCTTGAGTATTTCCTCCCTGGCGGCCCAGAGCCACGAGCCAAGCTGTACTAAAACCCTGTCCGCCGCCATAGTCTCGCGCCCTCTTCGCAAAAGAACAGTCTTCTGTCTCAAGGCTTTTCTGTAATCGTGAAGCCTCATGGCGTAGGACGGGCTTATAATGGCGCCTATCCTGTCCAAAAGCGCCCTCCTTGCGGAAGCGCTTCCGCGGATTAGGGACATTCCGTCCGACAGAAATGTGAGAACCGGAATTTTTGCCCTCATGGCGGATGCGCCTATTGCCTTTTCGCCGCATTTAAGCGAACATTTTACGGATATAGAGGCAAAAAGATCCATGCTTTCCTCGCCCTGAACCCTTGCCCAGAGCGATGCTTTGGGCTCGCTGCCCTTGCCCCAAGCCGGGACGGATGATATTTTCGTCGCGCTTTCAATAGGACCCCAGCCTGAAATAAGGTTGAGGCCCTCTATAAAATTGGTCTTTCCCGCGCCATTGGGCCCGGATATGAGGTTAAAGCCGCTAGACCACGATACTCTGCCCTGACGCAAATTTCTGAAATTATGAAAATATGTATCGCTAAAATACATCTCCCTCGTGATCCGCTTCTTCGGACTCGATTTCCTCTCTTGACAGCTCCATCGGCGCCACCATGCACAGGAAAGAGTCGGAATCCTTTTGCCTCACTACCATGTGGCTGCCAGCGCCGTTAAATGTCAGGCTCGCTACCGGGCCTTCTATCGCCTTAACCGCGTCCAGGAAATATTTCGTGTTAAAGCCGGACTTCAGCGTCTCTCCGCTCACATCGCACGTTATGTTTTCAACGGCCTCTCCGAACTCGGGCGCCCTGCCTGACAAGACGCAGTCTCCGCCTTCGCGCAGCATCATTATGACCGTCCTGTTATAATCCCTGACCACGACGTCCACCCGTTCCAGCGCCGAAGTTATCTCTTGCCTGTCAGCATGCACTGTGGTCGAGCTAGTTGTCGGCAGTATCTTAGCGTAAGGCGGGAAATTAGTCTCGACTTTCCTGACGGCAAACTCCATGCCGCAACCTACGAAATACGCCTGCGCGTCGTCGAACAATATTTTTATATCCGAGTCGCTCTCCATGATCCCGAGGATCCGCTGAAATTCCTTTACGCTCTTTATCGGAAGCAGCATAGGGTTTCCGCTTCCTGCCTCTATCACTTCCGCTTTCGAAAGAGCCAGGCGCCTCTTGTCGGTCGTCACGATATTGAGCAGGCCGTCCTCCATCTCGAAATAAGCGGACGACAGATACTGCGGGAATTCCTCTTTTTCAGAGGCGCACAGGGTCCCCCTGTCTATGGACGCGGAAAGAAGCGACGATTTTATCGTGCAGAACAGGCTGCCTCCGGAAGCTGACGGAAGATTCGGAAATTCGCTTGCCTGATATGTCGAAAAGCGGTATCTGCTTCTTCCGGAAGTCATAAGAGCCTTTCCCTCGTCGACCTGAATGATAAATTCAGGCGAACCGGCCTTTTTAAAGAGGTCGCTCACGCCCTTGATAGGTATTATCGCTTCTCCGGGTTCCAGAACCTCCACGCCTTGGGCCGCGCACTTGATCGATGTCTTTATGTCCGTTGATTGCAGCTCCACTCCGTCAAGAGTGGCCTGTAACCTAACGGTGGAAAAAATATTCATCGAAGACGCGGTGCCGGCGCTCCGTTCCGCAAGGCTCCAGCTTTTTATGAAGGATGCTTTGTCGACTTTTAACTTCATTTTTTTCCAGTCACCTCCATCTGTAATCGTTCATAAGTTAACATCTCGTACTATGGTCTTCTATTCTTTTTATATATATAAAAACTAGAAGTAGTTATAGTAGAAGCTGTGGATTAGTGGAAAACATACCTGAAAGCGCGCAGGGAGCAACTTTTCCATGTGCAAGGATGAGGCGGGGATAACCGGATGTTATTCACACTTTCCACAATTTAATTGTGGAAACAAACTGTCTTTGAGGATAACTTCTCGGTAATCCACATAAAAAACAGCTTTTTTAGAGCTTATTTCTTATGTTATCCACAATCATTTTCACGCGTATGTTGCTTTTTGTAAGCTCCTCTATTTTTTTACATGCGTGAAGCACAGTGGTATGGTCTTTTTTGTTGAACGCGTATCCGATCTGCTGCAGGCTGTCGTTAAGCTGACTTCTCGCCAGATACATGGCTATCTGCCTTGCGAGCGCCAGGTCGGACGTCCTCTTCGTCGATATGAGATCGTCGACGGAGATTCCGAAGCTCTCCGCGGTCAGCTGCTGTATGTAGTCCACGCTTATCTGCCCTTTTGAGTTGTGCCGCAGTATGTCTTTCAGCCACGTGCCCAGGTTTTCGATGTTTATCGGTTCAGCGCTCACGCTAGAGTAGGCCACGACCCTGTTTAAGGCGCCTTCGAGTTCCCTGATGTTGCTCGGTATGTTCTGGGCAAGGAATAAAATCACGTCCTCAGGTATGTTGCATTCCTTTGCTTCCGCTTTTTTTTGCAGGATCGCTACCCTCGTCTCAAGATCCGGCTGCTGTATGTCGGTCACGAGGCCCCACTCAAATCGCGAAACAAGGCGCTCCTCGACGCCCTTGATCTCCTTTGGCGGTCTGTCGGAGCTTATGACTACCTGTTTTTTTGCCTCATGAAGGCTGTTGAACGTGTGGAAAAATTCTTCCTGCGTGCCCTCTTTGTCCCCGATGAACTGAATATCGTCTATTAAAAGGACATCGAGATTCCTGTACTGGGCCCGGAACTCGTTCGTGCTGTTCGTCTTTATGGAAGTTATCATATCGTTCGTGAATTTTTCCGAACTGACGTAGAGAGTGCGGCCGCCTTGCTGGTTATTCCTTACGTGATGCGCGATCGCGTGCATGAGGTGAGTCTTTCCGAGGCCGACGCCGCCCCAGATGAAAAGAGGGTTATAGGCGTGTCCCGGTGATTCGCTCACGGCCAGGCTGGCCGCGTGAGCAAGCCTGTTCGACTTGCCTATGACGAAATTTTCGAACACGTATGTCGGGTTTAGTATACCGTTTTCGTTCAAAGGCGCGCCTACGGGCTGCTGCGGCCTGGGAGGCAGCGGCTGATCCTCGTTTAAGTGGATGGCCACGGACGTAGCGTAGCCGCGCTCTATAAGAAAAGCCTCTAACGGCTTTATGATCTTTTTTTCCATATTTTCCTTGGCGAAAACATTTGGGACATCTATCTTGAGGACGCCGTCATCTATTGAGATGGGAAGGCATGTGTTGAGCCACATCTCCGTCGTGCCCGGAGGCAAAAAAACGCTTGTCGAGCTTAAAACGTCCTGCCAGATAGATTTAATATTTTTTTCCAATCTTGAAACACCTCACCCTGATTTCCTGCGCACGCTCGTTGTTGAAGAGACTGGGGATTATTCTATCACGTTTGTTCACAAAAGAACCGGAAGTATGCATGGAAAAAATGAGCCTAAAGATATATTTATCCACTATACTTATCCACTTATGCACATAATATCTTTTTTATCCTGTGCATAATGAAAAACCCGCACTGCCAGTGCCTTTAACATGAACGTAACATATTCATGCCGAGCGCGTCATAAAAAAACGCTGATTGAATGCCTGTGGAAAACACGTAGAGGTTATACCCCTATGTGGATAACAATTGTGGATAAATTTTCGCTATAAGTATCTATAAAATATAAAACATGACTATACAGTTTAATCAGGCACAAGGCGCTTGGTTGCCGGACGAGCACGGAACATCGGTACCGGACATGAATGGCCGAGGAGCGAAGGGAAGAGCATCTTGAATAGCTGAGAAGACGATCATAGCCGTTTTGGCACCGGTTCGCGCGAATCCCGTGACTCCGTGATTTGCCTTGCCGGCCTATACGCGGCTGTCCCTCTTCATGAAAGAGTCGAGTATCCGGCATACCGCTGAGGTGAAAACGCCGGCTACGAGGGCTTCAGGAATGCCGTGCGCGAACACGACGGCCATTATCATTCCCAGCACCAGGTCGGAGCTTGTGCCCGAAACGCTCGCGTAGGCATCTTTAAATATCAGGAATATCAGGCCCATGACGAGCAGCGTGTTGGTCATGCCGCCGGCCATCCCAGCGGCGAACGTAGAGGCCATGTGCCATTTTGCGCTCATTGCGGCCATGCGTTTAAAAAATCTGTCAACGTAATAGGGCACCATGCCTACAAGGATGCGCGGCCCAAAGCAGATCAAAAGGGCCCAGGGGCTTCCTCCGCCCGTGCCAGGGAGCGGAATGAGCGGCGAGAAAACAAATGAGAGCAGGTTGGGCGTCGTCGTGGCCCGAATCAGGCTCGCGAGGCCAAATAAAAAGCCCAAGAAAGCGCCTTTTCTCGGGCCCATCACGATAGACCCTATTATCACAGGGACATGTATTATCGTGGCGTTCATCCCCCATGGGAGCGGTATAAAGCCTATAGGGGAAAACGTCATAACGAAAATTATGGAGGCGAACATTGAGATGATGGCGAAATCGCGTACCCTTGAAGAATCATTCATAATATGCGGCCTCCCCTAATGGAATGTCTATTTCTCGAATATTATACTATTAAATCCGCCCTTTAGCCGCCATCCGGCGATGCCCCGCCGCGCGCGCGTATGGCGTTAGCGTGCGCCTCAAGCCCTTCAGTGCGTGCCAGGATTTCGCCTGGCGCCGCAAGGCGGGAGGCGCCTTCGGGGGACAGGCCGAGGTGCGTCATGACCTTCATGAAAGATCCGGTCCAGAGGCCGCTCGAAAATTTCGCGCGCCCGCCAGTCGGCAGCGTGTGGTTTGTCCCTGCTATGTAGTCGCCGAAAACCTCGCTGCTGCTGTATCCAAGGAAAGCGGCGCCATAAGCGCGGCACTTTTCCAGCGCTTCTTTCGGATTTCCGAGAGCGAGTTGCAGATGCTCGGGCGCAAGTGCGTTCGCGTAATCTATGGCCTCGTCGAGAGAGCCCGTGATCCCCACTGCCCCATTGCTTGCCCACGACTTTTCGGCCACGCCCCTTGTGCTAAGGCCAGGAAGCAGCAAATTCAGCTCGTCCATCGTCTCGCGCGCGAATTTCTCGCTTGTGGCCAGGAGGCAGGCCCTTGCCATAGGATCGTGTTCGGACTGAGCCAGCAGATCTCGCGCGGCGTATTTATAGTTAGCGCTCTCGTCCGCTATTATGAGAACCTCGCTAGGCCCGGCTACCCCGTCAATGCCCACCTTCCCGAAAAACCTTCGCTTTGCCTCCGCGACGTAAGCGTTTCCGGGACCAGCTATGAAGTCGGTTTTTTGGATGTCGCCGGCCCCCAGCGCCGCCGCGGCTATGGCCTGAGCGCCGCCAATGGCCCATATTTCCCTGATGCCAAGTAGCGCCAGCGCGGCCAGGACAGTGACGTCGATTTTGCCGTCCCTCCCAGGCGGGGAGAACGCCGCGATCCGCCTGACCCCGGCTTCCTGAGCGGGAACGACGCACATGACGGCGGAGCTTACGAGAGGGTATCTGCCGCCTGGTATGTAGACGGCGGCGCTGTCGATAGGGACGTAACGGAAACCGGCGCTGACGCCGGGCGAAAGTTCCCATTCGCGATCCAGCAATGTTTCCCTTTCAAGGGAGTGAAAGCGCCTTACGTTGCGGATGGACTCCTCTATGGCGGAGCGGACTTCAGGGGCTATCGAATGAAGGGCTGACTCCGCCGTCTCGCGCGGAACCATAAACGGCCCGCCGTAGCCGTCGAGCTTTCGAGAGTATTCGATCACCGCGTCCATGCCTCGAAGCCCCACCTCCTGAGCTATGTCCGCTACGGCGCTTTCCACCTCCGCGGCGACTGATGCTGAAGGCGGACGGCTCTCCTTCAGCCAGCGGATGGACGTTTTTTTTGCATTCATCTCAGTCCCTCTTTTCTTCTGCCCGTCATATAATTCTAATTCCACAAGTCAACTCGTAACAGACGAGTTGACTTGGAAAAACCTCAACACGTCGTGTTGGGTGCCAGGCACAAAAACAGCCTGCCAGGTAATCTATACGAATACGCAAAATCTGTCAAAATCCATCGGCAATAAGGTTATAATTATTGATAAGGAATCGCTGATTAAGCTGTTTTATGCATCGCCCTTTTCGCATACTCCGGACATAAATGCTGGCGAGGTGATAGAGGTGACCTTTAATGCAATGTTTCACGTGACACATTGGCGTATATTTCAAACCGCTATTGTGATAACCGCTATTCTTTTCGTCATTCTGGCAGTGCCATTATGCGAGGCTCGGGCTGACGTCGCGGACACGGAAATGGCGCAGCGCATAGCGTCTCTTTTAGGAGAAAAATTTTCTCCCGACTCCCTTGCCGTGACTGTCAGGGAGAGCAGGGCCTACGCTGAGATGCGCGGCGTCGTAATTAGCGGGATCAGAATTGACTCCATGAAGCTGAACGCGCTTCTTACAAACAATCAAGCCGTTTTGTCGGACGACGTGGACGCTCTGACCGCGCTCATAGGCTATTCCAAGGGGGAGCTGATTCTGCTGGAGGATGACGTGAACGCGTACTTCGACGCTAACGAAAAAAGCGGCTTCTCAAATCTCCATTTCGATTTTTCTCCTTCCGGTTTCAAAGCAAACGGATTATTCAGCGCTGATTTCATCTTTACGCTCAGGATACGGCTCGCGGCAAACGGGATTCTTGGGCTCAGGCCCGACGGGGTGTATCTTGAGAACGTGGTGATACGCGTGGAAAACGTCAGGCAGCCGGACGCGCTGACAAACCAGATCATTTCAAGGGTGAATCCGCTTCTTGAATTCAGCGACATTCCATTTAAGGTCGAGTTTGACACTGTCGCTATGGATGATTCATCGGCTAAAATGAGCGGGTCGCCCGAGGCGATTACGGGCGGCAGTACCGCAATATGGAAGAGGAGGTCAGATTCATGACTGCTTTCCCTGTGGTGAGGATGAGGCGGATCCGCCAGAACGCTACGATCCGCGACATGCTCGCTGAAGTGACGCTCGAACCGAGGCATCTCATACTCCCTATATTTGTGTGCCCTGGAGAGGGCGAGGCTCGCGCTATTCCATCGTTTCCCGGCATATCGCACTGGAGCGTCGATATGCTGCCTGAGATAGCCGGCCCTGCCATAGAGAACGGTGTCAAGGCGTTTTTGCTGTTCGGATTGCCGACATATAAGGATGAGGACGGTACGAGCGCTTTTGACGCGGGACAGCCGGTGCAGCGCGCTCTCGGTTTTTTGCGGGAGAGCTATCCGGACACGTTCCTGATAGCCGACACATGCATGTGCGAGTACACGGATCACGGGCACTGCGGGCATCTTTCGGCGGACGGGAGCGTTGACAATGACGCGACATTGGAACTCCTGTCGAAAGCGGCGGTGAGCCAGGCAAAGGCCGGAGCGCACATGGTAGCGCCATCCGACATGATGGACGGCAGGGTTGCCGCCATACGGGATGCTCTGGACAGAGAAGGCTTCTCCGGCACGGGCATCATGAGCTACGCCGCAAAGCATGCGTCCGCTTTTTACGGGCCGTTCCGCGACGCGGCCGGAAGCGCGCCCAGCTTCGGGGACAGGAGGGGCTATCAGCTTCCCCCGATGAACCCAAGGGAAATAATCCGCGACGCGCTCCTCGATGCTGACGAGGGCGCCGATATCCTGATCGTAAAGCCGGCAGTCCCCTATCTCGATATAGCTTCAAAACTGCGGGCGCGGACTGACCTTCCTATGGCTGGCTATATCGTGAGCGGCGAATACATGCTGCTTCACTCAGCGATTTCCGCCGGAGCGCTCGAAAGATCCCGAGGCCTTCTTGAATACCACACGGCGGTGAGGCGCGCGGGCTGCGACCTCGTGATAACGTACTTCGCGACGGAACTGGCCGGCCTGCTGCGCCGGAACTAAATCAGCCTCAGGAGATCCGGTTTGTCGTTAAGGTATTCATGGACGATATGGCTGTCATTCATGCGGGAGACAAGCGGGCCGAAATCGTCCGGCGAGCGCACCTCAATCCCGACTATTGCCGGGCCTTTCTCCCTCGCGTTCTTTTTCGCGTACTGGAAGAGCGTAATGTCGTCGTTCGGGCCAAGCACTTTTTCCAGGAACTCGCGCAGTGCGCCGGCCCGCTGAGGGAAGCGCACGATGAAGTAGTGCTTAAGGCCTTCGTACAGCATAGCGCGCTCCTTTATCTCCTCCATCCGCGTTATGTCGTTGTTGCTGCCGCTGACGAGGCACACGACGTTTTTGTCGCGTATCGTGCTCCCTAATAAAGACAGTGCCGCTATGGATGCCGCTCCGGCCGGTTCGGCGACTATAGCGCTCTCGTTGTAGAGTTCAAGTATCGTTGAGCAGATTTTCCCCTCAGGCACGACAAGAATATCATCAAGAAGCTTCCTGCAGATCCTGTAAGTTATATCGCCAGGAGTCCGGACAGCGATGCCGTCCGCGAAGGTGTCTATTTCCTCGAGCGTGGTGACCTGCCCCGTCTCGAACGAACGTTTCATCGACGCGGCGCCGGCGGCCTCCACCCCGATTATCTTCGTTTCCGGGCTGATTGCCTTAAAGACGCTCGAAACGCCGGATGCGAGTCCGCCGCCGCCTACCGGCAGTAAAAGGTAGTCTATGGGCTGTTTCGTGTCGTTTAAGATATCCAGGCCTACTGTTCCCTGCCCCTCGATGATCAGAGGATCGTTAAAAGGATGCACGAAGCACGAGCCGCTTGCCTCGCAGTGTTTCATGGCCTCCACGCAGGAATCGTCGTAGGTGTCCCCGGAAAGAACGATATCAACGCTCTTTTTCCCGTGCATTCTGACCTGCTCGATCTTCTGCTGCGGCGTCGGTTTCGGCATGAATATCGTGGCTTTGATGCCAAGCATGTTAGCCGCGAGCGCGACTCCCTGCGCGTGGTTTCCGGCGCTCGCGCAGACTACGCCGGCAGAAGCTTCCTCAGGAGACAGGCTGGATATTTTGTTATATGCGCCCCTTATTTTATACGAGCGGACGACCTGCAGATCCTCGCGCTTAAGGAGGATTTCAGCGCCGTGCTTGTCCGATAGAGGGGTATTGCGCGCAAGCGGCGTAGCCGTGATGACGGATCCGATGCGCTGTTTCGCGCGCTGGATGTCGCTTAATTGGGGCCAGTAGCCGTCGTGTTTCTCTGTTTTCATTTCCAGTAGCCTCCAAAATCAGTGATTGATATATTGAAATAGCGTTTATCATATAATTCTAATTCCAAATCAACTCATAACAGACGAGTTGATTTGGAAAAAACCTCAACACTTCGTGTTGGGCGCAACATTGCGTTGCGCTATTCCGATTCTAAATCAAATTATGGT
>JAIROA010000143.1 GCA_031257775.1 Synergistaceae bacterium
CAAAAATGATCCTCACCGTAGCTCTGCTACGCCTGCGGCCATTTTTACGACCGCCATTTCGAGAAGCGAACGGATCTGCTCCATTTCGCGCAAAGAACATTTAATCAGCGATTCCTTAAATCTTCACCCTTTAGGCCCCTAACGATAAATCAGCATTTCCTCAATTCCGGAGCCGCGTTTCCACGAAATTTTTCAGCATCTTCACCTGGCCGGAACTGCCGTCCTGGATTGAATTCAGCAAATCCAGCGCTTTCCCGTAGTCAGCGGGCAGCCCTTCGGCGGCATCGCCATAGGCGTAAATTTGTGCTAGATGGAATTTAATTTCCTCATAGCCGGAATCGGCCGCTTTTTCATACCATCCGGCGGCCAGAGTCAGGTTTTTTTTCACGGCATCGCCTATTTCATAGATGCTGCCCAGCGCCGCCATTGCCTCCACGTGGCCAAGATCCGCGGCCCGCTCGTAAAGCCCCACGGCCTTTTTCACGTCGCTGGCCCTTGCGGACCGGATCAGGCCCTCCGCCTCCTTGAAAAGCTCTTCGGGAGCGCCTTGCGGCGCCTCCGTTCTCGCGGCTGGGAGCGCCTCCGCAGGGCCAGAGCTTTGAGCTTGCTGGATCTGTGAGCCTATGTCCGGGCTTGCCCTTTCGGGCGATTCCGCAAAAAGAAGCATGTACAGCGCCAGGGCAACGACAGCGCACAAAGGGATGCCGATTAAAATAGGCTTTAGCCGCCTATCAAGCTTCGGGGCGCGTGACAGCGCATTAGGCTTGAAGGCTGCGGCCGCCGCCTCGTCATATTTCCGCGTTACCTGGAAGGATGCGCCGGGGGCTGCTATTTGTCCGGCCTGCCCCGAGGGGCTTGCTTCGAGAGCGCGGCCCAAAAGCGCGGCCTGAAAATCCTGAACGGACTGAAAGCGGTCATTCGCTTTCACGGAAAGCGCCTTCATGAGAGCTTTTTCGAACGCTGGGGGGACGGACACGCCTGACATCGACGGGGTTTTGATGTCGTCCTGCTCGATCCGGCTCAGCGACTCTGGCGGCAGTTTCCCGGTCACGCAGCGGTACAGCGTCGCCCCCAGGGAATACACGTCCGTCCAAGGCCCTTGCCGCCCATGCGTTTGGTATTGCTCGACCGGAGCGTAGCCTGGTTTCAGAACCACCGAGAGGCTTTTATTCTGCCTCCCGGCCGCAAAACGCGCCGAGCCGAAATCAAGGATTTTGATCTGCCCCCGGCTGGTGATAAAAATATTGTCAGGGCTGACGTCACGGTGCAAAAGGCCCTGCGCGTGTACGTCTTTAAGCGCGTCAATGACGTGCATGATGACGGCCTGCGCGTTTCCCCACGGAATGATCCCGCCGCGCTCGTCCAGATATTTTTTGAGGTCAGCGCCTTCGAGGTACTCCATGACCATATAAGCCAAAGGGCCTTCGCGGAAAAAATCCTTGGTGGAAACGATGTTGGGCGAGTACGCGAAGGAGGCGAGGATGCGGGCCTCTTCAAGGAATTTTTGCCGCCCGCGTTCAAACTCTTCCTGCCCGCCGTCGCCGGCATACCCGACCTGCATCGTGTCCGGGTTGCGGGTGACCAGCCCCATCGGGAAATACTCCTTGATCGCGGCCTTGACGTTCAGGACGTCATCCCAGCCCAGATAGGTAATCCCGAAACCGCCTTGCCCAAGGACACGTCCGATATAATACCGCTCCCTCAAAATCGTCCCCGGCCTTAGAAGATGCGCGCTGCCCTGTTTCGCGTGTCTCCAGCCGCAGTGCGGGCAGGGAAACGCCGCGACATTTTCAGCCATGCAGCCTGGACAGCGCGCCAGCGGAATCATAGCCCGCGTTTCATGCCCATATTCACCGGCACGGTTTTGGGGCAGCGCCGCAAGGTTCCGCCAGCTGTCCGTGGTTTCACTTCATTTCCTTTTTTTCGCCGGCGCGTTGGCGGGGCTGTCCCCTAGTTTCGCCCTGCCGTCGATGGCGGGCTGATAGCCTGGGTTTATCGAAAGCGCCCTCTCAAACCAACTTGCCGCTTCCTTGTTGCTTCCCAGCCTTACCGCGGCCATGCCGGCCCAGTAAGCGGAGAGGTAATTGCCAGGGCAGTCGTCGGCCAGCTTGGTGAATATCTCGAAAGCCTCCTTATACCTCTTGGCGGAATACATGTTCCACGCGCCGCGATGCTGAATGCCCAGGCTGTTTCTCTCTGTCTGGGAAATAAAATCGTATGCCTCTATGAGCTTCGCGTCGGTAGTGCGGTCGGGGTCAACGCCGTCCACCGGCCTCATCGGGTACGATCCCGAGGCCCGCGCCGCGCTCTCGCTCCGCGTAGGTTCGGCGGCAACCCGCAATCCGGCGTTTGGCGGATCGGACGCGAATTCAGGCTCAGATTCCGGATCCGCCATAACCGGGCTTTCCTCGGGCGCGTCCTCTCCCCCGATCCCTCCCAGGATTTCTTCGGCCGCGGACGAGCGGGACGATCCTTCCGGGCGTTTTGACGGGAAGACCTTGTCCTTCACCATTTTGCTCGATTCCGCGCCGCTGATCGGCTCTATCTTGTCACCGCGCCTTACCACGCTCGCGCTGGTTCCAGCCGCCGCCACGCAGTAGCTGATGTCAAAATCGGTACGGACCACCTTCAGCACCGCCAGGGGTATCCGTTTTCTGCTGATCACGTTCCCGTCCATGTCCGAGAGCGCCTTCCCGTCACTGTACACGAGGAAAAGCAATCCGGGCTCCACCGCCCTGGTCTCGCCCTCGTCGATCATGAATTCCTTATCTCCGGCCTCTATCACGTAAGAATAATCGTCAGCGAGCCTCTCGCGGATCTTGTGCGCGAGGCGCAGCGCCGCGTCGCCTATCGCGCGCGCCTCTATGCCCCCGAACTCCGCCTCGCCCCAGCTCACCCCGGCGAAAGTGACTGCCGTCGCGGAGTTTGTTGACCTCCCGGTTTCAGACAGCGACAGCACCACCTCGCCGGTCTCCGTCTCTATGACCCGCAGGGCTATCTTCGCCGTGGCCTCCGTCTGCCCTCCCCCGACGGCGCCGCCTCCGAAAACGGGGATGGGGATGCCGCCGCCTGACGTCTTTTTGTTCAGCTCGGTCACCGACCCGGTCACGATGTACTGAACCCCGGCCAGCTTCCCTATCTCGGCCACGGTCTCAGGATCGAAAAAACCCGTGTCCCCTCCGAGTATCTCGTCCATCACGTCGTCCATCCGCTCCCTTTCGACGAGCTGGATGCGCTTCGAGTTATAGAGCGTGTTGGAGAAGATGTCAGTGATTATCGCGGCTTGCGCCGCCCCGATTTCTTGGACCTTGCTCTCGAATGTCGCGATGCCGATCCTTATCCTGCCGTCCGCAGCCTCAGACATGCCGCTGGCTAAAAAAGCCAGAACAGAGGCCGCAAGCAGCGCCAGCAATATTTCCCTGCGTGATTTCATTCCACATACCCTCCCTTTACTCGTTCCAGGCCGTTTTCTGTATACGGGCGACGTGCTTTGACACGGAATCCTGCGCCGCAGAGGCGAGTATCCCGCCATAAGAAACAGTTGCGAATCCGCCGAACCTCGTGATGAGGCCCGAGGCCTCCCGTTTCGCCTCGCCCTGCTGGGATGCCGAGTACACGACCTCGCCGGTCTCGTTTTCGATGACCCGGAGCGCGAGCGTCACGTAAGCCGTCTTGGCTGCGGCGCCTCCCCCGGCTATGCCGGGTATGTACGCCACGCCGCCGCTGGCGTTGTAGTGGAAGACCGTTATCGATCCGGTCATGGTGTACTTGGCGCTTTTGAGTCTGCCTATCTCAGGTGCCGTCGACGAATCCATGAACCCCGTGTCGCCCATCAATATCTCGTCCATCACGTCGTCCATCCGCTCTCTCTCCAAGATAGTGAAGAGGCCGGCTTCAAAGAGGTCGTTGACGAGCATGTCAGAAATCGCGGACGCGACTTTTTCGCCGCATTCGCCGCTCTTGTCAGCAAACGCCTTCACCGCGAGGCTCGGCTTTGCCTCGGCACCCGAAGCCCCGAGCACGAAAACGAGCAGGAGCGCGGCAATATGCCTGAACGTATGCCTGATAGCCATTGCCGTCACCTCGCGATCTCAGCGGCTATTTTCGAGGCGGCGGACATTACGGCCCTGTCGGTCGCCTTGGACGGCGTGACCCCGGCGCCGGTAGCCATGATCGGCGACGCGGATGCCCGCGTGTAGTCGCCCCCCGAGTTTTTCGCGTTGAAGGTCACGGTGGCCGACGCGGTGTACCCCTTGTATTTACCGGTGCTGATGGTATTATCCGCCTCGTCCACCCTGAACCTGACCGCTATCGTGGAACTCACGCTGTAACTGAAGCTTATTTTCATAAGGGCGTCCACGTCGCCGTTGAGGTAGGCCGCGTCGGCCTTGCGCTGCGCTATTGCCGCTTTTATTTTTTGCTTTTTCGCCTCGTCCACGACCTTATATCCCGCGGACAGCAGCTCCTGGATGACGGAGTCCTCCACTATATGCGTGAACTCCTTAGAATAGGCGTTCATCCCCACCGCGATCACGGCCACTTCGCCTTTGTTCGGCATGGCGGCCTCGGCGCCCGCGATAAAAGACAGGCAGAATAAAAGCGCGATGGCACTCCTGAATATCGGGCGTATCTTCACCGCTATCACTCCCTTTGCGTAAGTCATTTGCGCTGCGGCTTTCGCGCGGATCTGGCAATGATCGCAAACCCGGCCAGAGCCATGCCTATCGCGCCAAACGCGCCGGCGTCGCACATTCCGCGCTTTGCGCCCGCCGCAGGTTC
This sequence comes from Synergistaceae bacterium, assembly GCA_031257775.1. Lineage (GTDB taxonomy): Bacteria > Synergistota > Synergistia > Synergistales > Synergistaceae > JAIRNC01. The sequence continues at coordinate 4,780 of JAIROA010000143.1, forward strand.
AGCAGAAGGCTCTGGCTTGCTTTCAGCCGCGCCGCCCCAGCTGCCCTCGACGGTCTGTGTCGTGGCGCGGCTTACCGTCACGCCGTTCTTTTCGAGCCATGTTCCCAGAGCGTTCGAGTCCATTTCGGATATCACGTCGAGTTCGAGCTGTCCGTTGTCAAACGCCCTCTGGTAGACGCTCTTTACCTCGTCAAGCCCTTCGAGGGATTTTTTCAGCGCGTCGACGTTCCCGAACGGGATGCCGCTGATCTTAACGCTGTAGGTCGGCGCGCCGAGCGAGCCGAACATCATATAGGCCACCGCGTTGATCATTTTCTTTGCCGCTTCCGGAGCGCACTTCTGGAAACCCTTTATAGCGGCATCCTCCACAGTCGTTCCCCTCGTGATTTTCTGATCCGCCTCGAACGCGTCGAAGCCTATCTGCTGCGCCGTGTTCGTCAGGACGGCCTTTAACTGGATGGAGGCCCTTCCGCTGTAAACCGTATGCCCGCCGGCTTTCACGCTGACGAACGAACCGGCGTAAGCCTTGCCGGACACAAGGATGTCCGCCTGGAAATTCCTGGCTATCCTCAGCATCTCCTCGTCGTTCTGCCTATAGCGGGCCTCGTTCAGATCAATGTCCGCGAGCTTATCCGCCTGATCCTTATTCACGATGTAAAGGCCGGAGTTTTGAAAGGCCCTCTCGACCTCGCCCTCGGACGTAAAGAGAAAGGGCTGCTTGTCCTCTACCCGCTCGTCGAGAATGACCATAACCCTCGGGTTGCCGAGCATGTCCAGGGCCACGGGGCCAAGAACGCCGTCCAAAGCGGCGGCGGAGACGACTGCGCGGGCCTCGACTGTGAACATGCCGTCGAGGTCCTTCCTCTCGTCTATGATCTCGAATTTGTTTATTATGCCCTGGGATGTTGAGAAGACTTTGTCCGTGACAGCCTCAAAGTTTTTGACGCTCGTGTAGCTGTCGATGAAAGCGCCGATGCCCTGCTCGATGGCGTCGCGTCTTGCCCCTTGCACGGCGGCCTCGCGTGTCGCTCCGGTCCCCACGGCGCTTGAGACCGCGATCTCGCCGCCTGACTGCCTGATCGCTGCCTGTGCGTCAGGAGAGAACGGCGCGGCTAAAATCGCCGCCGTCATGACAACGCATGAAAATACCGCAAGTAGGATTTTTCGCTTCATGCCCGGGCCCGTCACTTGCAGACTATTATGACTTTGCATTCCTTGCGGAAGTCATAGGAGCTGCCCCTCATCCTCGAAGCGGCGGAGTTCGGAATGACGATATCCCCGCCGTTCCCAATCCGCACGGCTTTCGTCACTATCGGGTTCGTCGCGACGCGGATCTCTCCCTTTGCGTACTCCAGGTTGTTGTAATATGTGGCAAGCCCCGACTGCTGGTAAAACTTGGGATCAGCGAAGCTCAGGCTGTATGCCTCGCTCCCCCCCTCGTCCACGATGCGGAAGGAAAGGCTCGGGACGATTGAAAGGTGGCGCGCGTCTATCACGAGCCCCGTGAAGCGCCCGGATGTCTTCGGCGCGCTCGCGGCAGGCGCTGCCGCCCGTTTCGGCACCTTGGCCTCGATGGAGGGCGCGACTACCACAAGGAGCTGAGGAAGCTTGACTCGGCCCGACATGGTATATGACTCCCCGTCCCACTCCCCCTCAAGCAGCTCAATATTCCTGATCATGCCGTGAACCTCCGTCCTGACGCGGTCCTCCGCCATGAAATCGTTCATGGTGGTCCTCCCGTCCACCTGGACGCCGCTCAGGAATTCAAGCAGGTTCCGCTGGAGATCCACTATGGCCCCGCGCCGCGCCAGGGCCTTGCCCTGGGCGCCGCTTGTTCCGCTTGGCACGACACCCACCCCGATTGCTTCGATGTAGTTCTGAGTCCAGTCGAGAAGGCCGTGTTCTTTCTTTACGACGACCGCGTTCGGGTCGGTGTCATTTTGTGCCGCGCCGCACCGCGTCCCAGCGATCATGGAAAACGCTATCCCGCACAGCAAGATTGTTAAAAAACACTTCGTCATATGTTTCACAGGAAAACCCCCTCTGAATTTTGAGTGATGAAATCACGCGCAATGAATGCCGGCGAATTTTCACGCACTTCCGTCCCTGCTTTCCCCTGCGCTTTCCTTTCACTTTGTTCCTGCCTTAAGCTCATGTTGGCATAGTCAACGCGCCAATATCCGCGTTTGGCTGGCTTATGGCGCCATTTGGGGAAAAAGTGTGTGGGAGAGCTTAAAACTTACCCCGCGTTCAATAAGATGCCCCCCCTCCGGCGTGACTGCCGCCTTAACTTTTTGCATCCCTTGATCTTCGTAGAGACTGTTGCGGTCCGTCCTTATTTAAGATGGTCAATAAAACCAAGTTTTTTTGAACTTCGGGAACAATCATATCACCTTGCAAAATATAACAAGATGATAAATGTAAAGTTGCGCTAAATTATGTTAAATTGCCTATTTCTTGTTTATTTTCAAAATGATTTTATGTTTATGGAGACAGTTATAAAGATATGTCTTTGATATGCTAAATTGTTCCTGGATTTCTTTGACGGCAGCGCCTGGTTTTATGGACATTTCGCGCAAAGAACATTTAATCAGCGATTCCTTAAGAGATCGGAATGAGATGTATTTGTGATAAAATCTAATTAATATACTATATTGGTATATATTGGGGGGAATTGAGATGTTGAGATTAGCATGGATATCTTTATTCGTCATAGCCGCTATGTTCTGGATGGACATCCCGGCCTTTGGCGCGCCTCAGCCGCAGGGGGCAAAGATAGACCTCTCAAGGGGGGTGACATTTGAAAGATATCTTACGACAGGCGACAGCGCCCAGATGAAGAGCGCTTTGGAACGCGTGTCCTCGCTTGCCCTCTCGGATCATTTTCTGGCTTTCGTGAGGGGGATAGACATCCCGCTCGTCCTTGCCGTTTACACGGAACTCTGGTGCCCGGACTGCGCGAGAACGACGCCGTTCGTTCACGCGATCAGCCAGGCCAATCCTCTTATAAAGGCTGTATATTTCCCGCGAGATGAGCTGGGCAGGGTGTTCATGAGGGCTCAGACGGGAAGATCCTCTATACCTACGATATTTGTGACGGATAAGGGCGGGCTGGTTGCCGGGGACGTTTACGTCGAGTACCCTGAAAGAGTCCAGGCTCTTATCGCAGACGCTTCCGAAGATGCGGCGCGGCATAAGAACGATCTCAGAAGCGGCCTGTACGACGAGGAGATCGAAAATGACCTCCGCAAACTTATGGAAAGCGCGATAAAAGAGCTAAAAGAGCGCTGAGTGAGCAGCCGAGACTAAACATTCCACTTCTATGCCGGATAAAAACATAGGTATAGAAGTGGAATGATCGTAAGCTTAGTTTCCTTAAAATAAGCGGCCTAATCTTGCCTGACAGATGGCCTATCCTTCATACGCCTTGACGAATGCGCCCATTACGGCCTGTTTTGACGGCACCCCTTCGTGTACTTTCTCGTCCCCTACGAAGAACGTCGGGACGTAATAATAGTCGAATTTGGCGGCATAGTCCGGCTCGCGCTGCTCGTCGATTTTTTTGAGAGGTATTTCTTTGTATTCGGGGTGGGCGGCCAGTATCTCGCCGACCATCTCAAGAGCCTTCTTGCAGTGGGGGCAGGTGGACATTATGAACATTTTTATTTCCTTCATTAGCGAACGACCTCTCCTTCATAAGTTTTAAATTGACAGCTTCTATTGTACCTCATCCCGTTAGTAGATTATAATAAATCCCTGTTGTAAAGCGACGAACTACGGAGGCGATACGTAATATGGCATACGACTTCAGGGCCATTGAACCGAAATGGCAGGAAAAATGGGAGGAAACAGGCGCGTTTCACGTAGAGGCCGCATCCGATAAGGAGAAATTCTACTGCCTTGAGATGTTTCCTTACCCGAGCGGAGCGCTGCACATGGGGCACCTCAGAAATTATTCCATAGGAGACCTCACGGCGCGATTTCTTCGCATGAACGGATATAACGTGATGTACCCGATAGGATTTGATTCGTTCGGGATGCCAGCCGAGAACGCCGCGATAAAGATGAAGACGCACCCGGCGGAGTGGACGAGGAAAAACATCGATCACATGATAAAACAGCTGAAATCCATGGGCTGCAGCTATGACTGGCGCAGGACGGTCAAGACGTTTGAGCCGGAATATTACAGGTGGAATCAGTGGTTCTTCCTCCAGATGCTTAAAAAAGGGCTGGCCTACCGCAAACACGCCCCAGTCAACTGGTGCGAGACCTGCGGGACGGTCCTGGCGAATGAGCAGGTCATCGGCGACGGGGTCTGCTGGAGATGCGACACCCCGGTCGTAAAGCGCGGGCTCGACCAATGGTTCCTGCGCATCACGGACTACGCGGAGGAGCTTCTGGAATATCTCGATAAGCTCACGGGCTGGCCGGAGAGGGTTCTGACGATGCAACGGAACTGGATCGGGCGCTCTGAAGGCGTCCGGTTCGACATAGAGATAGCCGGCACAGGGCTCTCCCTTGAGGCGTTCACGACGAGGATAGACACCATCTTCGGCATAACGTTCGTCGCGATAGCGGCGGAACACCCCATCACATCGGAGCTGGCGTCGCGCTCCGACGAGGCCAAGCGCGTCGAGATACTGGATTTCGCCGCGCGGATGGCGCAGCGCAGCGCGATAGAGCGGACGGCCGTCGGCGGGGCCAAAATGGGCCTCGATACGGGCTTTAAGGCAAAAAACCCTGTCAACGGAGAGCTTGTCCCAATCTGGATCGCCGACTATATCCTAATGGACTACGGGACCGGGGCGATAATGGGCGTTCCGGCGCACGACCAGAGGGACTTCGATTTCGTCCGGAAGTACGGCCTCGGGGTCATACCTGTCGTCAGGCGCGAAGGCGAGCCCATCCCGAACCCGGATGAGATGACCGAGGCCGCTGAGGCAGACGGGATAGCCTGCAACTCAGGCGAGTTTGACGGCCTGCCGACGCCTGTGGCCATAGAGCGCATCGGCGCGTGGTTCGAGGAAAGAGGGCTGGGGAAACGAGAGACGCAGTACCGCCTGCGGGACTGGCTCATATCGCGCCAGCGCTACTGGGGAACGCCGATACCTGTAATTTACTGCGACAAGTGCGGCATAGTGCCGGTTCCTGAGGAATCGCTGCCGGTCAGGCTGCCGCTTAACGCCAAGGTTCCGGAAAACGGCGGAAACGCCCTTCTCGGATGCCCGGACTGGATAAATACCGTATGCCCGGAGTGCGGCGGACAGGCAAGGCGCGAGACCGATACGATGGACACGTTCATCTGCTCTTCCTGGTATTTCTTCCGTTACCTTTCCCTAGGTTCCGGCGAGGCGCCGTTCAGGAGGGATGACGCCGATTACTGGATGCCAGTCGACTTATATATCGGAGGGATAGAGCACGCCTGCCTGCACCTCATATACGCGCGCTTTTTTACGAAGATGATATCCGATCTTGGATTGATCCCGCCTGACATGCGCGAGCCCTTTACAGGGCTTTTGACTCAGGGGATGGTCATAAAGGACGGAGCTAAGATGTCCAAGTCGCTCGGCAACGTGGTGGATCTGGACGAGATAATAAAAAAATACGGCGCGGACACGGCAAGGCTGTTTATCCTCTTCGCGTCCCCGCCCGACAGGAGCCTCGATTGGTCGGACAAGGGTGTCGAAGGCGCCAGCCGCTTCCTCAACAGGGTGTTCCGCCTCGTCGAGGATAGCGTTGGCGGCCTGAAAACCGCCGATAGGAAGCGAGTGCCGATGAGCGCCATTGAGAACGCCGAGTCGCGGGATCTGAAGCGCCTCATCCATTCCACCGTAGACCGGGTGACCCGCGATATAAAGGAAGAGCGTCAGCTCAACACGGCTGTGGCCCGCATGATGGAGCTGACTAACGGCCTTGTATCGTATAAGCCGAAGGACGCTATTGGCTGGGCGCTATTCCGCGAGGGCATCGAGTCGCTCCTGCTCTGCCTCAATCCCTTCTGCCCTCACATATGCGAGGAACTCTGGGAGATGTCGGGCAACGGCAGCATCCTTGCGCTGACCGCATGGCCGAAGGCTGATGAGGACGCGCTCAAGGTAGATAAGGTCTCGGTCGTCCTTCAGGTCAACGGCAAACTCCGCGAGCAGTTCGAAATGGATCCGGGTCTTGACAGGGACGAGCTTGCGAGGCGAGTGATGAGGATGGAGGAGACGAAACGCAGGATAGACGGCAAAGAGGTCGTCAAAGTGATAGCGGTGCCTGACAAATTGGTCAACATCGTGATAAAAGGATAGTCCCTGCGAGATGCCGCATCTTCACCTGATAACCGGGACAGGGACGGCGCAGAGGAAGCTCCTGGCTGAGGAGATTGCCGCTTTGACCGCAAAGGGGTACGTCCTTGCCTCAAGGCGGGAAGGCGGCGAGTGGCGCTCGCTTCTCACGGAAAACAGAGGCCCGGGGCTGTTTGACGAGCGGATCGTGCTCGTCGTGGACGAAGCCGAGAAGATGGGCCTCATGCCGGAAAACGCGGCGCCGCTATTGGAAAAGCAGGGCGCTTCCGTCGTGATCCTGCTTGTGGCGAAGTCGGAGGTTCCGGCGATCATCCCGAAGAACCTTCTCGATAAATGTTCCCATTCAAAAGCGGAAGCCCCGTCGCCCTGGTCCCGTGACAGGGACGACGTCATAAGGGATGCCGCCCGAAAGCATGGCGTCACGATTCCCCGCGAAAGCGCCGTCCTTTTCAAGGAACTCTTCGATGA
>JAIROA010000041.1 GCA_031257775.1 Synergistaceae bacterium
CCCCAGCACTCTATAGGAGTCCAGTTGTCTTTCAGCGGCTGACGCTTCAGCTTAGGCAATTCCAATACGTGGATCTCCAGCGCGTCCGAGAACAAAACGCCCTCGTCCGCTTCGAGGACTCGGAATACGCTGTGGAATTTTGCGGCATCCCGCCACTTGAAGACATCGAAGTCAACTACCGCGATGTTTATCATCCTCGGCAGGATTGCGTAATCGTCCCCTTCTTTTATCTCCTCAGTGTACCCGCGCCCCCAATAGTGAAGAATGCGCCGCTCCAAGTTGCCCCTGTCCGCAATCTGCATTTCAACGTTATACTTCTCGTGCGCTTTGCTCCTTCGAACTTGAATATCAAGGACAGATGCCTTATCCGCCAAATATTCCGGACTCAGCTCAGTGTGTATGAGCGTGAGTTCGTCAGGCTCGATCGGGACCGACAGCACCACCGTCAGGAAACGCGCCAGTATATCTTTGGTGTCCTCGTGCCCGAAGACACGTTTGAAAAAATAATCGTTCTTCCTGTTTATCTTCATCGTCATACCCCGTCAACATGGCTTTATGTCACACGCATATTATATGCGCCAGCGGCCTTGAATTCAACGCTTTTCGCGGAGTCCCGTATTAGCGCCCTGCCGCGGTCATGTGAGAGGCGGCAATGTGGGCGTATTGTGGTTATGGATCGCCAAGGGCCTGGATAGTGGACAGCTCATGATGCCACGTATCATGGCCCGTCGCGGCGCGTATGCCTCGATGCCTCGCGGCATTTGGCGCTGTTATGTTCGCTGGCACTATCATCTGCGACGCTAACCGTAGTTTTATGAATATGCCGCCACTTACACAGGCGGCGCGCGCGATCTTTGGGCGCGATTGCTATCGCGGAATTGCGCGGAGTTGCCGCTATCTGGGCTTTACAAGAAAACACTTATGCCCTATTATTATCTGTTAGATATAACTAATTTTTACATTCTTATCAGTCGGCGACACGGTCAGGGTTAGAAACGCTCCGCGCCATAAAAACGAGGCAGGAGGTGAGAATAGTGGTTTTTACTGATGCGCTCCTGAACACGACAGTACAATCTTCGACAGACAGACAGACAGACAGACAGACAGACAGACAGACAGACAGACAGACAGACAGACAGCGTTTGGCGCGTCTTCGCCGGCACTGCTTCACGCTCGCCTCGCATTGGCCACGAATCCACGCCAAACGCTTCACTGGGCGATCCTTGCATTGCCCACAAATACGCGCCAAACGCGGTAGGTTTATGGCGTAAAAAACCGCCTGCCTCCTTTGCGCCGGCTTGCCGGCGGCGATTCATTTCAGGGGCGCGCGTCGATACGCCCGGCGTCCCGGCAGATCCCAAATTCAAATCCAAATTCATTCATGGCAGGGGCGGCAAGGCCGCGTTGTCCGCTGTGCCGCGGCGCGAGGGCAGGTCCTCCGTCGTGTCCCGGGGCGGCACGTCGTCACGCGCTGGGCCGCCGTTTGCCGCCGGCCCGTCAGGGGGTGCGCGAATGAAAAAATACTGAAGCGCGGTCCTTTCGATATGTAAGCAATCTAAAACAAAGAGGAGGATATACGAATGAAGGGAATGAAGAAAATTCTTACGGCGGTGCTCGCGGTCGCGATGGCGCTCGCGCTTTTCACGGCGGGGGCGTTTGCCGAAGGCGGCGACGGCACGGCGGGAGATCCCCTGCAAATAGGCACGGCGGACGAGCTGCTCGAGTTCGCGTCCCGTGTGGCCGGCGGCAACGCAAGCCTGTGCGCCCTTCTGACCGACGATATCACGGTCTCGGATTGGGCGGATGTCATGTCCATCGGGAGACCGGCAAGCGGAACCTCCGACAGCACGACCCCATATGCCGGGACATTCGACGGCGGCGGACACACGCTGTCGCTGACCGCGAAGATGGAGGGGACTACAGCAGCGGATGCGAGCGGCATCGCGCTGTTTCATACGATCGCGAAGGACGGCGTGGTCAGAAATATCAATCTCGACGTCGATTTTCGCGGGAACTCCTACATTGGCGGCGTCGCGGTGAGAAATTACGGCACAATCGAGCGCGTGACGGTCGGCGGTGCGATCGCAACGAGAGGAATCACCGGCGCTTATGCGGGCGGAATTGCCGCGTGGAACGGAAACACCCTGATTGACGATGAATATATAGCGGGCAGGATTCTGTATTGCGTCAACAAAGCGGAAATTTACAGCTACGCGACAGGCTCAGGCGCTCTGGCTGGTAAAACGCCGTACGGTTCCTCGGCTGTGGGAGGGATATCCGGCTCCTTTCTCGGCGAGATGCGTTATTGCGCGAACCTCGGCAAAATCTGGGTTAACAACAGTAATGCCACATCAGGCAACGGCGGCGGCGCGTCGCTGTGCACTATCCGAGCAGCCGTGACTGGGCCTGTTCAAATATTCATCATCTCGGACTGCTACAACGCCGGGACTGTGTCTTTCACATCGACATCGAGTGGCGTTTATTCCGGCGGTTTAATCGCCAGTCAATTGGTTAACATTATGAACTGGGGGGACGAGGGGGGAGTTGTGGAAATCAGCAATGTTTTCAATTATGGACTTATGGAAAATCCCTATCTGGCAGAAAGTCCCAACAACTCATTGAGCGCATTTAACATCATCGGCGCGGTGACAGACGATGCCGTTTCAGATTTTCACATCGCCAATATTTTTTCCAACATTTATTACAACCCTAAAATCGGAGGTCACTTGTTTGGTATTCCGGAGTACTGGGGCGACGACGGCTACGGCACTGCCAGAATCAAAACCGTAATCAAAGGCAAATCCGTCGAGGAGTTCGCGAGCGCGGAGATGGCGGCATTGCTGAACAACGGCCGCACGGGCACCGACGCGCCGTGGGAGTACATCCAAGGCGACTACCCAACGCTGAAAGCGCCCTCGGCCTTCGACTGGGATACGGCGGCAGCGCCTACAACCAGGCCCTTGAAGTACGCCAAGGCGTTCTACGGCGGCGCGGTCACGTACAACTCCGACGGCACGTGCACGATAACCGCGAAGGAAGATTACGTCATCGACGAGATCTGGTTGGACGGTGAGCTGCTGCGACTGGGCGAGCGGGGTCTGAGGGAGTACACGACGGCGGCGCCGATAATCGGGCTCTTCGCCACATTCTCGTACACAGCAAATTTTAACGCGCCGGCTGGCGGCAAACTCTCTGTCAGCCGGGTAAGCGATACGCCTAAGAGTGAGATTGAGAGCGGTTCGATCGTCCATGCGGCGGAGATTCTGAGAGTGGCTTACGATGGTCCCGGCAGGCTCGTCTTTACCGGGCTTGAAGCGGCCGGCAATACCGGCGAGTACAAGGTGACGGCGCTGCGCGCCACCGCAGGGCCCACGATAACGGCAGTGCCGGCCGGCTCCGGCGGCGGCGGTTCTGGCCCCGGCAGTGGCGGCGGTTCCGGCTCCGGCACCAACACCGGCGGCTCAAGCTCCGGCGGCGATTCCGGCACGACGGCAGTGGCCGTGCCGGGCGGCAGCGTGACTGTGCCCTCGGATACGGTCATCGACGAGAGCGCCGGCATCGCTACTCTGCCCGGCGGCGAGATCACGCTCGCTGACGGCACGACGGCGCTTATCGTCCCGCCCGACACGACGATTGACCTGGACACGGGGATCATAACCGTCACGCAGGGCGGTGCGGTGACGCTTCCGGCCGGCGGCGTATCAGGCGGCCTGGGCATCGAGTACATCGTCCCTCCCGGCACGACGATAGACTCATCGACCGGGACCGTGAGCGTGGCGGCTGACGCCGGCGCGCTGACCCTGCCCGGCCCGGACGGAGCGACCGGCAGCGACCAGGACAACATAGAGGTCATAGTCCCCCCCGGCACGACCATCGACCCGGCCACGGGCATTGTGACGGCGGTAAACGGCGGATGGACGATCCTGCCAGGCCACAACCGCGTGATCGACACGCCGCTAGACATGCGCAGAGGCGCGGCAGCCGGCGACGACCTGGAGATCTATGTCACTCCGGGCACGACGGTCGATCCATACACCGGATCGGTCACGATAACGAAGGGCGGGGAGATAACGCTGCCCGATGGCACGACGGTGACAGTCCCGCCCGGCACGACAATCGATCCGTTCACCGGCGTGAGAAATGAGCCCGGCGCGGCGAATGAGGGAAGCGACAATACAGGCACGGCAGACCTCACCGACGGCGGTTCCGGCGGCGGCTGCGACGCCGGCACAGCAGGCTTCGCGTTGCTTGCGATGGCTATGATCGCGGCAAGCGCGGCCGGGAAAAAGACGAGGTAAACGAGTCAAGGCGGAGGGGCCGGAATCTTTTCTCACTTCCGGCCCTTGCCTTCGCCCTTGGCGGGAAGGCTTGGCTGAATCAGCGCAAAGCGGGGTATCCGGCGCCGCATCGCTGCCGGCAAAATAAATAACCCACATATGCTGAAAACTGTCAGTTTCATGCGCAAATCCGCACAAGCCCCAGACGGCCTGCCCGAGGCTCTTGTGCGGCTTGCGCGGTATCGCTCGATTGCGCGCTGAGCCGTATAGATTTTTTAAATGATTTGTTATAGAATATTTCTCAAGAATAAACACTCCTGGAGTGGATTAAATGGATGCTTTCGGCATATATGAAGAGGGTAATGAACTTTTCAAGGATTTTGAAAAACTTTACAACGAAAATATTCAATTAAGGACTGAATTATCCACAATTAGCGAGGAAATAGAGCATCTGGACCGATTCGTCATCCCGCACACCAAGACGGCTTATCTCATCAAAATCGGAACGCTTCGCGTCGAGCTGCTGCAGGCTCAGGTAGCCATAATGAAGACAAGGCATAAGATAGCGCTTCTCCGCTCGAACCTCGAGCGGGGCAAGATCGTTCACGGGGAAGCGCTGAATTACGAGGTCGAGCGGGAGTTCCGCGAGTGGGACGACAGGCTCAGGCACGAGATAGCCCAGATAGACGAGGCCAAAGCGCGTTTCTCGTCCTTCCAGCAGCCGGAAGATCTGCAGGAGATACGGAGTATCTACCGCATACTCTCGCGCAAGCTGAACCCGGAAATCAACTTCGACCAGAGCGAGGAAGCCAAGTCGTTCTGGCCCAGCGTCCGGACCGCGTATCTCTGGGGCGATATATTCCACCTCAAGGCGCTCATGATGATGTCAGACGACTACCCGGAGAGCTACGACATGCCGAACGACATGGGAAGGATGCGCAGGGACAGGGATATCCTGAAGAGCAAAATTCAGACAGCTTCAAAAAGGCTCACGAACATAAAGCAGCACCCCGCGTTCGAATGGCGGGTGCTGCTGGACGACACGGACAAACTCGCGGCGGAGCAATCAAAGCTGCGCGACGAAATAGAGAGGGCCAAGCTGCAGCACACCGCGCTTCAGGACATGCTCCGCTCGCTTGAGATGAAAGGCGTCAGGCGCTAAGACACCCAAAAACGCTCAAAAAAATCAGACAGGGGGATAATTCCGATTCTAAGGAAAGGCTGATTTATCGTCAGGGGCCTAAAGGGTGAAGATTTAAACCCTTGCAACGCCTGGGCTCTTAAACGTTGAAATGTCGTTCAGGCGAATTAATCAGCGCTTCCCTAATACTCCCACCCGAAATCCGGGCCGCCCGCTTCCTTTATCCTGCGCTTCATATCGTCCGCGATCTCCCGCAGAGCGCTTTCCGTCTTTCCCTCGCAGCGGGCTACCAGAACAGGCTGTGTATTGGACGCGCGAAGAAGGCTCCAGCCATTCTCGTGAATTATGCGGACGCCGTCCACGGAAACGGTCTCCAGGCCCTTGGCGTTTTCCCTGACGCGCTCGACCACGCCGAATTTAATGTCGTCCGCGCAGGGAAAGCGCGTCTCGGCGGTGGACGGATATGCTGGCATCTCCGCAATCAGTTCCGAAAGCTTTTTATCGGTGTTCGACAGAATCCTCAAAAGGCGGCCCGCCGCGTAAAACGCGTCGTCAAAGCCATAGTATTCGTCCGCGAAGAACATGTGGCCCGAGACCTCGCCGGAGAAAACCGCGCCTTCCTCCCGCATCTTGGCCTTGACCAGGGAATGTCCGGACTTCCACCACATCGGCTTACCGCCCAGCTTCTCTGTCTCTTCCGGCACCATCATGGAGCTTTTCACCTCGACGATCACCTTGGCGCCTGGATTGCCGGGCAGTATTTCCTTCCAGTAAAGCAGCATGAGCTGATCGCCGAACAGCATATTTCCCTTGTCATCGACGACGCCTATCCTGTCGGAGTCGCCGTCAAAGCCTATGCCGGCATCCGCGCCGCTCTCCAGGACGGCTTTTACGAGCGCCGTCAGGTACTCCCTTTTCGTCGGGTCCGGATGATGGTTCGGGAAGCGCCCGTCCGGCTCGCTGAAAAGCTCAATAACATCGCAGCCCAGCGCACGGATGAAAGCCGGCGCAAAGAGCCCGCCGGTTCCGTTGCCGGAGTCGATGACCACCTTCAGTTTCTTTTTCCCAAGCCGTATCTTGGAAATGAGCATGTCGAGGTAAGGCTGGGATATGTCCAGAGCGCGAACATGCCCCGGCGTGTCTGACTTTTCCATGCGGCCCTCGTTTATTATTCTCGCTATTTCCTGAATCTCGTCGCCCCATATGGTGGCCTTGTCCTGAGCCAGCTTGAGCCCGTTAAATTCCGGCGGGTTGTGGCTGCCTGTGACCATCACGCCGCCATCCACGCCGCAATGATAGAGGCTCCAGTAAAATGTCGGAGTGGCGGCCATCCCTATGTCTATCACGGAGAGGCCGGTTTTCGTGAGCCCGGCTATTATGTCGTTTTTTATGCGCGGAGTCGAGAGCCTGGCGTCGCCGCCGACAGTCACCGTGTATATCCCGAGATCCGAAAGGTACGTTCCGAAAGCCTGCCCTACCGCGGTCACGGTCTCGCGTGTTAGCTCCGTGT
>JAIROA010000100.1 GCA_031257775.1 Synergistaceae bacterium
TCGTATGCCCTTCATCCATATACTCTATAGCGCGTCTTCTGAAATCCATTGAGTATGCCATTTTATATTTCTCGGCTTTTTGCACTGTGACTTTAGCGCTTTTTTATTAAACGGCTATAATAGGGCCGTATTATAGCGCTCCATTTCTCCCAGGGGATTATCTCGTCCATCTTCTTTAAAAAGTCTTCCCGCCTCGTTATCTTTTTTCTATTAGCATATTTCCATAAAATTTCCATCCCTGATCGAGCTCACTGATCGAAAATCGGCGAAGCGCTGATTAAATGGCAAAAACAACGCACGGTTATCTTAGAATGCCGATGTTTTTTGGTTTAAGTCTTTGCCTTTCAGGCTTCTGACAATAAATCAGCCTTCTTGACGCATGTCTTTTATAGCCAGCGCCAGCCTCGCTGCGCCCTCGTCCAGGTCGGCCTGGCTGGCGAATGTGAAGCACGTCCTTAGGCAGTCTTCGCCACCGCCGTTCGCAAAGAAAGCCGGGCCGTTCACGAAGGCGACGCCGCGCTCGATCCCCTTTAAAAATAGCTCTTTCGTGTCAATGCCGGGAATGCGCAGCCAGAAGAAGAAACCGCCATTCGGCACCCTGTACTCGACTTCAGGCGGCAGATGCTTCTTAAACGCCTCCGCCATGCCATCGCGTTTTTTGGAGTAGTGTTTTATTATTTTAGGCAGGAAGCGGTCAAGGTGCCCTTCCGCGCAGTATTGGGCTACCAGTGCCTGCGCGACCACGCTCGTGCACATGTCCACGCCCTGCTTTACCAGAACCATCTTACGGATTATCTCCGCGTCGCCAGCGATCCAGGCCACGCGGGCACCCGGCGCGAGTATTTTTGAGAACGAGCAGGCGTATACGACGCGGCCAGTGTCGTCCATAGAGAATATGGTGGGCTCGTTCTTGCCTTCAAAGCGGAGATGGCCGTAAGGATCATCCTCGAAGATTATGAGGTCATGCTCCTTCGCGATTTCGAGCAATTTTTCCCTCCGCGTCCCTGAAAGAACGGCGCCGGATGGGTTCTGAAAGTTTACGATCGTGTATATGAATTTCACCGTCAGGTTATTTTCGCGGGCTTCTTTGAGCTTTTCCGGGAGCAGATCCGTTATCATCCCGTCGCTGTCGCACGGGACGGTCACGAAACGGGCGCCCCTGTTCCGCATGGTATGGATGGCGCCTGGGTAGGTAGGATCCTCGACTACGACCGCGTCGCCTTTGTTTATCAAAGCGGCGCTTAAAAGATCCATGCCCTGCTGGGAGCCTGTGGTTATGAGAATCTCGTCTGACCCTGTGACGCGTCCCATGCGCGGCGCCATCCAGTTAGAAATGAACGTCTTAAGTGGCTCGTAGCCGTCCGTTGCCCCGTATTGAAGCACATCCGTGCCGTTGCGTCCTAAAATCACTGACGCGCCGGCGAACTCGGCTATCGGGAATATGAACGGGTCAGGGTTCCCGCCCGCGAACGAGATTATTCCGGGCTTTTTCGTGTAAGCCAGAAGCTCGCGGATAGGCGAAGGTTTCATGTTTTTTGCCTGATCTGAAAAAAACTTGTCCCATTTAAATGCGCTCACCTTGAACCATCTCCTGAAATATAAAGTTATGTATTATCTGGAATGCTGTGCAGTTGCAGCTCCGCGTTGCGGCCCATTTCCACGTAAAGGTCGTTCATTACCTGGTCGACGGATGTGGCCTCTTCGCCGAAGTAGTTGACCGTTACGTTGTCGATGCTCGCCTGCCCAAGCTCCACGCACTCCAAACGAGCCACTTTCCTTGTTGCCGACAGGATCCTCGACGTTACTATTTGCGAGCCGCCCTGCGGCGTGTCCGGCAGGAAAATCAGGACTTCATCCTCCCTGAGCCTGTAGCCGGAGTCGCAAGCCCTAAGAGAGGCCGCGACTAAGGCACCGAATTTGGTGAAAGTCCTCTTTATCGCCGCGTCGCTTGGCTTTATAGGCATGTTGTCGAAAGAGAGCCTGAAGAGGATCACGGATAGCTTCCGCCTGTATCTGCGGCAGGCTTCCACATCCGCGTTCGCGCGGTATTTCAGGAAAAGCGGGGTAAAAAGGCCAGTATCGTGGTCTATGGCGTCGGTCGGGCCGGAAAGTTCCTTAGGGGCCTTTAAAAGAGGGGAGAGCATGAAAAGAGTCTGGTGTCCCCGCGACGTCCGGTTCGGCACCCATTCGCTGCCGGAAAACTTAAACGACGATGCGGTGTAGTTTCCTGGCAGCACGGAGGAAAAATCCTTGTCCATGACCTGCCTGTTGTTTTTGCCAAGCATGGAGGCAAGCGCTTCGTTTATCGCTACGACTATTTCATCGCCGTTTTCGCCGTTTTTAAGGAAGGCGCTGGGGAACGCCATCGCGTCAAGAAGTTTTTTTATCTCGAAAGGGCTTACGGTTTCCGGCAACAGATTGTTTTCTGTCATCGAAAAGCGTTTTTTCGGCGCGGCTATTAAGAGCGACATTACTATGACGAGGCCGGATGCTGTCAGGGCCGTTCCTCCCCAGCCGAAAAATTCGCCAAGGCCCATCGAGAACGAGAGGAAAAGCAGAAGAACGCCGCAGGAGATGAGAGACACGGCATTGGCTGCCTTTTGCTGGCTGTTTTTCCAAAGAGTCAAAAATAGCACCGACATGGCCGTGAAGCTGATTAGAAGGGCAAAAATCGCGGGCATGTATGCCGGCCCGCTTGGTCTGCTGCCACGGGCCAGGATAGCGATGATTATTATCGGGGCCATCAGGAAGGGGGGAAACGCGAGCATCCCCCAAAAAGAGCCTCCTCCAGACTTGTTTCCAGCTTCATAAGATGAGCTTGAGACAGCCATGCCAACATCCTCCCGAACCGGAATTATTGCCTACGCGCTAATATTAGCAGATGACCCCCCGCTATGTCGTGTTTTTTACTGATTTTCGGAACGCTTAAAGACACAATATTTTATTTTGCTTTATGGCATATGCGGAAAATCCACATCCCTCGGCGGCTGGTAGTTGTCCTTTATTGCGCGCGGGTTGAGCCATCTCGCCAGGTTGAACGAGCTGCCGACCTTGTCATTCGTCCCTGAGGCCCTGGCGCCGCCGAAAGGCTGCTGCCCGACCATCGCTCCGGTCGTCTTGTCGTTGATGTAGAAATTGCCGGCGGCATACTTTAGAATTTCACAGGTCTTGACCGCTGCGTACCTGTCGAGTAGGAAGGGCTGATTTATCGTCAGGGGCTTAAAGGGTGAAGATTTAAACCCCTGCAACGCCTGGGCTCTTAAACGTTGAAATGTCGTTTAGGCGAATTAAGCGCTGGCTGTTACGTGATATACTTGACGCGCGGAAGATATATTTTTAGCGGCATGTGCAAAGGTGTGATGCGCGATATGAGTAATGGAAAACATAGCGGCGTGAGGATTTTCCTGCTGAGGCATGGAAAACCTCAGTTTCCGGACGAGAGGAAGTATATTTACGGGCAGACGGATTTCCCTCTCTCGGAGGCCGGCAGAAAAGAGGCTGAGGCAATCGGGAAGGCGCTCTCTAAGGTGCCGATGAGCCGGATTATTTCAAGCGACCTCGCGCGGGCGGCCGACACCGCCAAAATCGTAGCGGGCCTTCAAAAGAAAAAGCCGCGCGCGCCTGAGCAGGATCCGGCCCTGCGCGAAATAAACATGGGCGAGTGGGACGGCCTCACTAAGGACGACATCGCCTCCGGCTATGTGGACATATTCCGCAGGAGGGGGCAGGACGTGGAAAACGTGACGCCTCCGGGGGGCGAGTCGTTAGGGCAGCTTCAGGCCCGGGGCATCGCGGCCTTCGAGCGGATTGCTGAGGAGTCGAGAAGCCTCGGCAATATTTTGATCGTCGCGCATGGGGCGATAATGTGGAGCATAGTGTCCGGCCTGTTCGACATGCCGATTGGCGGGCTTTACCGCTTTGGCCTGGACTACTGCGGCGTGCATCTGATAGAGCATTGCGGCGAGACGGAGCGCCTGTGGGGCAAGTACAGGCTCATACGCTACAACTGGTCGCCGAAGGTCTCCGATTATATGGAGGATATCGTGTGATCCGGCGGCCTTCGGGACGCGCCAAACGTTTTGCCAAGGTGGGCGGCGAGATGATATCCCTTACGGCGCTGGAAGAAGAAATCGAACGGCTGTGGCCTGGCGTTGGGCACGCGGTCCTCTCGCTGGAGGACGAGCGGAATGGCGAACAGATGATCCTTGTCACGGAAAAACAGGATGCCCGTGCCGAGGATCTTACGGCGTACATGAAAGGGCGCGGCTGCACGGAGATCTCCATCCCGAAAAAAATCCTGCGCGTCCCAAAGCTCCCTCTTCTGGGCTCAGGGAAGACGGATTATCCGGGCACCGCGGAGCTGATAGGGAAAGCATAGGCGCGTGACGCCGAAAGCGAAAGGATATGCCGCAAACTGTCCGGTGTCCTTTACATGGATGTTAAACCATATTAAAATGACAACGCTGGCAAGGAATATAAATTCTGGAGGTGCGTTATTGTTATGAGTCTAAGGAAAATTGCTGTTCTGTGTTTGGGCGTCTGCCTTCTTTTTGCGGCTTCATCGGGATTCGCGGCGACGGAAAAGTATATCGTCGGCATAGACGGGGATTACGCGCCGTATAGCTTTATCGGGGCGGATGGGAAGCCGGCGGGCTTTGACGTGGAGTCCGTCCAGTGGATAGCGTCGGAGATGGGTTTTGAGGTGGAGATTCGCCCGACCGCGTGGGACGGCATAATCCCCGCGCTTCTCGCTAAAAAAATCGACATGGTTTACTCGGGAATGACGGCAAACGAGGAGCGCAGGAAGGTCGTTGACTTCTCGGATATTTACTGGGAAATCGACCAGTCGGTAGCGGTGAAGCAGGATTCCTCCGTCACGATGGAAGACTTTTTGGCCGGCAAAGCGACGGTCGGCACCCAGCGCGGCTGCACGGCGGCGGAGTGGATAGAGGACAACCTCGTGAAGAAGAACGTCCTGGCCTCGGACAAGTTCCGCCTTTACGACAGCTTTCCGGCAGCGGCGATGGATCTCGAGATCGGCCGCGTCGACGCCGCTATGATGGACGATGTGATCGTCTTTGCGGCCGTTCGAGGCAAGCCGCTCAAGATTATCGGCACGATCAAGACGGGCGAGGAGTACGCGGTAGCCGTCCGCAAGGAGGACGGGGCGCTCAAGGATAAGATCAACGAGGGGATCAGACGCCTGATGGCCTCTCCGAAGTGGGAAGAGCTTAAAGAGAAGTATGAGATGCAGAAGTAAAGGAATTAAAAATAAAAAAACAGAGAAGATCAAGAAGCAAACGGCAAAGTGCAAAGCGCCTCTATACTGATCGAATCGCTTCCGAATATAGCCGGGGGCCTCATCGTCACGCTTGGTCTCGTGCTTATAGCTTTGGCCGTCGGTTTCGTCGTGGGGCTTCCCCTTGGAGTAATCCAGGTCTACTGGGGAAGCACCTTTTTATCGCGCCTGACCGTTATGTACGTCTGGTTCCTGCGCGGCTTGCCGAACCTAGTGCTGCTCTTTCTGTTCTACTACGGCATCTTCCCGTTCTTCGAGATAGACCTCCCTCCATTTTTCGTCGGGGCTGCGGTGCTGGGGCTTAGAAGCTCCGCGTATCAGTCGCAGATATTCCGTGGCGCGCTTCTGTCTATAGATCAGGGCCAGATGA
>JAIROA010000113.1 GCA_031257775.1 Synergistaceae bacterium
GTCGGCTCGTCGAAAAGCATGATGGCCGGGCGCATCGCGAGCGCCCGCGCTATGGCCACTCTCTGCTGCTGGCCCCCCGAGAGCTGGCGCGGCCTTGCGTCCGCTTTGTCTGTGAGCCCGACTTTTGCCAAGAGCCCCGCGGCAAGCCCGTTTGCTTCTTTCCGGCTCATGCCGAGTATATGAACGGGGGAGAGCGTGATGTTTTCCAGAACGGAAAGGTGCGGGTAAAGGTTGAACTGCTGGAAGATGAGCCCTACCATCCTGGCTATCTCGCTGTTCTTGTGCTTCCCGCTCGTTATCTCAATCCCCTTGAGCGAGACGCTGCCGCTGTCTATGCCCTCAAGCCCGCATATGCACCGGGCCAGCGTGCTCTTGCCGGATCCGCTGGGCCCTATCACAGACACGACCTCACCCTCGGCCACGTCCAGGCTGATGCCCTTCAGGACGGAGTTGTCCTTAAAAGATTTATGCAGATCCCTTACTGATATGATGCTTTGCGAAGCGGCTTCGCCTGAATCGTCCAATGTTGATTGCCTCCCGTATTAATGTATATAAAGCAAAACACAGGCTATCATATATGCCGGGTATCGGCAATGTCTTGCCCGGCCGCGTCTTTTTTGATCCTGTCCCTTACCGTGCCTCTGATGATCCAGGCGGCTATTATCGTGAGTGCCGCTGCCACTAGAAATATCTGCGGTATCGAAAACCCCGCCGCCAGGAGGGCCGTCACGAGCAGCGACGAGATCACCATGAAAAGAGAGTCCATCACGTTCGTGCAGGCAGTGACGCTCGCGAGCATGCTTTCCTCGCTGCGGATCTGAATCAAGGCATAGAGGGGCACGATGTAAAGCCCGCCGCAGAACGATATCGCGAGCAGGCAGAGCAGTACGGCCAGGTTGCTGAATGACATGAGAAAGCCCCATACAGTCACGAGCCCGGCCCCAGGCTCGAGCGGAGAGCGTATGCTCGCTAAAAAGAGCAGGAGGCTCGAAATGGCCATGCCTATGGCCGCGGCCGGGACGTAGCGGCCGGAAATCTCGCCCTTCAGGAGGCGGTTGCAGGCAAGCGACCCCGCGCCTATGCCGACGGAGAAAACGGCCAGAAAGAGCGTGGCTACCTGCTCATCCGCGCCTATGACCGTCTTCGCGTAGGCAGGGAACTGCGACAGGAACGTCCCTCCGACGAAGTAGAACCACGATATGGCGAGAACGGGCATGAAGATATCGCGCGAGGGCCTCACAGTCTCAACGAGCAGGTAGGTCTCCTTGAGTATGTTGAAACGGAATTCCAGGAACGGATCGATGACGCGCGTCGGCGGTATGTAGAGGCTCGTAGCCCATCCCGCCACGGCGATGCCTATCACGAGCAGGCTTACGATAAGGATGCCGGCCCCGCCCAGCACGAATATCCCGCCTAAGATGGTGCCTAACAGGATGGAGAGGAACGTGCCCGTCTCAATCAGGGCGTTTGCGCCGATAAGGTCGCTTTTTTCCAGGTGCTGGGGGAGGATGCTGTACTTCAGCGGCCCGAAAAACGCGCTTTGTGCCCCCATCAGAAAGAGGACGATCATCAGGATTGTTATGCTTCCCGTGTAAAACCCGACCGCCGCCCCGGACATCACTATAATCTCAGCGATCTTTACTTTCCGCACCAGGCCCGACCTCTCGTATTTATCGGCGAGCTGTCCGGCTAGCGCCGAGAGCAGCACGAACGGCAGGATGAACACGCCGGCGGCGAGCGTGGCGAGGATCCTGGCGTCTACGCCCGTCTCGTCGGCGAGGCGATACGTTATCAGTATCACCATCGCGCTCTTGAAAAAGTTGTCGTTGAACGCTCCAAGGAACATCGTCCAGAAGAGCGGGGCGAACTTGCGTGATTTAAACAGAGCAAACATAAGCCGTTTCTCCTTTAAAGAAGGCTGAGAAGCTCTTCCGGTGAGTCTATCAGAAACTCCGCGCCGCCGTCCAGAAGCTCGTTTTCCTTGCGGAAGCCCCATGTCACGCCTACAGCGGCGCAGCCGGATGCCCTTGCCGTCATCATGTCCGAGCCGGTATCCCCGACGTACAGGCAACGGTTTGGCTCTGCGCCTATGGATTCAGCAGCCAGCAGCACGATGGCTGGATCCGGCTTTAGCGGCAGACCGGGCCTGTTGCCGATCACGAAGTCGAAAGCCCCCTTGCCGAAGAAATGCTCCACGGTCTGTTGCGTGGGCGCGTCCGGCTTGTTGGAGACGACGGCGCTCTTTATGCCGCGCTCCTTCAAAACGGCCAGAAGCTCCGGGATCCCGGCATATGGCCTCGTTTTGTCCGTGGAGTGCTTGCCATAAAGCTCAGAATAAGCCTTTTCAAACTTCCGAAGTTCTTCGGGAGACGTGACGTCCTCCGGCACTATCCTTCTGACAAGGACCGCCGCGCCGCCGCCTACGAAATACTTGTACGCTTCCACGTCATGAAGGGGCCAGCCGTTCATTTCAAGGACTTTATTCGCGCAGTCAGCGATGTCGTCCAAAGTATCAAGCAGCGTCCCGTCCAGGTCGAACAAAACAGCCTCTATCAATTCATATCCCCCCAGGGCATGTCGGGTAAAAACTACTGTGCCTCATGCCGTGTATTCGCGAAACGCCGTGTCTCGCGCCGAGCCATGCCGCTAATATAACCCCTGCGCCTCGTAATTTCAATTCCCCGCGAGTGCCGCGCCGTGGGCACGTTTTGCCTTTGTCGGCCACGATCTCCAGCCGGCAGCATATACTGCCGTTTCTTCGGTAAAAACTGTGAACCGTGTTATGATGAACTCGGCGGGAGAACTATCGGCATTACGGTCGAATATAAGGGGGAACGCGCTATCGTGGTGAAAAGAGCTGGGAAAAGAGGAAGTTTTCATATATTCGCGATAATAACGATTGCGGGATGGTCCATATCGTATGTTTTCACCAGAATGGCGCTGAGTCATTTCTCGGCGTACTCTCTCGGTTTTTTGCGCTATGTTATCGCTTCGGCCGTCCTTGCCGCCGTAGCCTGCGCGTTTAAGGTTTCCCCGCCGGATCGAAAAGATTGGGGGACCGTGGCGGCATCAGGAGCTACGGGTTTTTTCCTCTACATGGTGGTGTTTAACACCGGTACCATGACGGAGACGGCGGCGACGAGCAGCATAATCATAGCAACCGCGCCTATAATGACAGCGCTCCTCGTTCGAGTAATTTACGGCGAAAGGCTGACCTCCGTCCAGTGGTTCGCCATAGCCGTGGAATTCGCCGGAATCCTGATACTGAACGTAAGAAATGGGAAATTTAGCGTTGGCGTAGGCATTGCATGGCTTTTGCTGGCGGCGCTCCTCTTGAGCGTATTCAACCTTCTGCAGCGAACGCTGACTAAGAGGTACACAGGACTCCAAGTGTCAATATACAGCATCTTCGCCGGCACCGCCATGCTCGCGTTTTTTATGGAGGGAGCGATTGAGGAGGCGCGAAGCGCTGCCCCGGAGTATTTGTTTTTCGTCTCGATGCTGGGCATATTTTCCAGCGCGGTATCCTATGTCTCGTGGTCTATGGCAATTGAAAGGGCACCGAGCACCTCATCGGTCAGCAACTACATGTTCATAACGCCGCTGCTCGCGTCTGTTCTGGGTTTCGTGATAGCCGGGGAGCGCCCTGACGCGAGCACATTGATTGGGGGGATAGCGATAATGATTGGAGTGTTTTGCTTTAACATGGCGGGCAGGTCTCCAACTTAAATTCGATATTCCGTCCGCCGCATCATAAAAATTGCATGATAAAAATGCTTGACAGGCGTGGATTCTGAATCTAAAATCCCTTTAACGAACTGCCGCTAGGATTTCTAGGTTTTCATGAGAAAGGGGAGCGCAAAAAAATGACACGATCGATCGCTTTATCGTTTTCCCGCTTTGCCGTCATGATGTGTCGCGCGCCCTTACCCTCGCCAGGAGCGTCCGGCGCGTAGCAGCGGCTTGACGAGCTTAACAGGCGAGGGTCCCGATAAGCGGGGTCCCTCGTTTTTTATTTTGGGTGAAAGGAGGGCTGGATGTTTTTGGAAGTCTCATTTATTGCAGATGCCTGACGGGTAAAGTTTATTCCGCAACGGCTCTTAATTTTCAAAGCATAAAAAGCAAAAGAGGAGAGTGTGTGAAATGAAATTGATTCGAAGGATTCTTTTTTTGGCTCTGGCGCTTCTTATTACCATCCCTGCCGGTTCGCGCGCGGCGGACGACAAGAACATCATTATCGGCGTTACCCCTTTTCCTCACGCGGAGATCGTGAAGATAGCCGCGCCTCTTCTTGAAAAAGAGGGCTATAGGCTTGAGATCAAGGAGTTCAACGATTACGTCACCCCGAACATCGCGCTTAACGATGGCAGCCTCACCGCCAATTTCTTTCAGCACGTGCCGTATCTCGATGATCAGGTGAAAAACCAGAAATACGACATCGCGTGGATCGCCAAAGTCCACATCGAGCCGCTTGGCATATACTCCAAGAAGGTGAAGGCAGTCGCCGACATCGCGGATGGCGCCACAATCGCTGTGCCTAACGACCCGACTAACAACGCCCGCGCGCTCCGCGTCCTTGAGAAGGCCGGGCTTATCAAGGTGAAGGCAGGCGAGCTTGTGACGGCCCGCGACATCACGGAAAACCCGAAGAACATAAAGATCGTCGAGCTGGAGGCAGCACAGCTTCCGAGGACGCTGGACGACACTGACGCGTCCGTGATCAACACGAACTTCGCGGTCGAGGCCGGGCTAATCCCGGCGAAAGACGCGATAGCTATAGAGGACAAGGAATCGCCGTACGCCAACGTGCTGGTCGTCCGCAAGGCCGACATCGACAAACCGGCGATCAAGGCGCTCGCTAGCGCGCTCAACTCGCCTGAAGTGAAGGCGTATATCGAAACAGAGCTTACGCCGAAGGGAATCGTAGCGGCGTTTTAGGCGTCTTTTCCCAAAAGAGGGGCGGGGATTCTGATTGTCCCCGCCCCTCTTTTTTTAGCTTTTCCGGCTGCGTTAACCTAAAATACCCGGATGGGGATCTCGGCCGGCTCGTTAAGCAGGGACTCTATCACGTAGTCGAGCTTGAGCATGGTGAGCGAGAAGCCCTCCATCTCAAGCGACGTGCAATAGTTGCCGACGTAGTTCTTCGCTATCGTGAGGCCTTTTTCCTCCGCACGCTTCGCCGCCAGCCCGTAGAGCAGGTAAAGCTCGCTTATCGGCGTTCCGCCCATTCCGTTTATCATAAGCGCTATGCGGTCGTCCTTCTGGAAGGGCAGATCGTCGCATACCGCCGCGAATACTTCGTCGATTATCTCAGAGGCCGGGCGTATTTTGTCGCGCCGCCTGCCCGGCTCGCCGTGAATCCCTATGCCTATCTCTATCTCGTCGTCGCCTATCTCGAAAATCGGAGCGCCCTTCGCGGGCGGGGTACAGGACGTGAGCGCGATGCCCATGGAGCGGACTCGGCTGTTTACCTTGTTGCCCAGCTCAACCAGCTCGTCCAAAGACGCGCCGTTCGCGGCTGCCGCGCAGACTGCCTTGATGACGAAGAAGTTCCCTGCGACCCCCCGGCGGCCTACCGTGTAAAGGCTGTTCGTCACGGACACGTCGTCGTCTATTATCACGACCCCGACCTTTATGCCGTCCGCTTCAGCCATCTCGCGCGCCATGTCCCACGCCATGCGGTCCCCCTGGTAATTATTTATGAGGTGCAGGACGCCCTTGTCGTTGTCCTTGGCGAGTATCTTAGTGCATTCGTACACGTAGTCCATCGGAGGCGCGGCAAAGACGTTGCCGGGGCAGCAGGCATCCAGCATTCCAGGGCCGACGATCATGGAGTGCGCAGGCTCGTGGCCTGAGCCGGATCCCTGCATGACTACGACGCGGTTTTTCGGGAGGTCGGCCCTGTAGAGGATGTTGTACTCCGGAACCCACTTCAGCTTGTCCTTGTTGGCGAGGTAAATGCCTTCGAACATCTCTTTTACGAAATTTGCCGGGTCATTCACGAATTTCTTCAAGCTAATTTTCCCCCTTTGATTTTATGGAGCATTAATAAAGCGCTGATTGAATCGCCAAGACGCGTTAAGTTATCCATTAAGGCTAGCTTTCTTGCTATTGCCCGAGCGCCTCCACGATGGCCTTCGTCATGTCTCCTACGGCGACGATGCCAGGGTCGTACGTGCCTATGCTGCGTTCGCCTGTGAAGGACTGGCGGCCTCTTTTCGCCATCCATCCCTTTGTCGTCTCCCGCATCTCAATGGCGGCCGCGGACGCTTTTTTAATGGCTTCCATAAGAGTATCGCCGGATTCGAGCGATTTCTCGTGCGACTTTATGATCGCGTCCAGCGCGTCGACCAGCGTCTTGTCGCCT
Organism: Synergistaceae bacterium; assembly: GCA_031257775.1. GTDB lineage: Bacteria > Synergistota > Synergistia > Synergistales > Synergistaceae > JAIRNC01. The sequence continues at coordinate 6,368 of JAIROA010000113.1, forward strand.
AACTGAGCGCCGCCGCGCTTCATGATGCCCTCGACAGCGCTTTTCAGGCCCGAGATTATCTCATCAAGGCCTATTTCGTTCTTTCCCCGGAACGCCATGCCGCACCTCATGAACAACGTGCCCCATACCGGGCCGGAGCAGCCCCCGGTGTTGCCTGTGATTGCTGTCGAAACGTTCAGGAGAAAGCTCCCGATCGAGGACATGTCGAACTTCTCCCACTGGCTCAAGACAGCCTTGAATCCGCCGGCAAGCGACACTCCGAAGTCCGCGTCGCCCATCACCGCGTCCAGCTCCGAAAAATACGCCTCGTTCTTGATCGCGGTATCCGCCATAGTCCTGACTATGAGCTCCACCTGGTTTTGAGAAAGCTTATCCATCAAACCCCCCCTTTAAAAGCCTGTGCCCGCAAAAAGAGCTGACAAAGAACCAACAATAGCTATGGCGTTGAAACCATAGCACTGCAATATAGAAAATAATGGAAAGCTAACTAAATCGCCCAACTCTCCCATGACTTAAAACGGAATTCGTATTTCGATCAATTTAATTATAAACACAAAAATGACAAATTGCAACCGAGGCGGACTGTATAAATATACAAGCCCAAAGCTGTAGTGATTTACAATGTAAAATAAAGTAACGCGAGGTATCATTCACTCAGCAAGGTTACAGGAGACGCGGATATGAGCGGACGCTCCGCGGACGCATGAATCAATAGATGCCCGGACACTGATCCGGGTCATGAAATCGCACACACGCCTTAGTCAGCGCGAAATTCAAAAATACCCACAGTTCGCGCTGGCGCAGCTCCTTCCAACAAGCGCAGCTGACAAAGACAGTCCCCGCCGCGGCTCCACTCGGCGGGGACTGTCTTTGTCTTTGCTTTTTTGACAATGGGCGGAGTTGCCTGTATTATGTTCGCGAATTCCTATACGAGGAAAAATAATAGATTTGATTCACCTATCATTAATAAAGAAATAACAAGGGTTTAGGAGATTTTTCCTAAACCCTTGTTTGATGTGCAGACTCAACATGGACTCTGAAAAACGTGGAAGTTTGAAAGGCAATTTGAAAGGATAAAGCCAAAGCGGCGCGGGGCCGGGTTCCCGCCGAACGGCCCCGCGCGGCTCTCTGTCAGACAATCAAGGCGGCCACCCCCTCCTTCACAGCCCCAGCCTCTTCCTCACCCAGGGCTTGAGCGCCGTCAGCAAGTCGTTCGCGGCGTAGCCCGCGCCTCCGGCTATCGCCGTCTTCATGCTCTCCGTCATCTCGGCGTGGTGCAGTATGAGCATCGCGATTATGCCGATGAAGACCGCGCTCAGGATACGCTGGCAGCAGCCCCAGGCCGTGAA
>JAIROA010000125.1 GCA_031257775.1 Synergistaceae bacterium
GATTATGACCGGCAGCTATATAGTCCCTTTAGCGGAGATCCCGGCAAACGCCGTCCAGGCAGGCGGGAGCATGCTGCTATTCATCTCCTTCGCCGCATGCACGGACAGGGCGAAGATCATGGATCGCCTGTCTGGTTGGCGTTAGCCCGCTAAGGGCAATTTCCCCGTATTCCCGCGCTATGACCCGTAACGAGCGCGAACGGCCCGGCCGTCACTCGTATTTCAGCGCGTCTATCGGGTTCAGGAGAGACGCGCGCCAGGCTGGGTAGAACCCGAATCCTATGCCGACAATGGCCGAGAAGAAAAACGCCACCGCGATCACCCCCGCTCCGAATATCGGAGGGCTCTGCATAACCTTGGCCAGGCCGTGAGCGGACGCGAGCCCGAGCATGATGCCTATAGAGCCTCCCAGAAGGGACAGTGTGACGGCCTCTATCAAAAACTGCAGCCGTATATCGCCAGACTTGGCGCCTACCGCCATCCTTATGCCTATCTCCCTCGTGCGTTCCGTGACTGAGACGAGCATTATGTTCATGATGCCGATGCCGCCGACGATAAGCGAGATCAGCGCAATGGAACCAAGCAGTATCGACATGGTCTGCGTAGCCTTGCGCCTGGCGTCCAGGATCTGGCTGATATTGCGGATCTGGAAGTCGTCAGGCTTACCGGGGCGTATCTTGTGCCGCTCGCGCAGCAGATCCGTTATCTGGATATCCAGATAGTCGAGGGCCTTCATCGATACGCCCTTGACCATGATGTTGCCGACGCGCCCTGTGTTCGCGTCGCGCGTGAGGCGGCGCTGGGCCGTCGTCAGCGGAACGAGGACGAAGTCGTCCTGATCCCAGCCGCCCATAGCCTGCCCCTTCGTCTCGAACACGCCGATTACCTGAAAGGGAACCGTGCGCAGGCGGATGACCTTCCCTACCGGATCCTCCCCGCCGAAGAGCTTGTCCGCGACGGTGCGGCCAAGAACGCAGACCTTCGCGGCCGCCCGCACATCGCTCATGAGCAGATCCCGCCCCTGCCGGATCTTGTAATCCCTCACCTCCGAATAGCCCGGAGTGCTGCCGACGACCTCCGCCGCCCAGTTTTCGGTGCCATATATCGCCTGCGCGTTTGTCTCGACGACAGGCGCCACCGCCTCGATGCCGGAAGCCTCCCGCTCTATGGCCTCCGCGTCCGCGACGGTAAGATAGCGCGGCGGGGTGGATGACCCGACGCTGCCGCGTTCGGTATGTATGAACATGAAGTTGCTGCCGAACATCGCTATCTGGTCGTCGATGACCTTGTTCGCCCCGCGCCCGACGGCAAAAGCGGCAATTACCGCCGCGACTCCGATTATGATCCCGAGCGTCGTCAGAAAGGAGCGCATTTTGTTTATCATGAGCGCCTTGAAGGACACCTTGAGGATCTCAAAAAACGATATCACGCCGCAGACCCCCTTCTCGCTTCGTTCGCCTCGTCGCTTATGATGATGCCGTCCTTGAAATGCATTATCCTGTCCGCGTAAGAGGCGACGTCCGCCTCGTGAGTGACGAGGACTATCGTCATGCCCTCTTTTTTGTTCAGTTCCTGAAAAAGCTTCATTATCTCGTCGCTCGTCTTAGAGTCCAGATTTCCCGTCGGCTCGTCCGCCATGAGTATCGGGGCGCGGTTCACGATGCCGCGCGCTATGGCGACGCGCTGCTGCTGCCCGCCGGATAGCTGGCTGGGATCGTGGTGCATCCTGTCGCCCAGGCCCATGCGCTCGAGCGCCTCCTTAGCCCTGGCGCGCCGGTCCTTTGCCTTCGTGCCGGAGTAGAGCATCGGCATCTCGACGTTCGCCAGCGCCGACGTCCTCTGCAAAAGGTTGAAGCCCTGAAAGACAAAGCCTATCATGCTGTTCCTGATAGCGGCAAGCTCGTCGCCGTCGAGGCTGGCAACGTCCTCGCGATCCAACAGGTAGCTCCCGGAAGTCGGGGCGTCGAGGCAGCCCAGTATGTTCATCGTCGTCGACTTGCCGGAACCGGACGGCCCCATCATCGCCACGAACTCGCCCCGGTTCACGCTCATGTCGATCCCGTGAAGCACCTCGAGTTCCCCGTCCCCCATACGAAAGCTCTTGCGTATGCCTATAAGCTCTATAAGCGCCATATAAGGATGCCTAACCGTCCTTCGGCATGTCGATTCCGACGATGACTTCCGTGCCGTAATCTATCCCGCTTGCTATCTCCGTGTCGGTGCCATCCGTTATGCCCGTCGAGACATCGATCCTCACGGGCTTGCCGTCATCGAGGGTGTAGACGGAAGGGCCTCGGCGGACGTCATCTGAGGCCGCGCTTCCATTGGGGCGTCCACGGCCAATCATCGGGCCCTGCATGGCCGCCTCGGTGCCCTGAGCGCTTTCAAGCGGGCGGAAACGGAGCGCGGCGTTAGGCACTGTCAGGACATCGCTCTTCTCGTCGACTATGAGCGTCACGTTAGCCGTCATGCCAGGGATCAGGTTGCGGCCCGGAACCTGCTCGTTCCGGAAGGAGACTATGGCCTTGTAAGAGATGACGTTGTTCTCGGATGCCGGCGACAGGCGTATCTGGGTGACGGCGCCCACGAAGCTGCGATCCGGGAAAGCGTCTACGTTGAACTCCACCCTCTGATTTTCATGGACGCTCCCGATATCGGCCTCGTCGATGTTGACCTCTACCTGCATCCGGGAAAGATCCTCGGCTATCTCGGCTATCGTCGGCGTGTTGAAGCTAGCGGCCACCGTCTGCCCCACTGAGACATTGCGCGTCACGACGACGCCGTCCACCGGCGAATAAATTCTCGTGTACTGTAATTGAAGCTTTGCCCTTTCTATGCTTGCGCGCTGCTGCGCGACGCGGGCCACAGCGGCAGCCAGCCTCGCTTTCGCCGTTGCGAGGCCCGTTTCGTCCGATTCGAAAGAAGCCTTCGCTATAAGCTCCTTCGCGAAAAGCTCACGTGACCTCGCGAGGTTCCGCGCCGCCTGCGACAGGTTCGCGCGGGCCTCCTCGACGTCCGCCTCGCTTGCCGCAAGGGAGGCGTTTGCCTGAGCCAGGTCGGCCTCCTGCTGCTTCGGGTCGATCAGCGCGATAAGCTGGCCCTTTTTAACCTCGCTGTTGTAATCCACGTAAAGCTCCTTGAGCGTCCCGGAAACCTGGGTGCCGACGCTCACAAGCGACACGGGCTGAACCTTCCCCGTCGCCATTATGGCTGAACGCAGGTCGCCGAGGGATGCCTGGGCCGTAAGGTATTTGACGGGAGGCTCTTTTGTGCTTTCCAGATAGTACCTGATTCCCCAAAAGGCTGATGCCATGACAAGGATGAGGGTAAGAATCCACTTTACCCGCCTGATCGCGCGCCTCGATGCTTTATTGCCGGCCTGGTTCATTGAGAAATGACTCCCATCGTCTGTTTTAGATTTATCTCCGCTGACTTCAGGTCATAAAGCGCCGTGACGGCCCTTATCCTGGACTGCGCGTATCCGTCGACGGCGTCCGAAATCTCAAGGGACTCGCCCACTCCGGCGCGGTAGCGGCCCTGAGCTAAGTCAAGCGTCTCTTTTGCCTGCCGCTCGGCTTCCCTGGCCGCCGTTACCGCTTCCCTCGCCTCGGCAAGCGAGGAGTGGGCGTTGCGGGCCGCTAAAATGACATCCTGCCTCATAGAGTCAAGCTGCGCCTCCGCGCCCGCCAGACTGGCCTCCGCGCCGGTTATCCGCTCCCTGGTCAGCCCGCCGTCCGAAACCGGTATTTCAAGCCCGACGGACAGGCGCCACTCCCTCTGGTCGAGCGGATCGTTTTCGCCTGAGAAAGAATACCCCGCGCTTCCTGAAAAAGACGGCGACAGCCCTTTGCCAGCGGCGGAGAGGCTGGTGCGCGCCTCTTCAACCCTGATCTCCTGGGCCATCAGGTCGCTTCGCGCCGCAAGCGCCGTCTCTATGGCTTCGGCGGCAGTTATATCGTAGCCCGTGTATTCCAGGAGATCCTTGACCCCGCCGGGCGTCCATCCGGCCGCTCCCATTGAGTGAGCGAGCCCTGAAGCGGCCCTCTGCGCCGCGCCGTTAGCCTGAACCAAGTCGAGCCTGGCGTTTGCCAGATCGGTCTCGGCCTTCGTGACCTCGATCTTGGCTTTAGTGCCGGCAGCGTAAAAATCCTTCGCCCACTCCAGCCTGCTCTCGTAGTTGCCTACCCTTTCTGAGGCGATATGGAGGTTGCGCCCGCTCCTGTTGACCATATAATAGGCGCTCATGACGGAGGCGATCACATCCTGAACCGAATTAGCCTCGTCAAGCGTTTTAGCCTCAAGTTCCTGCTCCGCGCCCCGTATGGACAAATCCGCCCTGCCCCAGTCGAATATCGACTGCCTCAGCGTGAGGCCCGTGCTTATGGCGCCGCCCTGCCCGACGCTCTCGTTTCGCGAATAGCCGTAGGAGGAGGAAAAAGACACCTGCGGCCTCGAAGAAGCCGCGGCCTCCCTGACTTGCGCCTTCTGAGCCGTTATCCCGCTTCTTGCCTGGGCAAGTTTAGGATTCAGCCCGACGGCAATACGGATGCATTCCTCCAGCGTGACAGCCCCGGACGGCAGATCCGAGGACGCCGGAGGCGCGGAAAAAGCGCCGGGGGCCGAAGCGGCAAGCGCCAGGACCGCGATTACGGTACCGAAGGCGCGGTTAAAATGCTTAACGAAAGGCCGATTTATTGCCAGAGGCCTGAAGGGTAAAGATTTAAACCAGGGCAAGAATATTTTAAGACTGTCAGTTGACGTTTTTGCCATTTATTCAGCACATCCTTAAGGCAACTTAAATTTTTTATGCCTCGAAAAATTTCCCGGCATGGCGAACGCGTCATAAAACCTCCAAAACGGCTTTTTTAAGCGCCGCGGTCACAATAATAGCCGAAATAAACGCAAGAGTCACCTCCGCTCTTGGGTAAATTCTACCCGCAGGGCCATGCCGGAGCATCGTCGTTTTGTTCATCGCCGGCACTGTGGAAATATACAAAAAACGCCGCCAATGGGGATTGTCCGCGGGTTCGCCGCGCCGTGCGTCGTCTATTCGCGTTAAGGCAAAACGCATACCGTCCTCCAGTACCGCTGAATCCCCGCGCTTGAATCAGATTGCGGGGATTCAGCGAGGTTAAAATGACACGCAATGTGCCGGAAGGGTTATAATTGCTTTATAATTCTTTATCACAGCCTGGGTTGACAGG
>JAIROA010000001.1 GCA_031257775.1 Synergistaceae bacterium
AGTCATAATAGTATATTATGACTATTAAATTTGATGATGTCAATTTATTTCTTCTTGATTTAGACTTGATTTATGAGAATTTAATTTTCATGCATAGTCATAATTCCGGGAAAAGAGGACACTACATTTTCCAAATGAAACCCTTTGCATTTTTTAAATTCATGAAACGGCCGTGCCCCGTCATCTGGGCAAATTTTTTATTTCATCCTGGTATTTCTTGATTTCATCGGACACAAGCTTAGTGTAGTTTTTGTACTTCTCTTCAGTCCCGTGCAGGGAACTTGTGTCGTATCCGCTCAGATCGCCAGAATCCGTTTTCTGCTGGGCAAGTTTCATGTTTTCGTCCCATTTTTTTATTATGCCTTTATCCTCGGGCGGCACCTGCTGAAACTTAGCGACCGTGTACAGACTCAGCTTCTGCTCCTCCAGCTGCACGAGGTTGTCTTTCATTTTATAATAAATTATCATAATAAAATGCGCTTTTATCAGATCATCCTTCAAAAGCGGCAGCTCGTCCTCAGGCATCACGCTTCGATCCTCATACAGGCGATAAAAATTCTTGTAATCGTAAACGATGTTCGCGGACCAAACCACGCCGTCCATAAAGTCACTTTTGTTGAACATCAGTCCGAAATAGCCCTCGCTGCGGATCTTGTCAACAATCCTTTTATTCTTTGGCAGGACTCCGGCAAATTCATCCCTTTCCAGCTTTGGCTTCATTAGGCTCTCCCCCAAAATAAATGAAATGCTGTATTATTTACACTATACTACAATACGCAGTTCTTTCAAGCATTCCCGCATGATTTATTTTAAGCATTTTAGTGCGAGCTTCACCATCTCGCAAGACGCGAGCGGAACAAGAGCCAGCGCTATCACTATCCTCCATTCCTGCGCGTTCATGGAAACAAGCTTAAAGGCGCCGGACAGGATCGGGACCTGGAGAACCGCAATGATCAGAAACGTAGAGACGGCAACGGCTTTTACCATATACGGGTTGCTAAGGAAACCGACTCTGAAAAGCGAATGGCTCGACCTGACGTTCATGGCGTGAACAAGCTGAGACAGGGCCAGTACTGAAAAACACATCGTCTCGCCAAGCTGGATTCCCGCTTCACGGACGAGCCCGCTGCGGGATCCGATATAGTAGGCTAAAAGAGTGATCGCTCCGATCATCGTGCCCTCAATGACAGTAGCTACGCCAACTCCGCCTGAAAAAAGGCTCTCCTCTTTTTTCCGCGGGCGCCTATTCATTATTCCAGACTCTATCATCTCCATTCCTAGCGCGAGCGCAGGGAAGCTGTCAGTCACGAGGTTTATCCATAGAATCTGTATCGGCAATAGCGGTGACTCTCTCCAAAGCAGCATGGCCAGGAAAACGGTGATTATCTCGCCCAGGTTGCATGACAGGAGGAACCGGACGGCCTTGCGGATGTTATCGTAAATCCCCCGGCCTTCGCTTACCGCAGCAACAATAGTGGCGAAGTTATCATCCGTCAGGATCATGTCGGAAGCCCCTTTTGCAACGTCCGTCCCCGTGATGCCCATCGCGCAGCCTATATCGGCGGCTTTGAGGGCAGGCGCGTCGTTCACCCCGTCCCCTGTCATCGCGACGACCTGATCTTTCTTTTGCCACGCCTTCACTATGCGTATCTTGTTGGACGGGGACACCCTAGCGTAGACGCTGTAGTTTTCAACGCTTCCGTCGAGCTGCTCATCGGTCATTTCCTCAAGCTGGCGGCCCGTCAACGCCTCGCTGCCGTCGCGGAGGATTCCAAGCTGACGCGCGATGGCAGACGCGGTCACTACGTTATCTCCAGTGATCATCACGGTCTTTATGCCGGCACCGACGCACTCCTTGATGGAATCCGTCACCTCTGGGCGCGGCGGGTCGATCATTCCCACCAAGCCGATAAGATCGAGCCCTGATTCAATATCGTCCGGCTCGTACTTTTCAGGAAGCGACTCTATTTCCTTGCATCCGACGGCCAGCACTCTAAGCGCGTCACTGCCCATCTCGTCCAAAGCGGCGGACGCCGAAGCGATATTGCCGGAAACGCACTTAGAGAAGAGAATGTCAGGAGCTCCCTTTACTATGACTAGATATTTCCCATCGACAGCGTTGACAGTCGTCATTAATTTCCTGTCCGAGTCGAACGGTATCTCACCGACCCGCGGGCATTCGGACGACAGGCGGTCCTTCGTTATGCCGGCCCGCATGGCCGCAGCGACGATTGAGGTTTCCGTCGGGTCTCCGACATGCTTCTCCGAACCGCCCTCGATTTCGACGGTGCCGTCCGTGCAGAGCGCGCCGAGTTTCAGCAGCTGCGCCACTTCTTCATCCGCTCCGTCCGATTCGCTGCCCTCCAGAAGCTTTATCGCGCCGCCCGCAAATACCTTCACCAGAGTCATCCTGTTTTGAGTCAGCGTGCCTGTTTTATCCGAACAGATTATTGTCGTGCTGCCCAAAGTCTCCACCGCCGGCAGTCTCCTGATGATGGCTTTTTTCCCGACCATCCTGCGGACGCCTATCGCCAGCACGATCGTCACTATGGCCGGAAGGCCCTCAGGAATGGCCGCGACGGCAAGCGATACGGCAGTCATGAACATCTCGACCATGCCAAGCCCGCTCACTATGCCGACTAAGAATATGACGACGCATATCAGAATGGCGGCCATGCCGATATATTTCCCGAGCTGAGCAAGTTTTTGCTGAAGCGGCGTGTCTCCGTCCTTCTCAGAGGCGATCATAGTGGCAATGCGCCCCATCTCTGTGTTCATTCCAGTGGCTACCGCTATGGCCGTCCCCCTTCCATAGGTGACGGAATTTCCGGAATAGAGCATGTCAGTCCGTTCAGCCAGAAGGGCCGTTTCCGGCACCAGGTCATAGGCGCTTTTGTCAACAGGCATGGACTCTCCGGTCAGAGCCGACTCATTGCTCTTCAGCGAAGCGGACTCGAAAAGCCTGCAATCGGCAGGTATGATGTCTCCGGCCTCAAGGATGACGACATCTCCGGGGACGAGGCCTTCCGACTGGATTATTTTAGCGGCACCTTCCCTGCGCACCTTAACCCGGGGCACCGACATTTTTTTCAGGGCTTCGAGCGCGGCCTCCGCCTTGCTCTCCTGCAACACGCCTAAAATCCCGTTAACGAGGATTATCAGGACGATGACCACGGGCTCGATCCATTCGGCCTCCAGCCCTCTGGACGCGTTGTAGACGCTGAGGCCAAGAGAGATCCCTGCCGCGATAAACAGTATGATTATCATCATGTCCTTGATCTGATCCATGAAGCGCTCTAAAAAAGTCCTGGACGGTTTCTCGTCAAGCTTATTAGGGCCGTATCGTTTTAACCTCTCCTCAGCCAAAGCCTCCGGCAGGCCTGTTGCGAGATCAGTTTCCAATGCTTTAGCGACTGCTTCGGCAGACTCTGCGTGCCAGTTCTTTTCCATGCTGTTAATTCCTCCGCAAAATAATAAATTATGAAATCACCACAAAAAAAGATGACAAATCCTGCTTCGAAGCAAGTCTGTCATCTTAAATGCTAAATAACCAACGCCCGATACGCGGTCATCGCTCTCACGCGGCTAGCTCCAGACAACGAAGAAAACGCTAATGAAATCGCCGCATAACGCTTTATGCCAATCAAGAGCGGGGAAGCTACTGCCGACGCTTAAGCAACATGCAAGCCGGCCCTTGCGTATCATCTTTCAGGCCTTTGATCTTCTAAACCGGCATTAACGCTTCGAGAACTGCCTCTTTCCGCGCGCGCCTTTCTGACCGAATTTTTTGCGCTCGACCATGCGCGAGTCGCGGCGAAGCATTCCGGCACGTTTCAGCGCCGGGCGAGTGTCGGGGTTCAGTTTCAGGATGGCGCGGGCTATGCCCATGCGGATCGCGCCCGACTGGCCGGTAAGGCCGCCGCCATGCGCGTTCACCATAATATCCACCCTGCCCTCCACGCCAGCCACCTTGAGGGGCTCCATAGCCTGCGTTTTCCAGAAGAATCGCGGCAGATAATCGTCAACTTCCCTGTTATTTATGGTCACACGGCCGCTTCCAACCCTCAGAAGAACGCGCGCCACGGCATTTTTGCGGCGGCCTGTCCCCCAGTAATTCACCACGGAATCCATCATGCTTTCTCCTCCTACCACTTAAAGGCGTCCACTGCTTCCGGACGCTGCGCCGAGTGCGGATGAGCCGCGCCAGGGTAGACCTTCAGCTTTCCGAAGATCGACCTGCCAAGCTTCGTCTTGGGAATCATGCCCCAGACCACCCTCTCGATGAGCCGTCCAGGATGTTTGTCCAAAACCTCAGCGTATGTCCGTGACTTTAGCCCGCCAGGATAGCCGCTGTATCTGTAAATTTTCGACTGGCTCATTTTTTTGCCAGTCAGTCCGACTTTGTCCGCATTTATCACGATCACGAAATCCCCCGTGTCGACATGCGGCGTATATGAAGGCTTGTGTTTGCCTGTAAGTATCCGGGCAACCTGCACTGCCAGGCGGCCTAGATGCTTTTGAGAGGCGTCTATTACGTACCATTTGCGCTCAACCTGCTCGCGTTTGGCCACGTATGTGCGAGTTCCTATCATAAAACTTCCTCCTCCTCTAAAAACGCCGCCGTAGGGGTAGCGGCGAATAAAGAACACCTAAAGAAAAACCATAAAATTATATAACCGCTTCCCTTGATCGTCAAGATCTGAACAAAGCCCCATTAGCCAGGCATTTTTACCAGAACTACCGCGAGCAGGAGAAAAATTATCGTCATCACGAAAGTCACCTTGTTGAGCGACGACATCCTCTGCCACGTTCCACCCGACATGTCCATCTGCGTGCCTCCGCCGCCGAAGCTTCCGGTGAATCCGCCGCTCTTCCTGTGCTGAGTTAGGACGACGCCTATCAACCCGACGCACAGAGACAAAAATAAAATCGAAAGGATAGTTTTTAACAACTCAATCTGCCTCCTTGAAATATCGCACTAGCTCATCTGCTTGCACACAGACCAGTATTTTATCACAGAAGCGGCCATTCGCGCCACCCCGGCCATCGCCTTTGCCCTATGAGATATCCTGGATTTTATTTCCTTTCCTAGTTCGGAAAATGTGCTTTCATAGCCATCCGGAATAAAGACAGGGTCGTAGCCGAAACCATCCGTGCCGGAAGGTTTATACGCGATACTGCCCCAGCATGATCCTTCCGTGGCAAAATAATCCCGCCCGCGAAGGATCTGTCCCTTTTGGCGCGCTTGGCGAGCGCCCGGTGCCGCGCTAGACGGGAAAGCGATCGCTATGCAGGACACGAAGCGCGCCCTCCTGTCCGAAGCACCCCTGAGTTCTCCTAAAAGCCACTCCGTTCTGTCGGCATCAGAGCCAGGCACGGCTCTTGCCGAAAAAATGCCTGGCCTCCACGAAAGATGGCGCGCCTCAAGTCCGCTGTCATCCGCTATGGCCGGAATTCCGAAGAAATCTGCCCAGGCCTGGGCTTTGATGGCGGCGTTCTCTTCGTAGCATTTGCCTGTCTCTTCGATATCGGGGAGCGTGCCTTGAGTTCCGGGCAGGCTTTCATGGCACCCATCCAATAAAAAGCCTTCCTGCCGCGAATTAGCATCCGCGCATACAAGCTCGATATTAAACGGCGCAAAATCTGTGCTTTTAAAAAAATCCGTAAACTCCTTGAGCTTATTTCCATTCTTAGTCGCGAGGATAGCTTTAAAAACAGCCATATCTCTAGAAGAACCCGTCAAAAATCTCTTCCTCCTCCCGCGAGAGGTCAAGCATCTCCCTTTGAAGCGCGAAAATTACCTGCATGCCCTCACGAGCCAGGAGCAGCATCTCCTCAAGATCCGAGCGCGAGAAAAACCCCTTCTCCCCAGTCCCCTGAAGCTCGGCGAATTCCCCTTTGCCGTTCATTACGACATTGCAGTCCACGTCCGCGGATTTGTCTTCCTCATAATTTAAGTCAAGAAGCATCGCGCCGCGGACTTTCCCGACGCTCACCGCCCCGACCTGCGCTTGAAGCGGCAGTTTCGCGAGCGACAGTTTTTTCTTGAGCCCGCGAGATGCGTCAGCAAGACAGACAAACCCGCCGATGATCGATGCCGTCCTCGTCCCGCCGTCAGCCTGAATTACGTCACAGTCGACCCAGACGGTTCTCTCCCCGATCGCGCGGAGATCAAGCGCCGATCTGAGGGAGCGCCCTATAAGACGCTGTATCTCGCTGCTGCGTCCGTTAATCCGTCCTTTGGAAACGTCCCTTGGCATCCTGTCATTCGTGGCCCTCGGAAGCATCCCATACTCCGCGGTAAGCCAGCCGCCCCCGCTGCCTCGGAGAAAAACCGGCACCCTGTCCTCGACCGATGCCGTGCAATGCACTATCGTGTTGCCCCATCTGACCGACGCGGAGCCTTCCGCGTAGACGTTAAAGCCTCTTTCTATCGACAGCGCTCGAAGCTCAGACGGCGCCCTGCCGTCTGCCCTTGCTTCTATCCCGCCGGAACAAGCGCTATTGGCCATATCCGCTTAGCTTCCCCTTATGCCCCACGGTACCGTCATGTCGACAGGTTTTTTTTCGTTGATTTCCTTGCCGTCGACATAGAACTTCACCCTCGTGATCGGCTCGAAATTCAACGACATGGTTCTCACGAGGCCGACGAGCAGAAGCGACGCCTTGTCCTGTTCAAGCGATTTTATGGACTCGAGAAAGCTCTGGTTCACGTTAAGGTAGAGCCAATCGCCGCTTTGAAAGATGTTGATGCAGTTCGCGACGGGATCGAGCATCTTGCTCTCCTTCACCGCGTCCATGTAAGCTGACAGCGTCTGCGTCATGACATCCTCGCGCAAGTTCGCGTCGCATCTTATCTGCCTGGTCACGAACGACGTGCCTTCCGGGATGGAAAGCGTCAGAGTCTGGAAGGCCGGCGGTGCCTCGTCGGCGGATTTCATTCCCGCTGACAGCTGCTCTGCCTGCTCAGGGGTCGATATGAGGTTAGATGAGCCCGCGTCAGGGTGTTCACGGTCGATCCATTTGAACAGCATCGAGGTCGCGCCGTAGCCTACGGCGAAAAACAGCACTATCAGGGAGGCCCAGGCTATCAGCCTGAAGGGGAAAGGCGCTTTTCGCGGAGAATCCTCCCTTTCCTCCATCCATTCCCCGTGGTTTATCATCTCACGCTTTTCTCTCGGAGACGGCTCGTCGTTGCTCTTCCATTTCCTCCTTGCCTGGGGTTTCATCAAGCTCCTCCTTCGTTCGATCTTTTTCTCAGGTAGTCCAGAATGCCCGAGGCGATCGCGTCCATCATTTTTTTGCGGTAAGCGTGAGAGTTCAGGTTTTTCGCGTCCTTCGCTTCCGATATGTATCCCATCTCCACGAGAAGCGCAGGCATCTCGGCGCCCCGCAGCACAAAGAGCGGCGCCTGCCTCACTTTTCTGAGCGAGTATCCGGCGCTACGCGCCTTATTGTACATGAACTCGGCCAAGGAAGTGCTCTCGTTCAGCTTGTCGTTTTGCTGCATGTCGATGAGTATCTTCATGAGGAGCTGCGTTTTCTTGTCGGAATTGGCGCTATCTTCCGCAGCGTTTTGCGTCTCCACCTCCATTTCCTTGTTCTCGAGAACAGCAAGGTTAAACGCGGCGCGGTCGGTGGGCTGATCCATAAGATAAAACTCGACGCCGGAAGCGTGCTGCCCTCTTGGAAGGGCGTTGCAATGCAGGCTTATGAAGATATCGGCCGTCGCGTTATTTGCGAAAAGCGTGCGCTCCCCCAGCTTCAGGTATCTGTCGTCGTTCCGGGTGAGCTTAACGTCCATGCCGATATTTTTTATGCTGTCCGCAAGCTCGATGGCAGCCTTGAGGTTTATGTCCTTTTCCTTCAGCCCGTTTCCGACTGCCCCGGGATCGTGACCGCCGTGGCCCGCGTCAACGACTACGAGGAACTTGCCGCGTCCAGGCTGCGGGACAGTATTTATCCTTGGGGCGTTTTGTTGCGGAATGCCGGGCAAGTCTGCCGGCGCCGCCGGCGTGGCTGCCCCTGAGAAATAAAAGTCGATCACATACCGGGGAGGATCCAAGAGCCAGAAGGACTTTACCCTGGAAGCCGCGTGAGTGAACGACAGAACGGCGCTGCCATCCGACTGGCGGGACTGCACAGCAAGCTGACGCCAAGGGCTCTCCTCGCTGAAAGGCCTTACTGACGCGCCCAGGAAAACAGCCTCCGCCTTTCCTGGCGACTCCCTCATCTCGACTGAGGTCTGGGCAGAGACATCCACGACAGCCCTGTAGCAGTCCGGCTGCTCGCCCCATCTGACTTTCGCCAGCGTTACAGAGGAACGCGATTCGGCAGGCCTGGGCTGTGGCGCGGCCCTCTCTATCTTTGGCGCGACAGGAATGGCGGCGACCGCCCCAGACGCGCCCGATGGCTGCCAGCTAAGATCGGACGGGCGGGAAGCGCTTGCGAGGAACTGGCTTAAAGCCCGAAGCGATGAATTCGCCTCTCCCCACCAGTGCCCTTCCTCAAAAAATACGCTCTCCGTCAGCGGAATAACCGCTCCGTTGATTCTGGCAACGTTGGTACCGCCCCAGAATTCTATCTTTTTCTCGGAGTACACGGTGACGAGACCGCCTGAAACAGGCGACGGCGCAAGGCCGAGATTCGTCAGCATCTGATCGAGGGCGGCATACGTGAAGCCTCCGCGCTCAATCATAAGCACACTGCCCTTCCTGACGTTCCCCTGCATCATATCCATTTCGATTGCCGGGGCGGGCGCCGCGAAAAGAGGGATGCACGACAGCGCGGCGATAAGCGACAAAACGAGGCGGGCGTTTTTTAGGAAAGACTCCATCCGCCTTGTGACAAAACGAAACAGACTGCCGCTGTTTCCTGACCGGCAGGGCAGCGCTTTAAACTCGATCATTGGTTTTGAAAAACGATTAATTTCCAGCTACCACCACATCCTCAACTACTATCGTAGGCGCTCCCGTATCTCCGAAAAACTCAAGGTCGCTTCCCACCGCGGCAATTTTTCCCAGGAGATCCAGAAGGTTTCCGGATATTGTAACCCCAGCGACCGGTTCCCCTGCCACTCCTTTATTCATGAGCACTCCCTTGGCGCCAAGGGAAAAATCCCCGCTCACCGGGTTTATCGTATGCAGCCCCATTAATTCCAGGACAAGGAAACCGTTGGACACCCTTTCGTATAATGACTCCGGCGAGGCATTCCCCGGCAAGAGGACGAGGTTCGAAGTCCCCACGTCAGGCAGGCTGCCCAAGCCCCTCGACGCGCTGCCTGTCGAGGCGATGCCGTCCTTGGCGGCATACTGGAGGTTATAAAGATAATTCGACGCGATTCCGGATCCGATCAGAACCGTTCTTCCCGTAGGAAATCCCTCGCCATCGAAGAGGGACGAGCCTGCCCTTCGCGGAAGACGGGCGTCATCGAGCAAATTAACGGCGCTTCCAGCGACACGAGTCCCTAATTTCCCCTTCATGAGCGAACGCCCCTTGTGGATGAGCGACGCGCAGAACAAGTCGCCGATCTCGTCCGCCATTAACGCCGATATCTCCGGCGGCAGCAGAAGCGTATATTTTCCCGTGCGGATAGGCTTGCCGCCAAGCACCATCGCCGTCTTGCCGACGGCCAGCCTTGCGTATTCCAGATAGTCAATGTCCGCAAGGTGGCTTTCGCCCTTGCCGTAAGCACCCATTTCAAGAGAATCGCCGTCCTCCAGGACAACCGCGGTTCCGCAGGAAACGGACGTCGAGCGCTTCCATCCGCAGACCCCCGTCGATGAGGCGTAGAATGACTCCCCCACACCGTCTTCCCAAGACGCTGACCGGACCGACGCCACCCTTACGTCCTGTGACCTCGCGGCCTCTGTCATCTCAAGGCACGCGTTCATGCGCTTCTCCTGGGTTATCGAGCCGGCGGCCGATTCGTCGAAAAGCTCAAGCGCGCTCTCGTCCGTATCGACGGAACCCGAGAAGAGGACAATGTTCTCCTCCGGCTCGGAAGCCTGCAGATTCGCGAAACTCCATTCAAGAATGTTGCTAAGGGACTGCTTCGAGAAATTATTCCCGCACGCCACGCCCTGCCTGCCATCCTTGCCGACTACGCGCAGACCTATGCCGCCCGACGCCCCGGAGGAGTTCTCTTCAGGCTCGCCGTCCAGCAGGCTCAGGCTGTGGGATTCCCTAGCAAAATAAAGAACGTCAGCGCCAAGGACTCCCTTGCGGCCCGAAGCGCCGTCAATGAGCCACGAGGCAATGGCCTCCGCCTCACTGCGTTCCAGATGTCCCCCGCTCAAAGCGACAGGACCTCTTTTATCAGGATTACGGCGCTTTTTACATGGCCTTCGTCAAGCCCGGCATGCGTTACCATGCGGAATCTGCCCTCTGTGGCCGCTCCCAGAAGGAGTCCGGCCTCTGCGCATCGGTCCGCAAAAAAGCTGATGCCGAGGCAGGAGTCAGGAAGCGCGAAATAGACCATGTTCGTCCGGCGCGGAACCGCTTCCACCGCCAGGCCTGCGTCATTTAGCAGATCCGCCAGCAAAGCCGCGTTTTTATGATCCTCCGATAGCCTCCCCCTCATGTCCCTTAAAGCGACGAGTCCCGCCGCGGCGGCAATCCCAGACTGCCTCTGCCCGCCGCCAAGCGCTTTCCTGTGCTTCTTAGCCCTTTCGATGAAATCAGCGCTTCCGCAGAGGATCGATCCCATAGGCGCGCCAAGCCCCTTCGACAGGCAAAACTGCATAGAGTCGACCTTCGACGAGTACTCCTTCACGTCGACGTTGAAATAGGCCGCTGCGTCGAATATGCGCGCCCCATCCACATGAACCTTTAAACCCATCTCCCTTGCTTCTAGCGCGACGGCGCTAAAAATATCGACCGGGATAGGGACTCCCCCGGCGCTATTGTGAGTGTTCTCCAGCGTAAGCAGCGCCGTTCTGGCGTAATGCACGTTACCGGAAGGCAGATACGCGCGCCGCACCGATTCTATTGAGGGGCACCCTGCCGAATCGTCAACAGGAAACGGCATTACCCCGGCGATGCCGGCAACGTTTCCGCATTCGTTTTTCCATGTGTGCGAGCTAGCGCCCATTATCACGCCCTCCCCGCGATTGCAGTGGGACATTAGCGCCATCAGATTCCCCATTGTCCCTGAGCAGGCGAATATCGCCGACTCCATGCCAAGAAGCTTTGCCGCGTAATCCTGGAGCGCGTTCATCGTCGGGTCGTCGCCATAAACGTCGTCGCCGACAGGCGCGTCATGCATGGCCTTACGCATCGCCTCGGTTGGCATTGTGACGGTATCGCTCCTGAAATCTAAAATCCCGCGCTGATGCCTGTCGCTCAAGCAGTCATTCCCCCATTAAAGATTAATAAAAATAATAATTATTATAATACAATTCCGAGCCTTGCCCAAGGCAAGAACGTCTCGGAAACGCTCACTCCCAGAGTAACCCCCGGCCGGTTGCGTCCATGAAAATCAGAGCCAGCCGTTGGAAAAAGCGAGTACCGCTCGGCGATTCCGAGATATTTAAACGCATCTTCGGAGGAACAGTGAGAAGAGACGCACTCCAGGCCCCATAGCCCGGCGGAGCGAAGCTCCTCTAAAAATCCCCCCAGATCTTTTTCATCGAGCCCGGTAAGCGACGGGTGGGCCAGCACCGGCAGCCCGCCCGCCTCACGTATCAGCTTTACGCAGTCGCGCGGCACATAGGCTTCACGCGGCACATAAGCAAGCGCCCCTTTGGCGAGATATTTTGAAAACGCCCTTTGAGTGTCCGGCACGTGCCCGTTTTTTACGAGAAAGGAAGCAAAATGCGGGCGCGCGATCACGCGCCCCGCCGCCTCTTTCGCGAGTTCTTCCATGCTGATATTTATTCCCTGCTCGCAAAGACGCCGGCATATTTGCCTGTTCCGGTCATTCCTGCGCTCCATCACCCATTTTAAGGCATCTTCCATAACCTCCGGCCTTTTAAACCTGTACCCTAAAATATGCGCGGTAAATGAACATTTAGACGACAATTCCACTCCGGAAATCGCCCTTATCGAGCGTTTTCCGCATTCGCGCTTAAATAGCTCCGAGCCATCGAGGTTATCGTGATCTGTCAGCGCTAAGACCGCTATGCCGCTTCGGGAAGCCATCGCGGCTATCTCGGCGACATCGCACGTCCCATCTGAAAAGGAGCTGTGCAGGTGCATGTCTATTCGAAGCACGGCCTTAGGAAGGGAAATTTTCAATGTAGAATCTAATTTTCTTCCTCCAGAAGCTCGTTGATGTCAAACAGCGCCGCAAGATCAAGGAGGACGATAAGGCGCCCGTCATCCATTTTCGCCACTCCGGTGACGTAGCCAGTGCCGATGGCGCCGCTCCTCGAAGCGTCGCCAGTTTCTATAAGCGAATCGGCAACGGAGCGAACCTCCCTTACCGCGTCCACGAGGACGCCGAACTGAATGCCCTCAAACTCGGCAACAACGATGCGCGATTCGGCAACATTGTCGGTATACGAGCCGCCCATCTTCATGGCACAATCCAGCACGGGAATCACGGTGCCTCTCAGGTTTATGACTCCCCTCACGTAATGCGGGGCGTTGGGGACCCTCGTTATCCTCGGAGGGACATGCACTATTTCCCGGACAAGGTTGACGTCAAGCCCGCAGTGTTCGCCGACAAGATCGAACACAAGCAGCGTCCGCTCAGGCTCCAGCGCCGCCATCTCTGTTTTTTCCGCGCGTTTGGTCTCTAATTCGGCTACTGTCCCAGACATAAGTCCTACCTCCACTCTGAAACTTTGCGATATATCTTTACGACTTCCTCATTATCGCATAAATGTGCCGCCGTTTCAAAGGAAAAGCCTGCCGTAAGGCGATATTTACGTAATTTAACCCAGGGAGAGGCCAGCATGAGATAACAGCTCAAGATCAATCACGAATCACGCTCGTGACTCCATACGCATAAACTGCCATTAAACAATCCTTTTGCTTTTGACTTTATGCAAAAATCACTGATCGGCACAAATTACTATTTTTTAGGAAAGCAACAAAAAGGCGGCCCTTTAGAGGCGGCCGCCTTTTTGTTGCTTTAACGCGTCGACAGTTGCGATTTCTGAAGATCGAACGTGCCGATGCCGTCGTCGCTGACATCGAGTATATACGGTATTACGATCATGGCTACCTCTGATTTATTGTGGCTGTCAGTTCTAGTCGTAAAAAGCTCGCCAAGAAGCGGGATGTAGCCCAGCACGGGAATCCTGTTGCGGCCCGATGTCCGAATCTCCTGATAGAGGCCTCCGACCGCGAACGGCTCGCCGTTGCGGACCCTGACTATAGTCTCCACGCTCCTCGTCGTCGTCTCCGGCGTCTCCGCGCCGTATCCGGTCGACCTCATCCCTACGATGCTGCCAGTCTCTATCGATATCCTAATCGTCACCCAGCCATCACGCCCCATCGTGGGCGTGAAGGTGAGCTGAGGGCCGATCTCGACCTCGGAGAAGGTCTGGTTGCCGTTCGAGTCCGTGCCGGACGGGTAGGTCATGTTCGTGGTCAGCGAGACGGATGCCTCTTGCCCGTCTAACGTGATGACGGACGGATGCGCCAGAGTCTTGGCCTTATTGCTGCTTTCAAGGGCGTTCAGCCCGGCCATGAGCGTCCTCTCTGTGGCGTCGATCATCGTGCTCGTCACATTGACGGCGTTATCGCCGGCAGGGGAACCTCCATAAGGAAGGCTCAGATTCGCGGTGCCAAGCGACGTGTTGCTCCGGTTCACTCCTATCCTTAAGTTGCCCGCTGAGAAATTCGCAATCCAGCTGTCGTAGACGGCCGAAATTACCTGCTGGAGCTGCTGCTGCGCGCCGTCCGAGACCTCTATGATCCTCGCCTGGATCATTATCTGCTTTCCAGGAGCGTCCAGCTTGGCCAGAATTTCGGCAACTTCCTTGTGCTGCTCCTCGGTAGCGGTGACGTAAAGCGTTCTGTTCCTGCTATCCAGCGTGGGCGTCTTGGCAAGCGCGACAAGGCCGGTCAGGGAGGCGATGACATCGCTGCGGAGTTCCCCGGAATCGGTAATCGCGTAGCCAAGGGTATAGCCTCTCGTGATGTTTTTATCGAGAAGCGTCCCCAGGCTTTCCGTTTTGCCGACGATCAGGGTGTTTCCGGTCACCGAGTAATTCAGATCAGCCACCCTGAGCAGATATGAAAAAGCCTCGTTGAATGGAACGCCGTTAAATATGATGGACGGGATCGTCATGTCCGGAACCGAGGGATCCAGAAACAGATTTAGCCTCTGGGTATCGGCAAGCATCATAAAGACCGACTTCAGATCGACGTCCCTCAACTGGAGAGTGACCGGGTTCTTGATTCCCAGCGGATCGCCCTTGCCATAAGCGACGGGCCTCTCCGGCACCGGTTCCGGCGAAGGCGGGCGATACGCCTTTAGGATTACCATCATGTTATCGCTCCCCGGAAGGCCCTCAACGGAGTCTATCACAAGCGGCTTGCTCGTCGTGAACGTCAGGCGGATGCCCTCGTCGCCGTACTTTTCCGCGTTGATCCTGTCCAGAAGCGGGATGTCGTAATGCTTCCACCATGTATTTTGGCCCGATGGGGGCAGCCGGAACACATCCCACTCGTAATCCTCCCACCAGTCAAGCTTGTCCGTGACCTGCGGGAAGCCGATCCTGTCGAACTGAATCACGAGTTTGTTTTCGCCCGGGGCGGACACCTGGCGCGGCATGGGCATCATGCGTCCGCGAAACCTCAGCTGAAGGCCGTCGGAGCCCATCTGCGTCACGTTTATTGCGGCTATTATCGGCGAAGGCGTGCCGGCTATGGAAGTCCTATCCGGAGGCATATCCGCCGCTTTAGGCGACGGCAGGAAGAATGCCTCGTCGTCGCCGTAAGGCGACACGCTTCCGTATGGCGACGCGCAGACGGCCGTCCCGGCGGAAAGCATCACGGCTGCCAGCATGACATTGAGGAAAAGATATCCGACGAACGTGTTTTTTAATGCCTTCGTCATCTTTCTACCGCCACCGGGTAACTTTTTCTCATCCATGTGAATGTCACACCCTTCGAATCTATTTTTGTAATCCTCGCGTCGCCGTTCGAAAATTTACTCCCTCTGCGAACGAGCAATCCGGATTCCTCCCCCTCGACATCTATTATAGCCATGCTGTCGCCTTCCGTTATCATAACGGCCTTAACCCGGATCACAGGAGGATCTGGCTCGTATGCCTCCTCTTGGAACGCGGGCGGCGGTGGCGGCGGCGAGAGGGTTGCCGGAGAGGCCACAGGCAGACGGCCGATCTGTTCCGCCATGCCGGCAGTCTGCATCGCTAGGGTCGTCGACATCGTCATTCCGCTAAAATCGCTCCCGAGCTTTTCGACCTCCGCGGATTCTTTCACGATCGCATCGCTTGGTTCCGATGGGCGAGGCTCCGGCAAATTCGAAGATATCGCCGCCGAATCCATCGTCATTTTAAAAACATAAAGGCTTGCCACAAAACACATCAGCAGAAATAGAAGGATTGCGATCTGCCCTCTCTTGCTCTGCTTGGCCGCCCTCGTCCGAGTCGCGGCGGCAGATGATTTAGAGGGAATCGCCGTGGATTTCTTCGCTACCGCCTCTGCCATATTAGCCCCCCCTAGCTCCGAATTCTGCTTATTATAGTCAGAGAGCCGGATACCCTTCCGTCAGTCTGCCCTGAAATGCTGAAATCGGCAACCCTTATCACGAACGGGGCCGCCCTGAACTCAGCCAGAAGCTTCAATACATTATAATACGCTCCGTTAAAAGTGACACGGAGCCTTAGCTCGCTTCCGGGCGCGTTCTGCCCGCCTGATGCCGAGGAATTCGTATGCTCGATCGAGCGTGAGATCATTATGTTCTCGACCATGTTATACAGATCAAGCTCAGTAGCCGGGAACGTGGCTTCAGGCCTCCCAGGCGACTGCATCAGATTCGAAAATTTCTCATAGCCTCTTGCCAGCGCGTTCTGGTCGTCAAGCGTCTTTCTGTTTCCGATGACCTGGTTTCTTGCCGTTACGAGATCCCCGGTCGCCTTTCTGATAGTCTGAAGGAGCAACGTCTGAGCCAAAAGCAGCAGTATTACCGTAAAAGCTATCAAAACCCCATAAAGCCTTTGCTGCTGCTGAGTCTTCATTGTGCCTGGGCCTCCTCGTCCTGAGCCGGCGCGTCGCCGGAAGCGCCCTCCCCTTCGGCGGTATCTTGCGGCGCCTCGTCCGGAGTCGTCCTGATGTTCAGCACCTCAGGCAGGGCTTCACCGATCGCGGTTACCGATTTGATGTTGCAGCTCAAAGAAAAGTCCGTGATCAGGACATTGTTCAAGGTGCTCTTAGTCATGCTGGGCGGATCTACTTTGGTTATCATGTATTTCATGCTGTCAAGGCTGTTCACGAAATCCATGACATCCTGATCCGTTATGGCGGAGCCGCGCATGGTCACGCTGCCCTGACGGAGATCCACATTTGCCACCTTGAGCCCGGCGTTTACCGCGCTCTCTAGGCCCGAGAGGAATTCCACAGTGGGCAGATCCTGCATCGTAAACTCCAGATGCCCCCTTATTCTGTCCCTTATCGCCCTAAACCCGTCTATCTGGCTATTAACGGACGCTATGCTCGATGATATCGACGCCTGCGTCGTTCTTTCCTCCGCAAGGTCGGCATTCAGGCCGCGAAGCTTTATCATCATATTGGCAATGTTGAATATCGACACCATAACAAAACCGACGAAAAATATTACGATCAGGACCCGTGTCACGTCGAGTTTTTGGTTTTGAATCTGCACGAGATGTTGGGGCCGTAAATCAAAAAGCACTTGCATCTCTTATCTCACCTCCGCGTTGGGTCTGAGCGCAAGCCCTAAAGCCACTTCCCACCCGTACTGCTGCGCCGGCGGATTCGCGATGTTCCAGGTCTTCCACGGGTTCACAATCGAAATCGGGCAGACCACCGCTTCCGACACGCTCGCGGATATGGCATCTCCCTGATTTGCCCCGTATCCCCCTATATATATTTTTTCGGCGGAAAAACCCCTCATCTGAGTGGAGGCGAAGTTGACGGTCGCCTGAAGATCCCTCGTGAAGTTATCTATCGTTCTCCCTGACGTGTCCTCCGTCGCAAAGGACTGCGTCGTGTTCCTGTAGACGATGCCGTTATCCCTGTACGCCGCCACGATTATGCTGCTTACGACGCCGGCCAGGGCATATATGTTAAAACCCTGCGGGGGCGTCGGGCCCATAAGACAGCGGAGCATCGCCACAGGCGACGGCTCTATCCCTCCAAGCTTTATATCGACGTGCTGAGCCGCCGCCATGAGATTTTCGACAGTCGAGCTCCTCACTGCAGCCGCTATGCAGTCGACAATGATTCCGGGCGCCGAGTCTTCCCGTCTGGGGCGGTCGATGAACGTGACATCGTAAACCGCGTCTTCGACTGGTATGGGGAAAAATTTATCGAATTCATACCTGAATGCGTTTTTTGCGTCCTCTATGGTCATCTGCGGCAGCTCGAACGTGCGAAGAAGGACATCCTTCGACTGAATGCCCGCATACACCTTACCGGCCCATTTTTTCCCTATAGCTTTTTTGAGCGCCCGCAGGTTTTCCTCTATTTTCTTTTGAGTCGAGAAAAGCTCGCCGCCTACCTCGCCAAGATCATAAGGGGCATCGATGCACTGCTCGACGCGGTACACCCCCCTGCCGGCCTCCGAGATCTCGACGTACTGCATTACTCCGCCATATACGAACAACCCGGCCCTCGTGCCGCCTGCCTTCTTGCTGAATAACCCCATTTAGGCACCCCTCCTCTTCTCGGAGCAAAAACGGCTCTGGGCAATATTCCTCAATAAAATACCGGCAATTCTTAACGACGCCCATTAACAACTTCGGCCATGCTAGGAGGACATCCTCCATAACAATAAAGATATAATCACAACAAGCCTACCCTTGTCAAGAATAACAACAAGATATACTTAACAAAAAAACTGTCTTTTACAGATTTAAAGGCACACGGTTTCGGAGATTTATTTTGCTTCCGTCAATAAAATGACAAAACTGAAATAAAGACACCATCCTCGCTTATAAGGATATCAGAAAGATCATTCATGTCAACAAATCTCACGAGTCCAATTATATGAACCCGTCATGGCATTGATTGCCCAGCACGGCAGGAAGCCTTAAAGCCTTAACAAATCGGACATATAAATTTGCGATCTGATGAATAAAGCGTGAAAAACAATCAAAACACGGCGTAATCGCTGTCGCGCCTGTCGGATATGAACATGTGCCCAGGCGAGTGAGTGATCGCGAAAGGAGGCCTCGATTTCATGACAGCCGCTTGCGGGGTGACGCCGCAGGCCCAGAACACCGTAGTCTCTCCGGGGTTTACGGTAACGGCGTCCCCGAAATCAGGTTGCCCGATATCCTTAATCCCTATACCGGCCGGATCCCCTATGTGCAGCGGCGCCCCGTGAACCGCCGGGAAACGCGCCGTGCATAGCGCGGCCTTCGTGACCTGGCTATGCGGCACAGGCCTCATGCTGACCACCGTCATGCCGCTGAAGCGCCCCGCCGGTACGCAGGGAATGTCCGTGACGTACATCGGCACGTTTACGCCTTCCTCTATGTGCCTGATCCCGATGCCGGCATCCAGCAACGCGTTCTCAAAGGAGAATGAGCAGCCGATCATGAATGCGACCAAGTCATCCCTCCAGGCCGATTTTATGTCTTCGGGCTCGTCCACGAGATGCCCGTTCTCCCATATCCTGTATTTCGGCAGGTCGGTGCGGACGTCTGCGCCCGGCGCTATCAGCTTTGGCTCGGGATCCCCCGCTTCCGTTACGTCAAGTATCGGACATGGTTTTGGGTTCCTCACCGCAAAAAGCAGGAAGTCGTAAGCCCAGCTTTCCGGCAGGACGATCATATTTGCCTGAACGCTCCCGAGCGAGATCCCGGACGTAGGGCCGTTCCAGCGCCCGTCCCTTATGATGGCCCGCGCCTCATCCGGCGAGGCGCCGGCAAGCATTTCCGCATTCGTCATATCACAATCCCCCCATTGCCCTTATCTCGACTCCGGCCTCCGCAAGAGCCCCGCGGACCGCAAGAGCCATCCCTACCGCTTCCGGCGTGTCGCCGTGCAGGCAGATCGAATCGGGGCGGAACGATATCTCGCTCCCGTCCGAGGCCACGACCGTCCCCCGACATGCCATCCGTACAGCCCTGCGCGCCGCAACAGCCGCGTCATGTATCACAGATCCTTCCATTGAGCGGGGCATAAGCGTCCCGTCGCTCATATAAGCCCTGTCAGCGAACGCCTCCGAAGCAAACGGAAGGCCCGCCGCCTTCGCGGAAGCTTCCATCTCGGAATTTGCCATGCCTAAAAGGATGAAGCCTCCCGAGTCCTTAGCGGCCCTGGTTATGGCGTCGGCGATGCCGCGATCCTTCGCGGCCCTGTTGTAAAGGGCGCCGTGGGGCTTCACATGGCGAAGCGGCGCCCCGGAAGCCATGCAGAAAGCGCCAAGGGCGCCGATCTGATACAGGCAGCAGTCATAGACCTCCTGAGGGCTAAGCGCCATCTCCCGCCTCCCAAAGCCCGCGAGGTCAGGATATGAGACGTGCGCTCCTATCCCTACCCCGCGATCCGCGCACATTTCAACTGTTTTCCGCATTATGGAGGGATCCCCGGCGTGATAGCCGCAGGCGATGTTCGCCGACGACACAGAGTCCAGTATCGCGCTGTCATCCCCCATGCTCCAGGCGCCAAAGCCCTCCCCGATATCGCTGTTCATGTCAATCGCAAGGTTTTTAATGTCGCTCATATCCGTCCTCCCGGCCTCGATCTGTACGTCGCCCGCAGCTCCGTTAGCTTCGTCAGGTTTTTTTCGAATTCTTTCAAAAGTTCCGTCGCCCGGCCCTCGCTTATCCGGGCGAACCGGACTTCGTCTCCGGGAAGCCTGTGCGCCAGAGCGGCAGCCGACCACGCGCATACCGTCGCGATCTTCGCGTATCCGCCGGTTGTCTGGCAGTCCGCCATCATGACTATCGGGCGTCCGTCGCCCGGGACCTGAACCGCTCCATGGACTATGCCGTCCGATATGATGTCCGCGCCGCCTTTTAGCTCTATCGCCGGGCCATCCAGGCGATACCCCATCCTGTCCGACTCGTTCGTCACAGTGTAGATTTCACCGTAAAACGTCCCAATGCCTCTTTCAGCAAACGCGTCCGCCTGAGGGCCGTCAATAGCCAGGATCGGCACCTCCCCGCCAAAGGCCGGCCTAAGTTCGGGCGGGCAGACGAAGCCTTCGGATCTCCGCCATAAAGGGGGATTCCCGCAAAGAGGGACGCGATCGCCTGAGGCTAACTGACGCCCCTTATAGCCGCCGATTCCGGCCCTTGTGAAAGTCGAGCGGCTTCCCATCACAAGCGGCACGTCAATCCCGCCGCTCACGCACAGGTACGACCGGCACCCCTCGGAAAGCGTTCCGGCTTTTACCCTGTCCCCCGCCCTGAGCCGGTAAACGGTCCAGGCGTTTGCGGTCAGGCCGTTTATCTCCATGCCGGAATCGCTGCCGGTCAGCACGACGCAGCGATCATCCTCGAAAACGGCCTCCGGGCCAATGACGGTTATCTCGAGTGCCGCCGCGTTTTCGCGGTTTCCGAGCATAGCGTTGCCGATCCTGAGAGAGAAACGATCCATAGGGCCTGAGACGGAAATACCCCTGCTCTGAAAACCGTGCCTCCCGAGATCCTGAACGGTGGTGAAAAAACCGGGCTTTACGATGGAAAGCGTCATAGCCGTCCCTCCAAACCCGTTCCGGCGGCGTCATACCTGCCGGTTTTGCGGGCTTTTTCGTCGCGGCTTATAGCCTCATATTCGTCGGATGATATCGGACAGAAGCGGACGAACCCGCCCGGCTCGAAGAGCGTCGGGCAAAGAGCGTCGTCCGGATCGAACAGTGTCATAGGCGTCCTGCCGATTATCCGCCAGCCGCCGGGGCTAGATACGCTATACACGCCAGTCTGGGCGCCCGCTATCCCGACGCTCCCCGCCGGAATGGAAAGGCGCGGCTTTTTGAGCCTCGGCGTTGCCAGGGATTCGTCCATCCCTCCAAGATACCCGAATCCCGGTGTGAAGCCGATCATATAGCAGTAGCAGTCACGCGCCGAATGCCTC
Organism: Synergistaceae bacterium; assembly: GCA_031257775.1. GTDB lineage: Bacteria > Synergistota > Synergistia > Synergistales > Synergistaceae > JAIRNC01. The sequence goes on from JAIROA010000001.1 coordinate 21,187, forward strand.
TTTACTATCTCTTCTTCGCACAGCCCCGTATGCTCCGACACGCCTGCCATATCCGGGCCATATTCGCCTCCGTAGGCAACAGGCAGGAGCAGTACCCTCCCGGCAGGCGCCTCATCTCCGTCCAAACCGCTCAGGACGCGGGAGACGGCCTCCTCCAG